>CAZZVT010000050.1:0-21783 GCA_964657545.1 uncultured Jatrophihabitantaceae bacterium
AGCGCATCACCGCGGAGAACCCGTACGAGGTGCCGATGCGCATCTACCCGGCCGTCCACTACACGATGGGTGGCCTGTGGGTCGACTACGACCTGCAGAGCACGATCCCCGGGCTGTTCGTGATCGGTGAGGCGAACTTCTCCGATCACGGCGCCAACCGGCTCGGCGCCTCGGCCCTGATGCAGGGGCTGTCCGACGGCTACTTCGTGCTGCCGCCGGTGCTGAACAACTACATCGCCCAGGGCGGCATCAAGGACGTCGACCCGGCCGCGCCGGCCGTCACCGAGATCGAGGCCGAGACCCGCCGGCGAATCCAGACGCTGCTGTCCATCGACGGCAACCGCACCGTCGACTCCTTCCACAAGGAGCTCGGCCTGCTGATGTGGGACTACTGCGGCATGGCCCGCAACGAGGGCGGCCTGCGCAAGGCGATCGACCGGGTCCGCGAGCTGCGCGCCGAGTTCTGGAAGTCCGTCAAGGTCACCGGCACCGGCGAGGAGCTCAACCAGCAGCTCGAGAAGGCCAACCGGGTCGCCGACTTCCTCGAGTTCGGCGAGCTGATGTGCCTCGACGCGCTGCACCGCGAGGAGTCCTGCGGCGGGCACTTCCGCGAGGAGCACCAGACCGCCGACGGCGAAGCCGAACGCGACGACGAGCACTTCAGCTATGCCGCCGCCTGGGAGTGGGTGGGCGAGAACAGTGCGCCCGTCCTGCACAAGGAAGACCTGGTATTCGATCACGTGCATCTTGCACAGCGCAGTTACGCATAGGAGTTACCGATGACAAGCACCGTTGACAGGCCCACCGAGACCGGCGCCGACACGATGACCCTGACCGTCCGCGTCTGGCGGCAGGCCGGCCCGGACGCCGAGGGCCGGATGGTCGACTATCGGGTCGAGGACATCACCGCCGACATGTCGTTCCTCGAGATGCTCGACCAGCTCAACGAGAAGCTGATCCTCGGCGGCGACGAGCCGGTGGCCTTCGACCACGACTGCCGCGAGGGCATCTGCGGTTCGTGCGGCGTGGTGATCAACGGCCGGGCCCACGGACCCGAGCAGACCACCACCTGCCAGCTGCACATGCGCGCGTTCTCCGACGGTGACGTCATCGACGTCGAGCCGTGGCGGGCCAAGGCCTTCCCGGTGATCAAGGACCTCGTCGTCGACCGCACGGCGTTCGACCGCATCATCCAGTCCGGTGGTTACATCACCTCGCCGACCGGTGCCGCGCCCGAGGCGCACTCGACGCCGGTTCCCAAGGCCGACGCCGACCGGTCGTTCGAGAACGCCACCTGCATCGGGTGCGGCGCCTGCGTCGCGGCCTGCCCGAACGGCGCGGCCATGCTGTTCACCTCGGCGAAGATCACGGCACTGAACCTGCTGCCGCAGGGCCAGCCCGAGCGGACGTCGCGCACGCTCGGCATGGTGGGTCAGATGGACGCCGAGGACTTCGGTGGCTGCACGAACACCGGTGAGTGCGTGGCGTCCTGCCCGAAGGGCATCCCGTTCTCGAGCATCATCAACATGAACCGCGAGTTCCTCAAGGCCGCTCGCAAGAAGTAGATGTTCATCGAGCCCGTCGTCCTGTCGGGCCGGCTCGTCGAGCTGCGCCCGCTCGAGGTCACCGATCACGACGGGCTCGTCGACGCCGCGAGCGACGGCGGGCTGTGGGCGCTGTCCTACACCGGCGTCCCGCGTCCCGACGCGATGCGTGCCGCGATCGAGGCGTGGCTGGCGCAGCAGGCGGCGGGCACGATGGCGCCGTTCACGGTGCGGCTGCGCGACACGCAACGGGTCGTCGGGATGACCACGTTCTGCAACATCGACAGCCCGAACCGGCACGTCGAGATCGGCGCGACCTGGACCGCGCGGTCGGCCCATCGGACGGGCGTGAACACCGAGAGCAAGCTGCTGCTGCTCACGCACGCCTTCGAGCAGCTGGACTGCATCGCGGTCGAGTTCCGGACGCACTGGCTCAACCAGCAGTCGCGCCGGGCGATCGAGCGGCTCGGCGCCAAGCAGGACGGGGTGCTGCGCAGCCACCGGCTCATGCCCGACGGCTCGCTGCGCGACACCGTCGTCTTCTCGATCATCGCCGCCGAGTGGCCGGCCGTGCGGGCCGAGCTGACCCGCAAGCTCGCCGAGCGGCAAACCTGACACGATCGTGGTAAGTTCGTCAGCGATGCAGTCGATGACGATTCAGCAAGCGTCCGCGGCGACCGGGTGGTCGCAGCGGATGCTGCGCTACCTCGAGCAGGCCGGCCTCGTGGCCGCCCTGCGCACGCCCGGGGGACATCGGCAGTACGGCCCGCGCCAGATCGACCGCCTGCAGAAGCTGCGGGAACTGATTGACTCCCACGGGCTGGGCATCGGCGATATCGCCTTCGAGCTGCGGATGCGAACCGATCCGCAGGTCGCCCGGGCCGTCGACGACTGGTTCGGACCGCTCCACCGTTCGGCCGCACCGGCCGGCGCCGGGATCTTCCGTCGCCTGGCCATTCCCGACACGTTCTCGGCTCCGCCCGTGGACGACACCGCCCTCACCGGCAACTTCCCACAAGGAGAACGAATGACCGCCACCCTCACCGCCGACAGCGCCGGCAGCGTCACCGACTTCAAGGTCGCCGACCTGAGCCTCGCCGCGTTCGGCCGCAAGGAGATCGACCTCGCCGAGCACGAGATGCCGGGCCTGATGGCCCTGCGTCGCGAGTTCGGCCCGTCGCAGCCGCTGGCGGGCAAGAAGATCGCCGGCTCGCTGCACATGACCGTGCAGACCGCCGTGCTGATCGAGACCCTGACCGCACTCGGCGCCGACGTGCGCTGGGTCAGCTGCAACATCTTCTCCACCCAGGACCACGCCGCCGCGGCGATCGTCGTCGGCAAGAACGGCACGCCGGAGAACCCCCAGGGCATCCCGGTCTTCGCCTGGAAGGGCGAGACGCTGGTCGACTACTGGTGGTGCACCGAGCAGATGCTCACCTGGCCCGACGGCACCGGCCCGGACTCCATCGTCGACGACGGTGGCGACGCCACGATGCTGATCCACATGGGCACCGAGTACGAGGCCGGCGGCGTCGTGCCGCAGCCCGAGGACACCGACTCCGAGGAGTACGTGGTCATCCTCGACACGCTGCGTCGCTCGATCGTCGACCACCCGGGCCGTTACACCCGCATGGGCGCCAACATCATCGGCGTCACCGAGGAGACCACCACCGGCGTCCACCGCCTGTACGAGTTCGAGCAGGCCGGTTCGCTGCTCTTCCCGGCGATCAACGTCAACGACTCGGTCACCAAGAGCAAGTTCGACAACAAGTACGGCTGCCGCCACTCGCTCATCGACGGCATCAACCGCGGCACCGACGTCATGATCGGCGGCAAGCTGGCCGTCGTGCTCGGCTACGGCGACGTCGGCAAGGGTTCCGTCGAGGCCCTGCGCGGCCAGGGTGCCCGTGTGGTGATCACCGAGGTCGACCCGATCTGCGCGCTGCAGGCGGCCATGGACGGCATCGAGGTCGTCACGCTCGAGGACGTCATCAGCAAGGCCGACATCTTCGTCACCACGACCGGCAACAAGGACATCATCATGGCCGAGGACATGGCCAAGATGAAGCACCAGGCCATCGTCGGCAACATCGGCCACTTCGACAACGAGATCGACATGGCCGGGCTCGCCCGCACCCCGGGTATCCACAAGGTCGAGGTCAAGCCGCAGGTCCACGAGTGGACCTTCGCCGACGGCCACTCGATCATCGTGCTGTCCGAGGGCCGTCTGCTGAACCTGGGCAACGCCACCGGTCACCCGAGCTTCGTCATGAGCGCGTCGTTCGCGAACCAGACGATCGCCCAGATCGAGATCCACAAGCACCCGGAGAACTACATCGTCGACGGCAAGCCGACCGTCACAACGCTGCCGAAGCACCTCGACGAGAAGGTCGCGCGCCTGCACCTCGACGCCGTCGGCGCCAAGCTGACCACGCTGTCCAAGCAGCAGGCCGAGTACATCGGCGTCGACGTCGCCGGCCCGTACAAGCCGGAGCACTACCGCTACTGAGTCGCCACGTTGAGTGATCAACAGCGCCGAGACGTCGAATATCGACGTTTCGGCGCTGTTGATCTTTCCGGGGTGATGTTCAGCGCGGTGGGGCGAACGTGCCGCCTGCGTGGGGCGATCCGGTCCACGGGGGCGGTGGGTATGCCGTGGCATAGGTCGGTGCGGGAGCTGTCGCCCGGCGTCGGCGCTCGACGAGCACGGTGCTGAGCACGAACGGGGTCGGCGCGTCGGGTGGCGGTGGGGGAGCCACGACGGCCAGCACCCGCTGTCGCAGATCCTCGCCGAGGGCGAACTGCGCGGCCGGGGTGAGCCCGTGGGCCCGGCCGACGAACTGACGCAGTCGCAGCGCCAGTCCGTCGTCGAGACGGTGCAGATCGAGCGACAGCGCCCACGGCTGCAGCGCCGGCGGGACCCACAGGCCGCCCATCGACGCGGGACCTCGGCCGACACGCTGGTCGCCACCTCGTTCGTTCACCACGAAGGTGCCGGCCATCATGTCGCCGATGCGTTTCTCCGACCCGCTGAGCGAGATCGTGAGCACGCCGGCGATGGTCGTCAGCGGGAACAGCAACCCGGGCTTCTCGAGCACCAGCGCAGCCAGCCCCCGCACCAGGGCGTGCCGGAACGCGACCGGGCCGCCGTCGTCGCGTACGACCCGCAGCCCCATGCACGCTTTCCCGACCGTGCGCCCCTTCGTCGTCCACTCGGCGATGATCGGGTAACCCGCGACCACGAGCACCAGTTCGACGAGTACCACGGCACTGCCTGCGGCGTCGTCGGACGACGAGATGAGCACGACGTCGAGCAGCACCACGACGATCAGGACGAGCAGCTGAAGCAGGGCGTCGATGGCAGCGGCGATGGTGCGCGACCCGACGCCGGCGCGGGTGAGGTCCAGACGAACGCCCTCGCCCGAGACCAGTGCGTCATCGACCATTTGCGCAGCGTAAAGCGTCGTGCCGACCCGCGAACCGCCGACGCAGAACATAGGAGCGGGCTATGGACGGTGGCAGCGCCGGATGCAACACTGCCGCTTGCTGCTGCCGAAAGTCCGAAGGGTGCCTTTTGTGAAGACCGCCATGCCACGCCGTTCCCGCGTCACCGCCCTCACCGCTGCCGTGGCCGTTGCCGTTGCCGTGCTGATGTTCGGCGCCTCTGCCGTCGCGTCAACGAAGCCGGCGCCCCGAGCTTTACGGGGTGTGGCCAAGCACCAGGTTGGCCAGGCAGCAGATCCCGGGTTGACCCCGGCGGACACCGCCGCCGACGGTGACGGCGGTGGCAGCCAGGAGGGTGAGGACGACCCGCTCGAGGTCGCCGACCAGGCGGCGCAGTACGCCGGTGAGCGCAGCGCGCCCGCAGCCTCGGTGTCGGCGGCAGCACTGCTTGCGGCTCGGGCGAGCGCGTCGAAGATCTCCGCTGCCGGGGGACGGCTGAGCGAGGTCACGAACCAGCCCTACGACGCCGAGCCGGACGGCTACACCGACCCTGCGTGGTCGAACGACGGCGCGGGCTTCCAGGACGTCTCGGGTCGGGCCACCGCGCTGGCCGTGGACGGCCGCACCTACTACGCCGGCACCGCGGACGGCGGTGTCTGGCGCTCGGAGGACTCCGGTCGACACTGGCGCTCGATCTGGGACGACCAGGACTCGCTGTCCATCGGTGCGCTGCTCGTGACGTCCGACCACGCCCTGTGGGTCGGCACCGGCGAGGCGAACACCAGCAGCGACTCCTACGTCGGCACCGGCGTCTACCGCTCGACCGACCGCGGCCGGTCGTTCCGCCGGGTGGGTGGTCAGGAACTGGTCGACGGCCAGACCTTCCGGTTGCGTGACGACGGCGCCGGCCACGTCTACGCCGCGACCAGCCAGGGCCTCTACCGGCACAGCTCGGCGTCGACGTCGGGCAGCTGGTCGCTCGTGCTGAAGCCCGACCCGAACCCAGACGGCTCGCCCTACCGCACCTCGTTCATCACCGACGTCGTGGCGCGGCCCGGCACCCATGGTCAGACGGTGCTGGCCGTCCTGGGCTGGCGGGGCGGCACGGACTACAACGGCTTCTACCTCTCGAGCAGCGGCGGCGGCGCGGGCTCGTTCCACAAGATCACCCCGTCGGGCTCCATCGACGCCACCGACATCGGCCGCACGACGCTGGCCTACGCCGCCGACGGATCGCGGCTGTATGAGATCGTCCAGTCGCCGAAGGAGCTCAACGACGGCGACGACACGAACCTGCAGGGGGTCTTCGTCTCGGCCTCGGGTGATCCCGCCGGGCCTTACACCACGATCGGTGACTCGACCTCGCTGGGCGCATCGGGGTCGGCGCTGGAGGATCTCGACGGTTACCACGTCGGCATCCAGTCCTGGTACAACCAGGCGCTCGCGGTCGACCCGACGAACCCCTTGCACGTCTTCGTCAGCCTGGAGGAGGTCTTCCAGACCACCGACGGCGGCGCGACGTTCACGACGGCGAGCCCTTACTGGAACTACGGCCTGTCCTGCGGGACGTCCTGCCCGCTGACCACCCACCCGGACCAGCACGCCGTGGCGGTCGCCGGTGACACCGTGCTCATCGCCAACGACGGCGGCGTCTACAGCCGTCCGTCGTCGGTCGTCGGGTACGGGCACTGGAACGACCTCAATGACACGCTGCACACCCTGCAGTACTACGACGCCGCCGCGGGTGCCAGTGGTCGCGGGACAGGCTACTGGGGCGGGTTGCAGGACAACGGGACCTCGGTGCTGCTGCCGAGGTCGGCGAAGAACGTCGAACCCGCCGGCGGTGACGGCGGCTACGTGCTCGTCGATCCGGCCGACGCGCAACGCTCGGTCGGCGAATACACCAACCTGGCGATGTACCGCACGAGCGACGGCGGGCACACCTTCACGACCATCAGTCCCGAGTGCGGTTACTACACCGATGCGACGAAGTGCGACCCGTCGGCGCGCTTCACCGCCCCGTTCCAGGCCGACCTGCACGATTCGAACCACTGGGTCGCGGCCGGCAACAAGGTGTGGGTGACGAGCAAGGGCTGGAACACGGTCTGCGACACCACCTGCGACTGGACGTCGGTGCACGACTTCGGCACCGACGCCGCGGGCGGTTACAACGTCGGCACCGCCGTGGCGGTCAGCGGCGCGGTGATCTACGCCGGCTGGGTCGACTCGAGCGGTAATCCCTCGCCGTCGTTCCAGAGTGGCATCGATACCAACTACGGCGGTTCCTGGCACCGCATCCAGAGCCCGGTGTTGCCCAACCGGTTCGTCAGCGGCCTCACCGTCGATCCGGCCAACCCGGCCCACGTGTACGCGGTCTACAACGGGTACTCGCGACGCTGGATCCCCGGCGGCGGCCAGGGTCTGGTGTTCGAGTCGACCGACGGTGGCTCGACCTGGCGCGACGTGTCCGGCAATCTGCCCGATGCGCCCGGCGACGGCCTCGCGGTGGTCAACTCGACGCTGGTGCTCGGCACGGACGTCGGATTGTTCGTCGCGTCGGCGAATCGTCCGACCCGGTGGACGCACGTCACGGGGTTGCCGAACGTGGTCGTCGACAACGTGCGGCCGATCGCCGGTACGAACTCGGTCGTCGTCGCGACCCACGGCCGCGGAATCTGGACCTACACGGTGCCGCGTCGGGGGTAGCAGGTCGAGCCGTTTCCGGCAGCGGCCAGCAATCGGCGTAGGTGTTGCTGCAATATCTCGCCGTTCTGCGGGCCGGCGGCCTGATCGACAGCGCCCGGGCGAACACGCACCTAGACTTCGCATCATCGTGGACCTCGACACCTTCACCGCCGAGCACGCCGGCGAATGGCAGCGGCTCGCGGAGCTGGCGCGCCGCCGCAAGCTCGACGGCGCCGAGGCCGACGAGCTGGTGATGCTGTATCGGCGGGTCGCGACACACCTGTCGCTGGTCCAGTCGCGGCTGCCGGACGCAGCGCTGGCCGGCCGGCTCTCGAGCCTGCTGGCTCGTGCCCGGTCAGCGGCCGTGGGTACCCCGCCGGTGCGCGGGTGGTCGGCACTGGCCCGCGGGATCACCGTGGACTTCCCGGTGATCGTCTACCGCACCTGGCGGTGGTCGGTGTCGGTGGCGTTCGCCAGCATCGGGGTCTCGGCCGCGATGTGGCTCTGGTTGCGCGCGCACCCCGACCGCGTGCGGCGGGTGCTGCCCGGCAGCGAGGTGCGCCAGCTCGTCGACAAGGATTTCGCCGACTACTACTCGGCCCACCCGGCGCAGTCCTTCGCCGCGCAGGTCTGGACGAACAACGCGGTGGTCACCGCGCTGGCGCTGTTCCTCGGCGTCACCGTCGTCGGCACGCTGTACGTGCTGCTGCAGAACACGATCAACGTCGGGCTGGTGGGTGGGGTGATGATCGGCGCGCACCGATCGGGCGAGTTCTTCGGGCTCATCCTGCCGCACGGCATGCTCGAACTCAGTGCCGTGTTCGTGGGCTGCGCCGTCGGTCTGCGAACGGGCTGGTCCTGGCTCGCACCCGGTGCGCTGCCCCGCTCGCAGGCGCTGGCCGCGGCCGGCCGGCAGGCGGGCGTGGTCGCGCTCGGACTGGCCGGGGTGTTGGCGGTCTCCGGCGTCATCGAGGCGTTCGTGACGCCCTCCGGTTTACCCACCTGGGCCCGAATCGGCATCGGCGCCGTCGCCGAGATCGCGTTCGTCGGCTACGTCGTCGTGCTGGGGCGGCGCGGGGTTCGCGCGGCGGCCACCGGCGACCTGCCGTTCGACGAGCGCGACAGCGTCCTGCCCGTCGCCTGACGCTCAGAGTCGGCCGGCGGCCTTGAGGTCGAGGTAGGCATCGGCCACCCGCGAGGCGAAGACGTCGGTGGGGCCGACGACCACGTGCACACCACTGGCGTCGAGCTGCTCGACGACGGCAGCACGCGCCAGGACGGCCTGCTCGGCGGCGGCGGCGGTGTAGACGTCCAGCGGATCGCTGCGCGCAGCGGCGAGCAGGCCCAGCGCCGGGTCGGACGGCGACGCCACGAGTACCTCGTGCCGTCCGGCCAGTTGCCGCACCGCGGGCAGCAGCCCGGTGTCGGCCGCGGTGTCGAGGGAGGAGAACAGCACCACCAGCGAACGCTTGGACACCAGCCGCAGCACCTGCGCCGCGAGCAGCTGCGGGTCGGTCTCCACCAGCGCGGGCTCGAGCGGAGCGAGGGCGCCGACGAGCCGCGACAGGACGTCGCGGCCGCCGGTGAGCCCGAGCCGTCCCCGTACCTCGACGTCGGCGGCGACGAGCGCAACGCGGTCACCGGCGCGGGCGCACAGCGCTCCCAGCAGCAGGCAGGCGTCCAGGGCGGCGTCGAGGCGCGGCTCGTCGCCGACGCGCGCGGCGGACGACCGGCCGGTGTCGACGGCGAGGACCACATGCCGATCGCGTTCCGGCCGCCAGGTGCGCACGACGACATCGCGCGAGCGGGCGGTGGCCCGCCAGTCGATGGCCCGGACGTCGTCGCCCAGGACGTACGTCCGCAGGCTGTCGAACTCGCTGCCCTGTCCGCGTTGACGCACGAGCACGGCACCGTCGATCTGCCGTAGCCGCGACAGCTTCTCGGGCAGGAAACGGCGCGACGCGAAAGCCGGCAGCACCTGGATCGTGCCGGGCACGGTCAGCTGGCGTTGCCGCGCACCCAGACCGAGCGGGCCGAATGCGCGCACCGCCACGCGCGCCGCCGGCCGCTCACCACGGCGGGTGGGAGTCAGGGTGGTGACCACCCGACGCCGCTCGTCGCGCGGCACCACGACCTGCTGGCTACGGGGTGCGGCACCGGCCGAGGGCACCCACGCGTCGCGCACCACCGCGCGCAGCGTCCGCCGGCCGGTGTTGGTGATGAGCAGGACCGCGCTCGCCCGCTCGTGCAGGCGGATCGGCGCCACCGGCTCGCGCATCAGGCGCAGGTCGGCAATCCGCGCGGCGAGCGCGAGGTCGACGCCCAGTGCGGCCGCGAGCGCGAGTGCGTACAGCCCGAGCGCGGTCGCCGACCACCCGGCCAGCAGCACCCCGACCGCAGCGATCGCCACGGCGCGTCCCGAGAGCACCATCAGCGCGGGACGGGCACCGAGGCCAGGACGTTCTCGAGGATGCCGTCGGTGGTGACGCCCTCGATCTCGGCCTCCGGACGCAGCTGGATGCGGTGCCGCAGCGTCGGACGGGCGAGGGCCTGGACGTCGTCGGGCGTCACGAAGTCGCGGCCCGACAGCCAGGCCCACGCCCGCGCGGTCGCCAGCAGCGCGGTCGCCCCGCGCGGCGAGACCCCGAGCGCGGCGGACGGCGCGGCGCGGGTGGATCGGGCGAGCTCGACGATGTAGGCCAGGATCGCCGGGTCTATGTGCGTCTGCCGAACCGAACGCACGGCGGCCGCCAGGTCGCCGGGGCCGGCCACCGGGCGCACCCCGGCACCGGCAAGATCGCGCGGGTCGAAGCCTGCGGCATGTGCGGCCAGCACCCTTGTCTCGGTCTCCCGGTCGGGCAGCGGCATGGTGACCTTGAGCAGGAACCTGTCGAGCTGCGCCTCGGGCAGCGGGTAGGTGCCCTCGTACTCGACCGGGTTCTGGGTGGCGATCACGCAGAACGGGTCCGGCAGCATCCGCGGGTGACCGTCAACCGTCACCTGCCGCTCCTCCATCGCCTCCAGCAGCGCCGACTGGGTCTTGGGCGGCGTGCGGTTGATCTCGTCGGCCAGCAGCAGGTTGGTGAACACCGGCCCCTCGCGGAAGGCGAAGTTGCTCGTGGACGCGTCGTAGATCAGCGAGCCGGTGACGTCGCCGGGCATCAGGTCGGCGGTGAACTGGATGCGCGTCGTCCCGAGATCGAGCGCGGCGGCCAACGCCCGGACGAGCAGCGTCTTGGCCGTCCCGGGCACCCCCTCGATCAGGACGTGCCCGCGGCACAGCAGACCGACCAGCAGCCCGGTGACCGCGGCGTCCTGCCCGACGACGGCCTTGCCGACCTCGGCCCGCAGACCCACCAGCTTCGCGCGCGCGTCGTCGGCTTCGGCTTCGGTCATGCGACTCCTCCGTCGTGGTCGTCGACAGCCGCTTCGAGGGCGTCGAGGTCGGCGGCCAGGCGGACGAGCCCGGCGTCGTCGGTAGGTGTCGGGCCGGCCAGTGCAGTGTGGACCTCGCCGGGATCGCGTCGGACGCGGGCCGCGATCGCAGCCGTCACCTGCTGCGGGCTCGAGCCGCGCGGCAGGGCGAGCCGGGACGTCAACCGGGCGAGCGCCGCCGAACGCAGCGCACCGGCCGCCCGGTCGTGCGCGGCGGCCCGTTCGTAGAGCCGGCCGTGACCCTCGACGAGTTCGGCGGCGCGGACGACCACCGGCAGCGGTTCGCGCACCACGCCGCCCAGCCGCCGCGCCTGCCAGACGACCACGAGAACGCCGACGACGATCAGCCAGACGAACGCGCGGTACACGCCGTCGGGGAAGAGGTCCCAGACGCTGGCCGGCCCGCTGCCCGCGGCGTCGGCCCCGGGCAGCAGCCACACCAGCGTCGGCAGCGTGCGGTCGGCGCCCAGCAGGTTGACGTCGAGTGCGGCGACGCCGCGATCGGCCAGCCGGTCGTTGCGCAGCAGATCCGACTGGCCCAGCACCACGACCGAGCCGCGCTGCACCAGGGCACCGCCGTAACAGGAGGTACCGCTGCCGCCCAGGTCGTAGACGGACGCAGCCGATTGATCGACCTCGCCGGCGGCGTCCGCGCCGGCCAGGCCGCAGTCGGGGTTGTCGCGTGCGTCGGACTCGGGGTCGGGGGACGCCCCGGGCAGCAGCGCCGTGGTGGCGCGGGTGCCCGGTTCGAGGGCGACCAGCCTGGTGGCGTGGGCCAGGCGGTGCAGCTGGGCGTCGGAGTAGTCGTCCGGCGAGGTCAGCAGCACTGCAGCGGACGTGCCGAGCGCGGTGTCGAGGTCGGTGGTGCGCACGACCCGGGTGCCGTAGTGCTGCAGAACGTGGGCCAGGGCCCGACTGCCGCCGGCGGAAGGTGAGCGCGGGTCGAGGCTGCGCCCGGGGGAGTTGCTCAGCGCGGCGGTCGCCGCACCGGCGACGATCACGACGGCCGCAACGACCACCCACAACCGGGCACGTCGCCACCACGGGCGCATCAACGGTGCGGCTCCGACCACCTGATCGGCTACCACGGCGCTGCCATACCGTCAGGTATGGAAGACGTCCTGACGATGCGTGACGACGCAACCCGGTCGGCAGCGGCCCGCCCGAGCGCGGCGTCGGCTCCGGTGGCTGCGCGTCCCCCGAACCACACCTCGTCGAACGCGCGCATCGCCGCGGCAAGATCGTCGGCGGCCGCCGGCAGCAGGGGTCCCGCCTCACGAGCCGTCGCTGCGCCGGTGCGA
The DNA here is from genome assembly GCA_964657545.1 of uncultured Jatrophihabitantaceae bacterium. Classification (GTDB taxonomy): domain Bacteria; phylum Actinomycetota; class Actinomycetes; order Mycobacteriales; family Jatrophihabitantaceae; genus Jatrophihabitans. Next base: position 12,410 of record CAZZVT010000050.1, read on the forward strand.
CCGGGCCGCGGGGGCAGGACACCGCGTTCCTCGATCGCCTGCACGGCGGCGCGCAGCCATTCCCGCAGGGCCTCGGCATGCCGGCCCTGGCGGGTGAGATCGACGGCGATGCGACGGTGATCGGCTGCAGCACGTGCCGCGAGCGGGTCGGCGTCTTCGCCGTCCACGCCTCGTCGGGTGCGGGTCGGAACGCCTGCCCGCACGGCGAAGGTCACCGCGACCACCAGAGCCAGCACGAGCAGCAGCAGCAACGCGTGGCTGCCACCGGCCCCGCCGAGCAGCGAGCCCAGGTGCCGGCCGATCCAGTCCTCGACCCGCGAGGTCCAGCTGCGCCCGCCGCTGCCGTGGTCGTACCCCGCGCGCCGCAGCTCGGCGCGGGCCGCACGCTGCGCTTCGCCGGCCCCGACCGGCGACGGCGACGGCGACGGAACCGCAGTCACCACGCCGTCACCGCGGGCGACGTCGCGATCGGGGGTGGACCGAGCGCGAGCGCGATGTCCAGGCCCTCGCGCCGCATCCGCAGATCGAGGTAGAGCAGCACCTCGATCGCCGAGGTGACGGGGGCGACGAGCGCGACCGACAGCAGCGTGCCGATCGCGCTGACGGCGACGTACACGCCGGACGAACCGGTGGACTGGGTGGTGTCGAACGGGTTCAGGTCGGTGAGCACGCCGGCTGCCACCAGGAAGGGCAGCTGGACGAACAGGCTCAGCACGTAGGTGAGCACCCAGCCGAGTGCGCGCAGGCCCCAGGTCCGCCAGAACATCGTGCGAACCAGCTCGCGCGAGCGTCCGAACGCACGGCGGATGCCGAGCCCCTCGACGATCATGGCCGGCGCCGCGACCGCCCACACGCCCCACAGGAACACCCCGCCGGCGACCGCGAGCGCGAGACCGACGTTCTCGGCGAGCGCACCGGCCACGGCCAGCACGACCAGCGGCCACCACCTGCGGCCGACCCGGCGCAGCGCGTCACGGGCACCCAGCCGTTCACCCAGCAGGTCACCCGCGAAGGCCGGCGTCAGCAGCCCGGTGAGGATCGTGCCGAAGCCACCGGCGACGGCCAGCCCGCCGAGCACGCCGAGCTGGGTCAGCGTCGACCCGGTCGCGAGGTTCAGACCTGCGTCCAACGCCGCCCGGACGATCGCGAAGGGGACGGACAGCGCGAAGGCAGCGCGGGCATGGCGACGTACGAGGCGGACGGCGCCGTCGAGGACCTCGGCGGCGCCGAGCGGGCGCAGCGCGACGACGGGCGGGCGGGCGCCGATACCGCTCACGTGACCCCCTTAGCTCCGACGATCATGACCATCTTGCCGGGTCGGGGCCGGGATCCGCACCGGCACAGCCGCGGGATGACACCATGAGCCGGTGAAACCTCGCGTTCTGGTGGTCGACGACGACTCCGCGCTCGCCGAGATGCTGGGCATCGTGCTGCGGACCGACGGTTTCGACCCGTCGTTCGTCGCCGACGGCTCGCGGGCGCTGAAGGCTTTCCGTGACACCAAGCCCGACATCGTGCTGCTGGACCTCATGCTGCCCGGGTCCTCGGGCATCGACGTCTGTCGCGCCATCCGTGCCGAGAGCGGCACGCCCATCATCATGCTGACCGCCAAGACCGACACCGTCGACGTCGTCCTGGGTCTCGAGTCCGGTGCCGACGACTACGTGATGAAGCCGTTCAAGGCCAAGGAACTGGTCGCCCGCATGCGGGCCCGATTGCGCCACCACGAGGACATCGCGAGCGAGACGCTCAGCATCGGCCCGGCCGACTCACCGGTCGAGATCGACGTCCAGGCGCACCAGGTGCGCCGCGACGGGCGGCCCGTCGCCCTGACCCCGCTGGAGTTCGACCTGCTGGTGGCGCTGGCGCGCAAGCCCCGCCAGGTGTTCACCCGCGAGGTGCTGCTCGAGCAGGTGTGGGGCTACCGCCACGCCGCGGACACCAGGCTGGTGAACGTGCACGTCCAGCGTCTGCGCGCGAAGGTCGAGCGCGACCCCGAGCGCCCTGAGGTCGTGCTCACCGTGCGCGGCGTGGGCTACAAGGCGGGCCCGCCCTGACCGACGTCGACCACACCCCCGCTCCGGACGTCGCCCGTGTCGACGTCGGACTGCACGCGCGCGCTGCGGTCGTCGCCGTCGGCACCGGCATTCGCGGCGCGTGGCGCGCCGTCGTCGGCACCTGGCGACGTTCGCTGCAGCTGCGCGTCGGCACCACGACGGTCGTGGCCACCGGCATCGTCGTGCTCATCATCGGACTGTTCCTCATCGACAAGGTGTCCGGCGGCGTGCTGCAGGCCAAGCGCGACGCGGCCGTCAACCAGGCCAAGATCGGCTTGCCGCAGGCGCAGCTGTTGCTCTCCGACGTCGACGCCGCGGTGTACGCCGACGTCACCGAGGCCCAGTCAGAGCTGACGTCGGACCTGACCGCCAACGGCAACAACGCCGGGTTGTTCTCGATCAAGATTGTGCCGGTGTCCGACGGCATCGCCCAGCAGGTGACGCAGCCGCTGATCCCGAGCGCGCTGCGCGACACCGTGCAGGCCGGCAACCTGGCCGTCGAGTACGCCGTGGTGCCGCTGCGCTCGACGTCCTCGCAGCTGGTGTCCGGGCTCATCGTGGGCGAGCCGGTGAAGGCCCGCACCGGACTGTTCGAGCTCTACTACCTGTTCCCGTTGACGGCGGAGGCACAGACGATCTCGCTGGTGCAGCGCACGGTGCTGATCGCGGCCGTGGCCCTGGTCGTCCTGGTGCTGGCGATCGCGCTGCTCGTCACCCGCCAGGTCGTTCGACCGGTGCGGGTGGCCGCGGAGACGGCCGGTCGGCTGGCGGCCGGCGACCTGTCCAAGCGCATCGCCGTGTCGGGCACCGACGACCTCGCCCGGCTCGGTGAGGCGTTCAACGACATGGCGGCGAGCCTGCAGCGTCAGATCCGACGGCTGGAGGATCTGTCGCGCCTGCAGCGCCGGTTCACCAGCGACGTCTCCCACGAGCTGCGGACCCCGTTGACGACCGTCCGGATGGCCTCGGAATTCCTCTACGCCGGGCGCGAGGACCTGCCGCCGGAACTATCGCGCTCGGCCGAACTGATGCACGACGAACTCGACCGCTTCGAATCGCTGCTCGGGGACCTGCTCGAGATCTCCCGCTACGACGCAGGGGTCGCCAACCTCGAATCCGAGACCGCCGACATCCGTGGCGTCGTCGCTAGCACGGTCCAGGCCAACGTGGTGCTCGCCGGGCGCCACGGCAGCGAGGTGATCGTCCAGCAGCCCGACGAACCCGTCACCGTCGACATGGATTCCCGACGGGTCGAGCGCATCCTGCGCAACCTGCTCGGCAACGCCCTGGACCACGGCGAGGGCACACCGGTCGTCATCACGGTCGGCTACGACGCCGAGACGGTCGCCGTGACGGTGCGCGATCACGGCGTGGGGTTGCGGCCGGGGGAGTCGGCCCTGGTGTTCAACCGGTTCTGGCGTGGTGACACGTCACGCAGCCGGCTCACCGGTGGCACCGGCCTCGGGCTGGCGATCTCGCTCGAGGACGCGCGCCTGCACGACGGATGGCTGCAGGCCTGGGGCGAGCGCGGACGCGGAGCGCAGTTCCGGCTCACGCTGCCGCGGCACGCCGGGTACACGCTGATGTCGTCGCCGTTGCCGCTCGACCCGGACGAGACCGACGAGGACGAGCTGTGAGACGACTGCTGATCGTGTTGATCGGGGTGACGCTCACGATCACCGGGTGCACGGCGGTACCGCGCTCGTCCTCGCCACAGATCGTCCGCTCCGTGGCGATCGGCGGACCGGACCAACCCGAGCAGGCGAGCAGTCCCGCACCGGGCGTGCTGCCCCGCACCCTCGTGCAGAACTTTCTGGCCCTGAACGCGGCCGACGCCGGCAAGCACGCCTCGGCGCGCTCGTTCCTGACAGCAGCGGCCCGCAGCCGCTGGACCGACACCACGGTGACCGTCGTGTCGTCGCTGTCGGTCGGGGAGTACACGCCCGGCCGGCCGATCCTCGTCAACGCCACCGAACTCGGGTCGGTGACGGCCGACGGTGTGTACACGCCGGCCCTGCAGACCGGCAGGGCCGCCGCGGTCCAGCTGTCGTTCGGCATCAGTGCGGTGGGCAGTCAGTACCGCATTAGCAGCCTGCGCAGCGGGTTGGTGCTGACCGAGCAGCAGTTCGTCCAGGCGTTCGTCCCGCGCAGTGTCTACTTCTTCGACCTCGCGCACCGCTACCTCGTGCCCGACGCCCGGTGGACCGCGGACACCGACCCGATCCAGGCCTCCGAGACTCTCGTCAACGAGCTCGCCGCCGGGCCCACCGCGGGGCTGCAGAACGCCGTCAGCACCGACACGTTGCCCGCCCAGGCAGGCACGCGGCACATCGACGTCACGGGCAGCAATCCGGTGAAGATCGAGATCCCGGGTGCCTCGCAGCTGGACTCGACGTCGAAGGACCGCCTCGCGGCGCAGATCGCCGAGACGCTCAGCGACGTCGACCGCGGCCGCTCGCTGCAGATCACCGACGGCGGTACCCCGATCAAGGTCCCGGGTGCGGGCGGCGACGACTTCGACGCCGGCGTCTTCGTCAACGACCTGATCGTGCAGCCGCTGCCGGAGGTCTACTACATCCGCGGCGGGCAGCTCGTCGACGAGGCGCGGCAGGTGGTGCGTGGGCCGCTGAACGCCGGTCGGTATTCCCTGACGTCGGTCGCGGTCAGCCGATCGGGCCCGATCGGGAACCTGTCGGTCGCCGGGGTCGCGACCGTCGGCGGCACGTCGGAGCTGGTCGTGGGAACGCAGACCACCGGCCTGCACCGGACGTCCGTCGTCGGCGTCACCTCGCGGCCGGCCTTCGCGCCGGGTCGGCAGGAGGCGTGGGTGGGCGCCGGGTCACGGATCTACCGCACCGTCGTGTCCGGCAACCGCACGACCTCCGCCGCGGTCCAGCTGCCCACCTCGGTGACGGATCAGCGGGTGATCGCGCTGCGGCTGAGTCCGGAGGGGTCCCGCGTGGCGCTCATCCTGCGTGACGATTCCGGGCGGCAGGAGCTGTTCGTCGGCGCGGTCGTGCGCAACACGTCGCAGGTCGGTATCGGGACGTTGCAGCAGGTCAGTCCCGACGACGTGACCGTCACGGACCTGGCCTGGATCGAGGGCGAGCGGCTCAACGCCATCGGCTACGACACGCCGTCGCACGACGCCCACGTGTACCGGACGGGTGCCGACGGATCGGCGTGGAGCGAGTACGGCATCGGCGAGTTGCCGAAGCTGCCGACCGCACTGGCCGGCGCGCCGGGGCAGCCGGCATGGGCCTCGGCCGGTGCCGACGTCTACCTGCAGGCCAGCGGGACGGACTGGTCGAACCCGGGTGGCGGGTCCACGACCGCGACCGGAACCGCGCCGACCTACGTCGAGTGAACGCGTCCTGCGCCTAGCAGGTCCCGGACCGCATCCGACGTCGTCCACAGGGTGGTCGTCGAACCGGTCGGCCGTCCACAGCCCCGAAGATCCGTCGACTCCTGACGGCCGCGGGCGGGCAGGGTGGGGACGTGCCCAACGCCCTGCTCACCGCGGTCGTGGACCTCGTGCTGCCGCGGCGATGCGTCGGCTGCACCCGGCCGGGCTGCGCGCTGTGCCGCCGTTGCGTGCCGAGCAGGGCGGTCGCTGTCGCCGACGAGCCGATCCCCGGGCTGCCGGTGTGGACGGGCGCCATGTACGGCGGTGCAGTGCGGCGGGCGGTCCTTGCGTTCAAGGAGCGCGGCCGGCGCGATCTCGCGGCGGCACTGGGCCTGATGCTGGGTCGGGCGGTGCGCGCCGTGGCCGTCGACGCCGGGCAGACCCTCGGCGAGCTGGTCCTGGTGCCGGTGCCCTCGAGCGCGCAGGCGAATGCCGCGCGCGGAGGCGACCACGTGCTGCGCCTGGCCCGCCGGGCCGCGGTGGTCAGCGGTGTGCGGGTGGCTCCCGGCGTGCTGCGCCTCGACCGGGCCGTGCAGGACTCGGCCGGCCTGGGACGGGTCGAGCGCGAACGCAACGTGCGCGGGGCCTTGCGGGCCCGCGCACCCGACCCGGACGCCGGTGTGCGCCGGGCGATCGTGGTCGACGACATCGTCACCACCGGCGCGACGCTGCGCGAGGCGGTGCGGGCCCTACGACACGCCGGGTGGGACGTCGTGGGCGCTGCGGTCGTCGCGAGCACTCCGCGCCAACCATCGTCTTCCCATTGGCAGGGCCCAGCCGAGCGGTCTAGCGTCGGCACGACCTGATCCAACAGGCGTCACTCGGCCCCGCGCGGCCCCCGAGTAACCACCGCGCGCAGCCGATGCGTCACGAGCACGGTGGAGGTCGCATGAGCAATGTCGCAGTCGAAGGTGTCGTAGCCGAAGGTGTCGTGGCCGGGGTCGAGGACGAGGACTCAGTCGCGGGCCAGCCGGAGATCGTGGTCCGCGGCCGCAACGTCGTCGTCCCGGACCACTTCCGCGAGCACGTGCTCGAGAAGTTGACCAAGCACGAGCGGTACGACAGCAAGATCCACCGCATCGACGTCGAACTCCAGCACGAGAAGAACCCCCGACAGAACGGCAGTTGCCAGCACGTCGAGATCACCTGCCGCACCCGTGGTCCGGTGGTGCGCAGCGAGGCGTGCGCCGAGGACTTCTACAAGGCACTCGACATCGCCGGCGACCGGCTCGAGCGGCGACTGCGTCAGGCCGCCGACCGGCGTCGAATCCACCACGGCCGACGGGCGCCGCAGTCACTGGCCGAGCTGACCGCACTGGTGCCGAACGATTCGACCGACGGCGGCCCCGACGCCGCGCTCGACGCCGAACCCGACAACGGGCCGGGGCAGATCGTGCGTCGCAAGGAGCACACCGCCCAACCGATGTCGGTCGACCAGGCACTCGAGCAGATGGAGCTCGTCGGGCACGACTTCTTCCTGTTCAACGACGTCGAGACCGGCTGCGCGTCGGTCGTCTACCGCCGGCACGCCTACGACTACGGGTTGATCAAGCTGGGCTGAGCGCCGGGTTCTCGAGCGCGAAGCAGACCTCGTCGGCGAACGTCCCGTCGGGATTGCGCAGCCGTCCCCGGCGCACGCCGTCGGGCTGGAATCCGGCCGACAGTGCCGCGCGCTGGGAGGCGATGTTGGGCTGCTTGGCGCCGAGCTCGAGCCGGGCGAACCCGGCGATCTCGAAGGCCCAGGGCACGAGAAGGCGTAGCGCCCGCGTGGTGTAGCCGCGTCCGCGGAACGCCGGGTGCACCGTGTAGCCCAGGCCGGCCACGCCGGGCGGCCCCTCGAGGCGGATCTGCAGGTCCCCGGCGTAGGCGCCGCTCGCGATGTCGACAATCGCGCAGCGCGCGCTCGGACCGACCAACCAATGAAGTCCCGCCCGGGTCATCACCCCGTCGGCCTGCTCAAGGGTGGGGCGTCGGCCGTCGAAGCTCCAGCCCGCCGCCAGTTCGTCCTCGGTCTCGAAGAAGCTCGGCCCGTCCTCGGCGCGAGCCGGTCGCAGGGCGATGACGCCATCGCTCAGCCCGCTCGGCGGCAGCGGCGCGAACGCCGGTGCGACGGGGCCGACCGGATCGTCGGCGAGCCGGGCGAAGCGCGCAGCGTCGGCCTGACGCGCCGTTCCGGGCTCCTCGCCGCCGCCCAGGAACTGCGCGCGGGCCGTGCCTTCGAAGCGGAAACCGGCCGTCAGGGCCGTGCGGACCGAGGGCAGGTTGCGGACGTCGCACGACAGCACGACCCGCGGGGCGCCCTGGTCGAAGACCCACCCGGCCAGCACGTGCGCGGCCTCGGCGGCGTAGCCGTGCCCGCGGGCGTCGGGTGCCATCCAGTAGCCGACGATCGGGTCGCCGGGCAGCCACAAGCCGGCCGAGCCGACCACCCGGCCGCTCGCCCGCTCGATCACGGCGCGGTCGAGGTGGAGCCCGTCGTCGGTGCGCCGACGCTGGATCCAGCGCTGCGCCGCGTCGGTGTCGAACGGCTCGGGCAGCATCAGGAACTCGCGCATCTCCGGCGTGCCCAGCACCTGCGCCACGCGCGCGGCGTCGTCCAGCTGCCAGGGCCGCAACTGCACCCGCGGGCCGGACATCGTCGGGTCGCCTCGATCGACCCCCCGGAAGCGCACCATCCCGCCACCCTGCCAGAGGTAAAAACCGGGCAAGCGGCGGTGAGCGCAGCGAGTGCTGGGAGCGGGCCCGTACGATGACTGCGTGGTTCTAGCCAAGATTCTGCGCGCCGGTGAAGGAAAACAGGTCCGGCGGCTGTCCGCGATCGCCGATCACATCGAGACGCTCGAGGACGATTTCGTCGACCTCACCGACGCCGAGCTCCGCGAGCTGACCGACACGTTCAAGCAGCGTCTCGCCGACGACGAGAGTCTCGACGACCTGCTGCCCGAGGCGTTCGCGGTCGTGCGCGAGGCGGCCCGCCGCACGCTGGGCCAGTTCCACTACAAGGTGCAGCTGATGGGTGGGGCCGCCCTGCACCTCGGCAGCATCGCCGAGATGAAGACCGGTGAGGGCAAGACCCTGGTCTCGACCCTGCCGGTGTACCTCAACGCCCTGGCCGGCAACGGCGTCCACGTCGTCACCACCAACGACTACCTGGCCAGCCGCGACGCCGACTGGATGGGGCGGGTGCACCGCTTCCTCGGCCTGTCGGTCGGCAAGATCCTCAACGACATGCCGCCCGAGAAGCGTCGCGAGGCCTACCTCGACGACATCACCTACGGCACGAACAACGAGTTCGGCTTCGACTACCTGCGCGACAACATGGCCTGGTCGCTCGACGACCTCGTACAGCGGGGGCACCACTTCGCCGTCGTCGACGAGGTCGACTCGATCCTCATCGACGAGGCCCGCACGCCGTTGATCATCAGCGGGCCGGCCGAGGAGAACCAGCGCTGGTACCTCGAGTTCGCCCGCATCGCGCCGCGGATGAAGCGCGACCAGCACTACGAGGTCGAAGAGGGCAAGCGCACCGTGGCGGTCACCGAGGACGGTGTCGCCTTCGTCGAGGACCAGCTCGGGATCGACAACCTCTACGAGGCCGCCAACACCCCGCTCGTCGGCTACCTGAACAACGCGTTGAAGGCCAAGGAGATCTTCAAGCGCGACCGGGACTACATCGTCAACGACGGCGACGTGATGATCGTCGACGAGTTCACCGGCCGCGTCCTTGCGGGCCGGCGTTACAACGAGGGCATGCACCAGGCCATCGAGGCCAAGGAGGGCGTGCGGATCCAGCAGGAGAACCAGACGCTGGCCACGATCACGCTGCAGAACTACTTCCGCCTCTACGACAAGTTGGCCGGCATGACCGGTACGGCGCAGACCGAGGCCAACGAGCTGCACCAGACCTACAA
>CAZZVT010000051.1:0-2567 GCA_964657545.1 uncultured Jatrophihabitantaceae bacterium
GAGCACCTCACTCGTAATGAGGTTGTCCGGGGTTCGATTCCCCGAGGCGGCTCCACCTAGCCCAGGATTCACGGGGCCTCCGGGGTCCAACTCCGAGACCCAGCCACCCGGTCTGGCGTTACGCGCGGTATCAGTGCTGCCGCTCGCTCCGCAGCATTCCGACCGATCCCCTCCAGCAGGTGCGTGTACGTGTCGCTGGTGATCGCGAGCGTCGAATGACCAAGACGCTCAGCGATGCCTGACCGTGCCGGAGATCGTGCAGACGGACCTTGCGGCGTGTCCGACGCCGCGGCGCTGCAGCAGCTGGTGCGGCGCACCGTCGGGCGCTGGATCGACCGGCAGTACCGCCGCCGGCCGATGCTCAGCCCGATGGTCGAGGTCTGAGCGGGCTCACCGGTGTCTCCAGTCGTGCGAGGTAGTTTGATCGCGTGGCGGAGGACTGGATCGACCCCCTCGGCGTCACCGCCATGGCCACGGCGACCAGCGGCACGGCCGACCTGATCGGCAAGAATGCCCAAGCCGTGCAGGCGACCATGGACGGCGTCGCCGACCTGTGTCCCGGCGAACCGCGTATCCAGGCGCGCGCGAACTCGATCGCCGGGAACCTCTCCGAGATCGCCGGGTGGGCGCAACAGGTCGCCAATCATTTCGTGTCCGGCCAGGAGTCGCTCCAGCAGATCCTGACGCGCGGGTACTGGCTGCCGAACCTGCCGTGGGACAAGCACGCGACGGCTGCGCAGAACGTGCGCAAGATGCTCACGTCGGACGAGTTCGCCGCGATGCCCATCGGCCTGTCCACGGAGTTGGCCAAGCGCTATCGCGTGTTGACGTATCCGGGCGACGGCGCATCGGTGCCCGACATTCCGCGGATGGATCTCGAGCCCGTTGACGACGTCATCGGCAGCACCGACGTCGTCAAATTGCCAAGCGGGCTGCTCGTGCCGGCCGGCTCGTCGGCGGACCCGTACATGAAGATCCCGGAGGACATCGCCACCACCGGCTGGAAGAACGACGGACTGCTCACCGGCGATCCCGAGATGGGTGAGCCGCCCGCCTGGGCCAAATACGGCGGCAAGGGCCTGTTCGTCGCCGGCGCAGGCCTAGCGCTCCACGGTAGTTGGGCCGACCAGTGGGACGCCGACAAGGTGCAGCACCCGGACTGGTCGACCGGGCACCGCGTTGCCGACGCCGCCTACAACACCGTCACGGTCGGCGGCGGCACGGTCGCCGGCGCGTGGGCGGGCGCCGAGGCCGGCGGGGAACTTGGTGCCACCATCGGGTCGTTCGTGGGCCCCGAGGGCACGGTGATCGGCGGGGTGGTGGGCGGCCTGGTCGGTGGATTCGTCGGCAGCAAGGTGGGCAAGGCGGTCGGTTCGACCGTCAAGCACGTGGCCAGCGACATCGGGCACGCCGCCAAGAAGGTCTGGGACTCGATCTTCTGATGGCAACAGCACCAGCGTGGGGCCGGCGGTGATCTTCCCGCTCGTCCTTGGCGCGCTGTTCGTGCTGGCCGGAGTGCTGGCCTACACGGGGCGGTGGCGGTCCTGGACAGCGACATCGATGTGGTTGCCGCGCGTCGTGTTCGGCACCGTCTTCGCCGGTATCGCGCTGTGGTTCATCTGCTTGGGGTTGGCGTTGCACGGCAAGTGGGCGCATGTGGTGACCGACGTCGCCGGCGTCTTCGGCCTGGCGTTCGTCATCAGCGCGTTCTGGCTGCCCGCATTTCTGTTGCCGCAGTGGTTTCGCGATTGGCAGGCAGCCGGCGCCGAACGCACCCGGTATGCGCGGGTGATCCGCACCCGCGGGAGTCGCCGCCGTGGTTGACGTCGTAGTCGAGCTGGGCACCGACCTGGGACTCGAGGTGAGCCGACCATCGTCGCTCGTCCGAGTAGACACAGAGGCCGAACTGGCCCTGGCCGGTCCCGAGCCCGCGACCGGTCACGGTTTCCGCGCGAACCTCGTGATCACGACGACGCCAGTCGGTGACGAGGTCAGCATCCGCGCAGCGGGCACGCGGGCGATCGCCGGCGCTCTCGCTCTCACGCCGGAAGTTCACGTCCTGGCGTATGACGTGTACCCGTCGCATCCGCTGGCACCCGGCCGGCGCATCGAATTCGTCTACCCGACGCCTGACGACGCGATCGCGGTGACCCAGTGGATCTTTCTGGCGCGTGGGCACGAGATCGTGGCGACCGCCAGCCGTTCGACGGCCGACGTGCTCGCCTCGGACAGCACCTTCGCGTTCGTGGCGGACAGCATCAGGTGGCCGCAGTGACCGAGCAGCGCATCGAACCGCACCAGGACGAGTACGCGAGCGCGATGGCCGGCGAGCCGATGGAAGATCTGTCACGGATCGGCGGGCAGCAGCCCTACCGCTGCGCCGGGCCACGCATCGCCCGTAGCGACCTCGACGACATGCTGCGCGGGTCTACCACTGCGACGCTACGCGAGGCCGGGTTGACGGACCGCCGTCGCCGCTCACAGGCCGGCGAACAGGTGGCCCGCGTCGTGCGCGGTGCGCGCGACGCGCTGCGAGATGAGCATGTATGGAAACGCCATGGGCGATC
>CAZZVT010000051.1:2577-21181 GCA_964657545.1 uncultured Jatrophihabitantaceae bacterium
GGGAATTGGACCAGCCGATCGTGCCCGTGCGCTTCGACTTCGTGCCGGCGGACGGGCAGGGTCGGCTGCGCGTCGACGCGCTGGCAGGTCACACGATCACGTCGTTCGAGGCGTTTCTTGGCGTGCCGGTCTCGGTCCTCGTCGCCGGGGATCCGATCGGTCAGGCGCAGCCCACGGACGCGGACGACGCCCGTACCTTCACGCTCGACATGGTGCCCGCCACGGCGGTGGCCGCGCGGATTGCGAGCTGGGTCGGGCTCGCGCCATCGTGGCCGTTCGCACTCGAGCCGCAGCTGTTGCCGGCCGAGCTGTTCACTGCGCGGTTCGCCGACGAGAACATTGCACCGCCGGATGACGCCGGCGCGCATCTTCGCGAGGTGTGGGCGCAGCCGTGGGTGCAGTGGCGCGTCTCGACGCGTGCCGGAGCGAAGCTCGCCTACCTGACGGCCGGCTCGCGCGGCACGTTCGCGATCCGAACGGACGGTGCACAGGTCGCCGTCCTCAGCCGCCCAACGTCGATCGTCTGGCGCGATCTGCTGTCGATGGTTGACGAGAGCATGCGGCGCAGCGGCTGAGTGGCGACTCTACTTACCAGCAGCCGCGGCCTGGGCGTCGAGCTGCGTGGCCCTGCGCTCGCAGGCCGAAGCGTAGGAGTCGACATCGCTCTCGATCGACCGCAGCTGCGTCCTGGCCGTGGACAGCGCCGTGAAGAACGTATCCGCGTTCTTGCCGCCCCACACGCCGGAGCTGCCGGCCGGGTAGTGACGCTGCAGATCACCCACGCCTTGGGCCAGGTCCGCGGCTTGCTTGCGCATGGTGCCGGCGGCGGTGCGCAGCCGTTGCGCCTCGGCGCGCAGCTTCGCGGCATCGCTCACCTGAGCGATCGTAGGTTGGAGAAGACGGGAGCTCAATCGACACATGACAACGACGACGGGGATCCGGCCGGGCGTGGTGTTGCCGCGACGCGAGGTGCCGCGCACGATCGTGCGCCTGCACTCATGAGGTTGTCCGGGGTTCGATTCCCCGAGGCGGCTCCAACGCAGCCTCCGGTTCCCGGGACCGACGTTGCGAGGTCGGCCGGCGCGCCGAGATCCGCGCGAATGGTCACGAGGGTCCTCGGTGAGCCGGGCTTCGGTCGGACAAAACGCAGCTCGCCGAGCTCGCCGTGGTGCCTCGCTGCCGCCTCGCACCTGCGGCCTGAGCGTTCATTCGCCGGCCGCCCGGCAGTCACCGCAACAGCATGTGCGGTCCCTAACGTCCGCTACGTCCGGTTCCGCTCGGGGCCGGCGGACGAGGACGGGACACGTCATGCGCTTCTTCGATCGACGCAGAGCGGCTGCCGCGGCCGCCGCCCTCGTGCTGGTGGCGGGCGCCGTGACGACGGCCGCTGCGGCAGCCGGCTCGCCGCGCCCCGCTCGTGACTCGACCCTCGCCAAGGACCTGACGCACCTCGACCGGAGCGCGGTCTGGCAGCAGGTGTCCCGCCTCGACTTGCATTTCCCGACGTACCACCCCGAGGGGCTCGTGGTCACAGCCGACCGGATCTACCTCAGCTCGACGCAGATCATCGAGCCGACGGTCAAGTACCCGACGCCGGTCGGTGGGTTCGACCGCACCCCGGGCAAGGGAATCGGCCACCTGTTTGTCATCGACCGAGCCGGGCATCTGCTGCACGACATCGTCCTCGGCCACGGCATCGTCTACCACCCCGGCGGCATCGACCTCGCCGGCCACGACCTCTGGGTGCCGGTGGCGCAGTATCGGCCGAACAGCACGGCCGAGATCGACCGCGTCGACATCCGGACGCTCAAGGTCACCAAGCAGTTCGACGTCGACGACCACATCGGTGGCATCGTCTACGACCCGACGACGCGACAGCTCGTCGGCAACAACTGGGGCTCACGGACCTTCTACACCTGGACGCTCACCGGGCGCACCCGCGCGGTGTGGGCCAACCCGCAGGACACGCTCGACTTCCAGGACTGCCAATACGTCCCGACCGGGAAGATGGCCTGCGGCGGCATCACCGCGCTGCCGCAGACACCCACTGCCGGGGGCTCGACCGCCGCCTACGAGCTCGGCGGCATCGCCCTGCTCGACCTGCACACGCACCGGCTCGTCAACATGGTCCCGTTCCAGTACTTCTCCAGCGCCGGGCACGTCATGACCCGCAACCCGGTGAAGCTGACGGCGTCGGGGCGCACGATCACGCTCTGGGCCGCGCCGGACAACGGCGAGGAGGTCGCCGGCACCCAGCTGTTCCGCTTCACGACCACGCTGCCGAAGACCGGCTGATGCCGGCCCGACCGCTCTCTCGAACGTCCGAGTACCCATGACAGTGGGACCGCCCTTCGCGGCCTGAACGCGCACGGCACGGTTGGGTCCGTGCCGGTCTCAACGGTCACGGAGCTGGTCACCCACGAGTCGGTGCGAACAGTGCCGAAGCGTGGAGCGGCGAGGTTGTCCGGGGTTCGATTCCCGAGGCGGCTCCGTACCCCTCGGTCTGCGCCGAATCTTCGGTGCGTCGAGGTAGCGTCGCGCGCAATGAACCGGTCAGCCGCCCGCGTCGTCGTCGCCTTGTCGGTGGCGGTTGTTGCCGGGTGCACCTCCGGCGGCACGACCCTGCACGGTGACGCACCCAGTTCCTCGACCCCGGTCAGCCGGCGGTCGACGAGCGTGTCGGAGGCGTCCACCCCGAAGCCGCGCGAACCGGCGACGCCGACAGCCTCGCCCAGCGCAACCGGCAGCGCATCGCTGCACGACGCGGCAACCGCCGCCGTGACCTACGCCAAGGCACACGGCATGTACTCGGGCGTCGCGATCCTGGACACGTCGACCGGCGCGCTGACGACCGCCGGCGTGTCGACCCGGAACTTCGCGGGCGCGTCCGTGGTCAAGGTGCTCATCGCCGCCCGACTGCTCGTGCAGGGCCGGATGACCGGCGCCACCGCGACGGCAGCCACGAAGATGATCACCCGGTCCGACAACGCCGCGGCGTCGTCGCTGTACCCGACGGTCGGCGGCGACGGCCTCGAGCCGTGGATCGAGGCGCACTACGCCGTGCCGGATCTGGGCGCGCTGCCCGCGATGCCGGGCATCTGGGGCAGCACCCAACTGACAGCGCGCGGGTTGGTGCAGCTCTACGCGAAGCTCAGAACAGACCCGAAGGTATGGCCGTGGTTGTCGACGCGGATGCACGACTACGAGCAGCGCACGCCGGCCGGGGAGCCGAACGCGTTCGGCTTCGCCGCCGCCCAACCGTCGGCGGCGATCAAGAACGGCTGGGACACCAACCGTGACCCGGCGCATCCCACGAACGCGATCATCAACAGCACCGGCTTCGTCGACGGTGATCGCTATGCAGTGGCCGTGCTGTCCGAGGGCCCGGGCTCGCTGTACTACGTCCGCGGCGAGTCCGTCGTGACGCACGAGGCGGAACTGATCACGGCTGCGGTCGGCCCGGCGAAGGTCGCCACCGCCGAGCCGCTGGTGGTGCTCGACCCGGGGCACAACGGCGGCAACGCCTCGCACGTGTCGCAGATCGACAAGCTCGTCGACGCCGGCTACGGCAAGCGCAAGGCCTGCAACACCACCGGCACCGAGACGAACGCGGGCTACCCCGAGCACGCCTTCACCTGGGACGTCAGCAAACGGGTGCGGGCGATCCTGGAGGCGCACGGCGTGCGGGTGCGGATGACCCGCGACAGCGACTCCGGCGTCGGACCGTGCGTCGACGAACGCGCGCGTCGCGAGAGCGCGACGGGTGTGGCCCTGTCCGTCGCCATCCACGCCGACGGTGCGCCGTCGGCGGGGCACGGCTTCCACGTCAACGAGGACAGTCGCCGCCCCGAGGGCGCGTCCGCGACCACCGTCGCCGACACCACCGCGCTGGGCAAGGACCTGCACCGGGCGCTGACGGCGTCGTCCGGGCTCGTCCCGTCGACCTACATCGGCACCGACGGCTACTACTACCGCACCGATCTCGCCGGCCTGAACCTGACGACCACCCCGACGTCGTTCCTCGAGCTGGGCAACATGCGCAACGCGCACGACGCCGCCTTGCAGAGCACGGCGAGCGGCCGGCAACGGATCGCCGCAGCGGTCGCGGCCGGGATCCTCGCCTACCTCGGCAGGTGAGCCCTACGGCTGGCCGGGCAGCAGCTCGACGAACAGCGCCTCGGCCTCGACCAGGACGTTGCCGTCGGCGTCGGTGAGACGGCCGGTGGTGAACCGCTTGCGGCCCTGCGCGCGGTCGAGCGCCGCTTCCCAGAACAGCTCGACGTCGAGCAGGGTGACGCGCCGGTAGTCGACCTTGAGGTACGCGGTGCGAGCGACGAACGGCCTTCCCTGGTTGGCGACCCGCCCGAGGACGTCGTCGAACAGCAGGGGTAGGACGCCGCCGTGCACCGCCGCGCCGCCGCCGAGGTGGAAACGCCCGAACGTCACGCGGCCGCGCAGCGCGCCCGTGCCGTCCTCGCCGAACGATTCCTCGTCCACGACGAACGGCGGCAGCAGCGGGTGGCCACGCCCCGGCAGGTCCGGGCGCATCCCGTCGACGCGGTCGTGCTCGCGAGGTGCCGCGTGACCGGCCAGCAGCTCGTTGAGCCCGTCGAGTCGTGCGGTGACCTCGCGCAGGACGTCGGACGGCAGGGCAGCACCGGTGAGCCGATCGTTGAGCAGCCGGTGCGCGGCGTGCAGGGCGGCGTAGTCGGTCACCGGTCCTCCGCAGCGTCATCGAGGAGCGTGAAATCGTCGAAGTCGAAACCGGGGGAGACGACGCAGGCCACCAGGGTCGCCTCGCCCCCCGCCGGCCGGGCAGTCTGCCATTCGTCGGGCCCGACGAGGTGCTGGCCGCCGATGTGCAACACGTGCTCGACCCGGTCGTCGGGAACCGCACCGCTGCCGCCCGTGGTGACCATGACCGGGCCGCCGCCCTGCCAGAGCCACAGCTCCGCCGAGCGGACGCGGTGCCACGCCGACACCTCACCGGCCTGCAGCAGGAAGGCGACGCAGGTGCTGAGCGGGCGCCGGCCGTGCACGGTGTCGAGATGCTGCTGGTGCCGCCACGTCTCGCGGTACCAACCGCCCTCGGGGTGCGGCTGCATGCCGAGGGCGACAGGGTCCAGTTCCACGCGACCGACCCTAACGACGCGGCAGACGCCGCATCGGGACGTGCGGGATCCCGTCCTCGATGAACTCCGCCCCGTCGCGCAGAAAGCCGAAGCCGACGTACCAGGCCTCGAGGTAGCTCTGCGCGGCGAGCACGATCGGCCGGTCGCCGGCGAGCTCGATCGCGCGGTGCATCAGCGTGGCCGCGAGCCGTTCCCCGCGCGCCGCGGTCGCGGTCACGACCCGCCCGATCCGGGCGTCGCCGTTCGGGTCGGTGAGCAGCCGCACGGTGGCGAGCACGGCGCCGTCGCGCTCGATCCAGAGCTGGCGGGCGTCGGGCTCGAGATCGCGGCCGTCGAGGTCGGCGTAGACGCAGTCCTGTTCGACGACGAACACGTCGGCCCGCAGTTTCAGGATCAGGTACAGCGTCGTCGAATCAAGCTCGACGAGCAGCGCTTCGCGGATGTCGTGTTGGATGGGGCCCATGGCACTGAGCAAACCAGTCATCGAATACCCGGGCGGCGAGCCCCCGACAGATCTCACGATCCAGGACATCGTCGTGGGCGAGGGCGCCGAGGCGAAGCCGGGCGACACCGTCGAGGTCCACTACGTGGGCGTCGAGTTCCACTCCGGCGAGGAGTTCGACGCCTCGTGGAACCGCGGCGAGTCCATCGAGTTCCCGTTGCGCGGGCTCATCCAGGGCTGGCAGGAGGGCATCCCCGGCATGAAGACCGGTGGACGCCGGCAGCTGACGATCCCCCCGGAGAAGGCCTACGGTCCGGCCGGTGGCGGTCACCGGCTCTCGGGCAAGACGCTGGTCTTCGTCATCGACCTGATCGCGGTGAAGTGACGGCCGAGTAACCCTGCTGCGTCTCACGCCGGGGCGAGGCGGTGTCCGTCCGTCATCGATCCCGCCTGCTTGACGTGCCGCAGCACCGGCGTCACCTCCATGCTCTGCACTCCGGCGATCGCCCCGACGCGCGCGGTCACGAACGAGTACAGGTGCGTGACGTCCCGGCACACGACCGACGCGGTCAGGTTCTGCGGGCCCGTGATCGCGGCGGCGAATGCGACCTCGGGCGCTGCGGCCAGCGACTGACCGGCGCGGTCGAGCTCGGCGGGGGTCACCGACAACCACACCGACGCGGCCGAGAACAGGCCGAACTCGGCCACGGAGAGGTCGACGTCGAAGTAGAGCGCCCCGCCCTCGACGAGCGCGCGCACCCGGCGCGCCGCCCGCGCCTCGGTGAGCCCGGTCGCCTCGGCCAGGCTGGCGAAGGACGCGCGGCCGTCGGTGGCCAGCACGTCGATCAGCGCCTGATCGGTGGGGACCAGTTCGAAGCGTTGCTCGGTCCGGGGCGGGTGGACGTCGACGGTGTCGATCAGCGCCTGCGTCTGCGCGGGGTCGAGCAGCCCGCCGAGCCCGGCCCAGTCGTCCGTCGCGGCCGCCCCGGCGCCCACGAACTGGTGCAGCACCATCGCCGCAGAGATGTCGAGCACCGGCGCCGTGCGTGGCAGCCGCTGCATCAGCAGCTCCTCCCGGGCCTGCGACGTCCGCGAGCGCAGCACGCAGACGATCTCCGACCCGCCCGAGGCCAGCGTGACCCAGTTGATGTCGTCACGCTGCGCCAGGGCGTGGGCGAGCGAGTCGGCGCCGCCGGGCTTGCAGCGCACCCGCACGAGCCAGTTGCTCTGACCGACCGCGGTCGGGCGCAGCAAGGCGATGACCCGGACGATGCCGGTCCTCTCGAGCCGCCGATAGCGTCGCGCGACCGTCTGCTCCGAGATCTGCAGGATCTCGGCCGCCACCCGGAACGGGATCCGTGGCGAGAGCTGCAGGCAACGGATGATCTGCGCGTCGGTGGGGTTCACGGTGGCGGTATCCAACAGCACGACTCCGATTATGGTGGATATCGACGTCTCTCGCCGTCGATGCCCGGTCGATGTCGTCGGTTGCCGCGATAGTGGCCGCATGGAGAAGACCGGGATGACGAAGTGGCTGCCCCTCGTGACGGTGTGCCTGGGCACGTTCATGCTGCTCATCGACGTCACGATCGTGAACGTCGCGCTGCCTGACATGACCAGCGACCTGAAGACCTCGTTCTCCTCGCTGCAGTGGGTGATCGACGCCTACGCGCTGGCCCTCGCCGCGCTGGTGCTCGGTACCGGCTCGATCGCCGACCGGGTCGGGCACCGCCGGGCCTACGTCGCCGGGCTCGCGCTCTTTGCAATCGCGTCCACGGTGTGCGGGCTCGCGCCGAATGCCGGGGCGCTGGTCGCGGCCCGCGCCGTGCAGGGCGTCGGGGCGGCGGCCATGTTCGCCACCACCTTCGCGCTGCTGAACTCCAACTACTCCGGCCGTGACCGCGGCACCGCCTACGGCCTGTGGGGCGCGGTGTCCGGCGCCGCGGCCGCGATCGGTCCGGTCCTGGGCGGTCTGCTGACCGAGGGCGCGTCCTGGCGGTGGATCTTCTTCGTCAACGTTCCGGTCAGCGTGCTCGCCATCGCCATGTGCGTCCTCGTCCTGCAGGACGCCACCGTCACCACGACAGCGCGCATCGACGTCGCGGGCATGGGGCTGTTCACGGCCAGCGCAGCCGCCCTGACGTACGGGCTCATCCGCTCCAACGAGGACGGGTGGTCCGCGGTCGGCAGCTGGTCCTTCCTCGTGGCTGCGCCGGTACTGCTGCTCGCGTTCGTCCTGGTGGAGCAGCGAATCGCAGCACCGATGCTCGACCTGCGGCTGTTGCGCAGCCGATCCTTCGTCGCGGTGTTGATCGCCGGCCTCGTACTCTCGCTCGCCGCCTTCGCGGCGTTCACCTACGTCTCGATCTGGCTGCAGTCGGTGATCGGGCTGTCGCCGATCGAGGCGGGGCTGGTCGGCCTGCCGCTGTCCATCGCGGCCTTCGCAGTGTCCGCGATGATGGGCCGCTTCGTGCAGGGCGGGCAGACCGGCCTCATCATCGGTGGCGGACTGCTGCTCATCGGTGCCGGTGGGCTGGTCAGCGCGGCGCTCGTGCACGGTTCGGCGTCGTGGCCGGAACTGCTTCCCGGGTTCGTGTTCGTCGGCGTCGGGGCCGGGATGGCGACCCCGACGTTGAGCTCGGCAGCCATGGCCGCGGTGCCGGTGCAGCGCGGTGGCATGGCGGCGGGCGCGGTGAACACCGCCCGGCAACTCGGCTCCGCGCTGGGCATCGCCGTGCTGGGCTCGGTCTTCGCCGCCCGGGCCGCACATGTTCTCTCCGAACGTGGCGTGCCGTCGTCCAATTCGGTGTCGCAGGCGCTGTCCGGCGGTCAGGCGCGAGCCCTGGTCGGCCGCGCGCCCGCTGCCTCGCGCGCTCAGCTCGACGCCGCGTTCCATGCCGCGGCGGTCAGCGGCGTGCAGTGGGCGTTGCTGATCAGCGGGCTGGTCGGCGCACTCGGCGGCATCGCCGTGCTCGTGTTGTTGCGCCCCGCCCGCGAGCCGGCCGCCGGTGAGGCGCCGGTCGGCGGCATGCCGCACGCGGTGGTGTGATCTGAGCGTGCCGTGACGGCGAGCCGACATCGGCGTTGTCCAACGGGCGCCGCGGCATCGCCGACCTCCCTGACACGGGGGCACAAATCAGCGCAGAACGACCTCACCGCGCGAGGGAGATCATGGCGTTCGAGACGGTCGCACGAGAGGAATACACTCGAACCTGAACGCTCGTGAAGACGTTCACAAAGTCCTGAACTCTCCGTCTTAACAGGAGTATCGATGTCCGCTCCCGCCGTCGCAGCGCGCCCGGCCACGCAGTCGGCCGACGATGCGAACACCGCCGACGTGATCGTTGTCGGCGCGGGTCCGTCGGGCAGCAGTGCGGCCTACTGGCTCGCGACAGCAGGCCTCGACGTCGCGCTGATCGAGAAGACCTCGTTCCCGCGTGAAAAGGTCTGCGGCGACGGTCTGACCCCGCGTGGCACCAAGGCGCTGGTCGACATGGGCATCGACGTCAGCGAGAGCAACGGCTGGTTGCACAATCGCGGCCTGCGGGTCATCGGCGGCGGGCAGCGCCTGCATCTGGACTGGCCCGAACTCACCAGCTTCCCGCCGTTCGGCCTGGTGCGCCCGCGCGCCGACCTCGACGCGATGCTGGCGGATCAGGCGGTCAAGGCCGGCGCCCGGCTGTACGAGCGCATCAGCGTCACCGAGCCGATCCTCGACTCGGGCGGCCGGGTCGTCGGCGTCAACGGCCGCGAGGTCGAGGGCAAGCGGCCGGTCAGCTTCCGGGCCCCGCTCGTGCTGACCTGCGAGGGCGTCAGCGGCAAGCTGGCTCAGCACCTCGACGTCCACCGCAACGACAAGCGCCCGCTCGGCGTCGCGGTGCGCCGCTACTACACGAGCCCCAAGACCAACGACGACTACCTCGAGTCCTGGCTCGAGCTGTGGGACGGCAAGCCCAACGAGTCCGACCTGCTGCCCGGCTACGGCTGGATCTTCGGCATGGGCGACGGCACGGTCAACGCCGGCCTCGGTGTGCTGAACAGCAGCAGCGGGTTCGGCAAGACCGACTACCGCGCGATGCTGACCCGCTGGCTCGACAACACCCCCGAGGAGTGGGGCCTGCGCGAGCAGAACGCCACCTGCCCCATCCGTGGCGCCGCGCTGCCCATGGGCTTCAACCGCTCACCGCACTACCTGCGTGGCCTGCTGCTCGTCGGCGACTCCGCCGGCAGCGTCAACCCCTTCAACGGCGAGGGCATCCCGTACGCCATGGAGTCCGGCCGTTACGCCGCCGAGGCCGCCGTCCAGGCCCTCGCCCGGCCCGCCGGCGACAGCCGCGAGCGGGCGCTGCAGGCATACCCGGAGCGGATGGCCGACGAGTGGGGCGCCTACTACCGCCTCGGCGGGATCTTCGTGAAGCTGATCGGAAACCCCAAGGTGATGCAGGCCTGCACCCGCCACGGCCTGCCCCACCCGGCCTTGATGCGTTTCGTGCTCAAGTTGCTGGCCAACCTCAGCGACCCCAGCGACGGCGACGTCTCCGACCGGGTGATCAGCGTCCTGACCAAGCTGACCCCGGCAGTGCGTTAGGCATGCCTCACACTCCGACGTTCCGCCGCGCGGGGTTAGCCTGTGAAACGGCGCCCGTGCCTGCTGGAACACCCGTGGCCGACAGTTCGAAGGGAGCGCGTTAGATGCTCGCGCCGTACCTGCCGATCGTGCTGCTGTTCACGCTCGCCTTCCTGTTCGCCGGCTTCTCAGTGACCATCGCCCCGTTCACCGGCCCGAAGCGTTACAACAAGGCCAAGCTCGACTTCTACGAGTGCGGGATCGAGCCCACGCCCGAGTCCGAGGGCCCCAAACGGTTCCCGGTCAAGTACTTCCTGACGGCGATGCTGTTCATCGTCTTCGACATCGAAACGATCTTCCTCTATCCCTACGCCGTGTCGAACAAGGCGCTCGGGCTGTTCGGGCTCGTCGAGATCATCCTGTTCATCATCACCGTGTTCGTCGCCTACGCCTACGTCTGGCGCCGCGGCGGGCTGGATTGGGACTGACCCGTGGGACTAGAAGAGAAACTGCCGGACGGCGTGCTGCTGGCGTCCGTCGAGAAGTTGGTGAACTGGACGCGCAAGTCGTCGCTGTGGCCGGTGCAGTTCGGCCTGGCCTGCTGCGCGATCGAGATGATGAGCTTCGGCGGCCCGCGTTTCGACTCGGCGCGCTTCGGCATGGAGGTCTTTCGTGCCTCGCCGCGGCAGGCCGACCTGATGATCGTCGCCGGCCGGGTCAGCCAGAAGATGGCCCCCGTGCTGCGCCAGATCTATGACCAGATGCCCGAGCCCAAGTGGGTGCTGGCCATGGGTGTCTGCGCAAGCTCCGGCGGCATGTTCAACAACTATGCGATCGTGCAGGGCGTCGATCACGTCGTCCCCGTCGACATGTACCTGCCCGGCTGTCCGCCGCGTCCGGAGATGTTGATCGACGCGATTCTCAAGCTGCACCACAAGATCATGAACGAGCCGCTGGGCCCGAAGCGTGCGGCGAAGCTCGCCGACGCCAAGGTCGAACTCGTCCCCTCCTCCTACAAGTACGGCCGCTGATGGGTGGCCCGGTGGAACGTCCGGTTCCGGACGACTCCCGGCCCGAGCAGTCCGCGGCCGACATCCAGCGCGCCACCCCGGCCCCCGAGTCGACGATCGACCGCCAGGTCGATGAGCCCTACGGCTCCGAGCGGCGCGGCATGTTCGGTGTCTCCGGCAGCGGCGACACCACCGGTTTCGGCGGCCTGGTCCGCGAGCCGTGGACACCCCCGGCCGCCGAGCGTCCCTACGGCGGTTACTTCGACGATCTCGTCGACGCTCTCTACGAGGCCTACCCGCAGGCCGCGCAGGCCATCGAGCGGGTGGTCGTCGATCGCGGTGAGCTGACCCTGCACCTCCGGCGCGAGCACCTCGTCGGCGTGGCCCGGGCGCTGCGCGACGACGAGAACCTGCGCTTCGAGCTGTGTTCCAGCATCTCGGGCGTCGACTACCTCGGCTCGGCGCGCCGGCTGCACTCCGTCGCACACCTCACCTCGATGACGTACCGCTCGCGGGTGCGCCTCGAGGTGTCCGTCGGCGTCGACGACCCGCACGTCCCGTCGCTGACCGGCGTCTACCCCACGGCCGACTGGCAGGAGCGCGAGTCGTTCGACATGTTCGGCATCGTCTACGACGGCCACCCGGCGCTGACCCGCATCCACATGCCCGACGACTGGGACGGCCACCCGCAGCGCAAGGACTACCCGCTGGGCGGCATCCCGGTGCAGTACAAGGGCGCCACCATCCCGCCGGCCGACGAGCGCAGGGCCTATACATGAGCAACGACTACGCACCGTCCAGGCCGACGACCGAGGGCCGCGTCTTCAACCTCACCGGTGGCGACTGGGACCAGGTGTTCGCGGCCAACGACCCGATCCGCGACGAGCGGATCGTGCTCAACATGGGCCCCCAGCACCCCTCGACGCACGGCGTGCTGCGCCTGGTCGTCGAGCTCGACGGCGAGACGGTCACCGACCTGCGCACCGTGATCGGCTACCTGCACACCGGCATCGAGAAGAACACCGAGTTCCGGACCTGGACACAGGGCGTCACGTTCCTGACCCGCTGCGACTACCTGGCGCCGCTGTTCAACGAGTCCGTGTACTGCCTGGGTGTCGAGAAGCTGCTGGGCATCGAGGTGCCCGAGCGCGCCCGGCTGATCCGGCTGATGATGATGGAGATCAACCGCGTCTCGTCGCACTGGGTGGCGCTGGCCACCGGCGGCATGGAGATGGGCGCGCTGACGGCCATGACCAACGGCCTGCGCGCGCGCGAGCGTTGCCTCGACGTCCTGGAGATGATCACTGGCCTGCGGATGAACCACGCCTACGTCCGGCCGGGCGGCGTTGCGCAGGACCTTCCCGAGGGCTCGGTCGAGAAGATCCGCCAGTGGATCATCGACATCACCGGTGAGATCAACGGTCTGCGCGGGCTGCTGTCCGATCAGCCGATCTGGATCAACCGGCTCAAGGGCGTCGGCTGGCTGGGTGTCGAGGGCTGCATGTCGCTCGGTGTCACCGGCCCCATGCTGCGCGCGGCCGGCCTGCCCTGGGACCTGCGCAAGACCGAGCCCTACCTCGGTTACGAGGAGTTCGACTTCGACGTCCCCACGCAGGACGGCGGCGACTGCTACTCGCGCTTCCTCGTGCGCGTCGACGAGATGGCCGAGTCGGTCAAGATCATCGCCCAGGTGCTCGACCGCCTCGAGCCGGGTCCGGTGTGGGTCGACGACCCGAAGATCGCCTGGCCGGCCAAGCTGTCCATCGGCCCCGACGGCATGGGCAACTCCCTCGAGCACGTGCAGCGCATCATGACGACGTCCATGGAGTCGCTGATCCATCACTTCAAGCTGGTCACCGAGGGCTTCCGGGTCCCGGCGGGTCAGGTGTACTCGGCGGTCGAGTCGCCACGCGGCGAGCTCGGTGCGCACGTGGTCAGCGACGGCGGCACCCGCCCGTACCGCGTGCACCTGCGCGACCCCTCCTTCGTCAACCTGCAGGCCACTGCCGCGCTGTCGATCGGGGGCATGGTGTCCGACGTGATCGCCGCGGTCGGCTCGATCGACCCGGTGATGGGGGGCGTCGACCGATGAGCCTGCCGACCAACAGCGACTCGGGGCGGACGAACTTCCGCACGAGCGTCATCAACCTCGAGCGGCCCGGCGACCCCGGTGTGTTCAGCGAGCAGATCCGCCGCGACGCCGCGAACCTGATCGCCCGCTATCCCGAGGGCCAGGCCCGCTCGGCATTGCTGCCGCTGCTGCACCTGGTGCAGTCCGAGCAGGGCTGCATCACGCCCGACGGCGTCGCCTTCTGCTCCGACGTCCTGGGCATCACCAAGGCCCAGGTGTCGGCGGTCGCGACGTTCTACACGATGTACAAGCGCACACCGACGGGCGAGTACCTCGTCAGCGTCTGCACCAACACGCTGTGCGGGCTGCTCGGCGGCGACGAGATCTTCGCCGCCGTCAGCGACACGCTCGGCATCGCCAACAACGAGTCGACGTCCGACGGCGTGTTCACCATCGAGCGCGCCGAGTGCCTGGCCGCCTGCGACTACGCGCCGGTCGTCACCGTCAACTACGAGTTCTACGACAATCAGACGCCTCAGTCGACGACGGAGCTGGTCGGCAAGCTGCAGGCCGGCGAGCGTCCGCAACCCACCCGGGGTGCGCCGCTGTGCACGTTCAAGCAGGCCGAGCGCCAGATCGCCGGCTTCTTCACCCCCGAGGACTACGCACTCGAGTCGACAGCCAGCGGCGCTCCCACCGAGGCGGGCGTCCGGCTGGCGCTCCAGCGCGGTGACTCGGCACCGTCCTACGCCGTCGACGACAGCAGCGCCCGCACCGGCGCCGACGCCGAGCGGGCCGCGACCGCGGCCGGTCAGGGACCGAGCCAGGACGACGCCCCGCTGTCGACCGCCGAGTCCGATCCGGAGAACTCGACGAGTCCCGGCGCTACCAGGGAGAACTGATGACCACTCTTACTCCGGTCCTGACGAAGCGTTTCGGCACCGATCGCCCGTGGCAGATCGACAACTACGAACGTCTCGACGGCTACGCCGGGCTGCGCAAGGCGCTGACCATGGCGCCCGACGACATCATCTCGGTGGTCAAGGACTCCAACCTGCGTGGCCGCGGCGGCGCGGGTTTCCCCACCGGCATGAAGTGGCAGTTCATCCCGCAGGACAAGCCCGGCCAGCCCCGCCGGCCGCACTACGTCGTGGTCAACGCCGACGAATCCGAGCCCGGCACCTGCCGTGACCTGCCGATGATGATGAACGACCCGCACGCCATGGTCGAGGGCATCATCATCGCCTGCTTCGCGGTGCGCGCCGAGCGGGCGTTCGTCTACATCCGGGGCGAGGCCATCCACGCCATCCGCCGGGTCACCGCTGCGGTGGCCGAGGCCGAGGCCGCCGGCTACCTCGGCGAGAACATCCTGGGCTCGGGCTTCCGCTGCCGGATCACCGTGCACAGCGGCGCGGGCGCCTACATCTGCGGCGAGGAGACCGCGCTGCTCGACTCGCTCGAGGGTCGGCGCGGGCAGCCGCGGCTCAAGCCGCCCTTCCCGGCGACGAACGGTCTCTACGATGCGCCGACGGTCGTCAACAACGCCGGCAGCCTGGCCACCGTGCCCTACATCGTGCTGGGCGGCGCCGACTGGTTCAAGAAGATGGGCCCTGACGGTTCACCCGGCCCGTGCGTCTACTCGCTGTCCGGTCGCGTCAAGAACCCCGGCCAGTACGAGGCGCCCATGGGCACCACGCTGCGTGAGCTCATCGAGCTGGCCGGCGGCATGTCGCGGGGCAAGGACGTCAAGTTCTGGACGCCCGGCGGCTCGTCGACCCCGATGCTCACCGCCGAGCACCTCGACGTCCCGCTGGACTTCGACTCGGCGGTCAAGGCCGGCTCCATGAACGGCACCTCGGCCTTGATGATCTTCGACGAGGACGACTGCGTCGTGCGCGCCACGCTGAAGTGGAGCGAGTTCTACGAGCACGAGTCCTGCGGCAAGTGCACGCCGTGCCGCGAAGGTACCTACTGGTACGTCGGCATCTACGAACGTCTCGAGCACGGCGAGGGCACCGAAGAGGACCTGCAGACGCTGCTCGACCTGTCCGACAACATCCTGGGCCGTTCGTTCTGCGCCCTCGGCGACGGTGCCACCAGCCCGGTGTCGAGTTCGATCAAGTACTTCCGCGACGAGTACCTGGCGCACGTCGAAGGCCACGGCTGCCCGTTCTCGCACGATCGCGCACTTGCCGGAGCCGGGGTCCAGGCATGACCCAAGCGCCCCCCAAGGAAGACCTCGTCACCGTCACCATCGACGGCATCGAGGCTTCCGTACCCAAGGGCACGTTGCTGATCCGGGTGGCCGAGCAGCTCGGCATCTCCATCCCCCGCTTCTGCGACCACCCGCTGCTCGACCCGGCCGGCGCCTGCCGTCAGTGCCTGGTCGAGGTCACCGACATGGGCAACGGTCGCGGCATGCCCAAGCCGGCCGCGTCGTGCACCACCACCGTCATGCCCGGCATGGTGATCAAGACTCAATTGACGTCGCCGGTTGCTGACAAAGCGCAGCAGGGCGTCATGGAGCTGCTGCTCATCAACCACCCGCTCGACTGCCCGATCTGCGACAAGGGTGGCGAGTGCCCGCTGCAGAACCAGGCCATGAGCAACGGCCGCGCGGAGTCGCGTTTCGTCGAGACGAAGCGGACGTTCCCGAAGCCGATCGCGATCTCCAGCAACGTGCTGCTCGACCGCGAGCGCTGCGTGCTGTGCCAACGCTGCACTCGCTTCTCCCTGCAGATCGCCGGTGACCCGTTCATCGACCTGCTCGAGCGGGGCGCTCAGCAGCAGATCGGCACCAGCGACGAGCAGCCCTTCCAGTCCTACTTCTCCGGCAACACGGTGCAGATCTGCCCGGTGGGCGCGCTGACCAGCGCGTCGTACCGCTTCCGCGCCCGGCCCTTCGACCTGCTGTCCACCGAGTCGGTGTGCGAGCACTGCTCGTCGGGGTGCGCCCAGCGCACCGACTGGCGCCGCAGCAAGGTCACCCGCCGACTGGCGTCGAACGACCCGCAGGTCAACGAGGAGTGGAACTGCGACAAGGGTCGCTGGGCCTTCCAGTACGCCGTCCAGCCCGACCGCATCCTCACCCCGCTGGTCCGCAACGCCGCCGGTGCGCTCGTCGAGGCCAGCTGGCCCGAGGCGCTCGAGCGCGCGGCGCAGGGCCTGGCCGAGGCCGTCGACCGCGGCGGCGTCGGGGTCCTGCCCGGCGGGCGGCTCACCGAGGAGGACGCCTACACCTACGCCAAGTTCGCGCGTGTCGCGCTCGGCACCAACGACATCGACGCCCGCACCCGTCCGGTGTCCGACGAGGAACTCGCGCTGCTCGCATCGTCGGTGGCCGGCGTCGGGCCCGAGCACGTCTCCTATGCCGACCTCGAGCACGCACCGGCCGTCCTGCTCGCGGGCTTCGAACCCGAGGAGGAATCGCCGATCGTCTTCCTGCGGCTGCGCAAGGCCACCCGTCACGGAGCGACGCAGGTCTTCTCCGTCGCCGCTGTCGCGTCCGCAGGGCTGACCAAGCTCGACGGGCGCCTCGTACCGACCGTGCCCGGTGCCGAGGCGGCCACGCTCGACGCCCTGCCCGGGAAGGTCGTCGGCGCGCTCGGTGGCGAGGGGTCGTTGATCCTCGTCGGTGAGCGGCTGGCCACCTCGCCCGGCGCGCTCAGCGCCGCCGCGGCACTCGCGTCCGAGACCGGCGCCAAGCTGGTCTGGATCCCGCGTCGCGCCGGTGAGCGGGGCGCCGTCGACGCCGGTGCCCTGCCCACGCTGCTGCCCGGTGGCCGCCCGATCGCCGACGCCGGCGCCCGCAGCGCCGTCGAGGCGGTCTGGGGCAGCATCCCGACCCAGCCCGGCCGCGACATCGACGGAATCCTGGCGGCCGCAGCCGACGGTTCGCTGACCGCGCTCGTCGTCGGGGGCATAGATCCCGATGACACCGCCGATCCCGCGCTGGCCCGTCAGGCGCTCGAGCGGGCCGGCTTCATCGTCAGCCTCGAGATCCGGCACAGCGCGGTCACCGAGCACGCCGACGTCGTGCTGCCGGTCGCGCCGCAGACCGAGAAGTCCGGGCGCTACGTCACCTGGGAGGGCCGCCGCCGGCCGTTCGAGCTGACCATCTCGGGCACCGGCGCCCTGTCCGACGGCCGGGTGCTCAACGCCCTGGCCGACGAGCTCGACGTCGACCTGCGCCTGCCGAGTGTCGAGGCGGCCCGCGACGAGCTGCTGCGCCTCGGCGTCACCGAGAACCGCCCGGCCGCGCCGTCGGTGCATTCGCAGGCCCCGCAGGGCGGCGAGTACCGGCTCTCGACCTGGGCCGAGCTCATCGACGCCGGACGTATGCAGGACGGCGACGACCACCTGGCGGGCACCGCCCGGCCCTCGGTGGCCCGGATCAGCCCGAACACCGCCACCGAGCTGGGCATCGTCGACGGTGGCACCGTCTCGGTGTCGACCGATGCCGGCACGATGCAGTGGCCGGTCGAGATCGTGCCGATGGCCGACAGCACGGTGTGGCTGCCCACCAACCCGCGTGGTCATGCCGTGCGAGCCACGCTGTCGGCCGGGTTCGGCTCAGTCGTCACGCTGGCAGCGGGGGAGCAGGAATGAGCAACACCCTGGCGGTGTCGCAGAACCTGCCCGGGTTCGGCGACAACCCGATCTGGATCGACCTGATCAAGATGCTGGGCGTCTTCGTCTTCCTGGTGCTCATGACGTTGTTCTCGATCGTCTTCGAGCGCAAGGTCGTCGGCCGGATGCAGAACCGCATCGGCCCGAACCGCACCGGCCCTTGGGGCGTGCTGCAGTCGCTGGCCGACGGCGTCAAGCTGGCCTTCAAGGAAGAGATCATCCCCGTCCTGGCCGACAAGCCGGTCTACTTCCTGGCCCCGATCCTGTCGGCCGTCCCGGCGTTCCTGGCGTTCTCGGTGATCCCCTTCGGGCCCACTGTCAGCATGTTCGGCCACCACACGCCACTGCAGCTCACCGACCTGCCCGTCGGCGTGCTGGTGGTGTTCGCCTGCTCGTCGCTCGGCGTGTACGGCGTCGTGCTGTCGGGTTGGGCCTCGGGTTCGACGTACCCGCTGCTCGGCAGCCTGCGCTCGGCGGCCCAGATGGTGTCCTACGAGGTCGCGATGGGTCTGTCGATGGTCGCGGTGTTCCTGTTCTCGGGCACGATGTCGACCTCGGGCATCGTCGCCAAGCAGAACCACCTCTGGAACGCGATCCCGCTGCTCGTCTCGTTCGCCATCTACTTCATCTCGGTCGTCGGCGAGACGAACCGTGCGCCCTTCGACCTCGCAGAGGCCGAGTCCGAACTCGTCGGCGGGTTCCACACCGAGTACTCGTCGTTCAAGTTCGCGATGTTCTTCCTGGCCGAGTACA
>CAZZVT010000052.1:0-5058 GCA_964657545.1 uncultured Jatrophihabitantaceae bacterium
CCGATGTAGAGCTCGACGATGTTGGACTGGCCCTGGAAGTCGTACTTCCACACCCGGTCGAGGATCTGGGTCTTCGACAGCACGACCCGCTCGTTACGCATGAGGTAGCGCAGCAGCTCGAACTCGGTGGCGGTGAGGTGCACTTCCTCGTCGGCGCGGGTGACCTCGTGGCTGTTCTCGTCGAGCTCGAGATCGGCGACCTTCAGCAGACCCTCGCGACCGGTCTCGGGCGACGAACGACGCAGCACGGCGTGCACGCGGGCAAGGAGTTCCTCGATGCTGAACGGCTTGATGACGTAGTCGTCGGCGCCGGCGCGCAGCCCCACGATCCGATCGCTGGCCGCGTCGCGGGCGGTGAGGAAGATGACCGGCACCTGCGAGCCGGCGGCGCGCAGGTTCTGCAGTACGCCCAGTCCGTCGAGGCCCGGCATCATGACGTCCAGGACGATCAGGTCGGGATCGGTCTCGGCGACCCGAGCCAGTGCGGACGTCCCGCTGTCGGCGGTCATGGTCTCGAACCCGTCGAAGCGCAGGGCCGACGACACGAGGTGCGTCACGTTGTCCTCGTCGTCGACGACCAGGACCCGCCGCTTGGTGTTCGTCGATGCCACGGTCGCTGCGCTCATGTCGGTTCTCCTCGGACACTCAGGTTTCACTGGACGTCACAGCATTGACGCTGGAAACGCTGTGCCCATACTGAGCGGTCGGGCTGGGCGTCCGATGGGTGATACCTGTGAACAGCGTAGGCGCGGCGAGCGCTCAGCGCGCGCTCGAGTACCCCGCAACGGTCCCCTCGACGTCGTCCTGGGCGCCGAGTCCGATCTTGCCGTAGACCGCCCGGACGGGCTGCGGACTGCGCCGGTCGACATGGCGCCACGCCGCCGGCGCGAAGGCCAGCACCAGCGCGAGCACGGCCGTGGCGATGAGCAGCACCGACACGGAGGTGCCGCCGACGGTGCCGTCGGCGAGGAAGTAGCAGCCCGCAGCGACGACCGCGGCCTGCAGAAGCGCGAACGGCCAGCGACGCGATCCGTTGACGAGCCATACGACGGCCATCACCAGCGCGATGAACAGCGCGGCCGCGACGCAACCGGCGATCACCTCACCGCGCTGGCTGCTGGTGATGTCCGGCGGGTGCACGGGGTGGATCAGCCCGTGACCCAGGAACAGGAGGGCATACACGGCGAGGAACGGCAGCGGGGCGGTGCCGATCGCGGCCGCGCCGGTGACCACGCCGGGCGTGGGGCGGTCGTCGTCGGACACGCCCGAGACAGTACCGCCGGGCGCGTCTTACCGCACCGGCAGTCCGTGGGCGCGCAGGTCGGCCTTGACGTCGCCGACGGTGCAGTCGCCGAAGTGGAAGACGCTGGCGGCCAGCACCGCGTCGGCGCCGGCCTCGAGAGCGGGTGCGAAGTGGGCGACGGCGCCGGCTCCGCCGCTGGCGATGACGGGCACCTGCACCGCGGCCCGCACCAGCGTGATGAGCTCGAGGTCGTAGCCGTCCTTGGTGCCGTCGGCGTCCATCGAGTTGAGCAGGATCTCGCCCGCGCCCAGGTCGGCCGCGCGCCGCACCCAGTCGACGGCGTCGATGCCGGTACCGCGACGGCCGCCGTGCGTGGTGACCTCGAACCCGCTCGGCGTCGGCTCGCCGCCGGGCGGCACGCGCCGCGCGTCGGCCGAGAGCACCAGCACCTGGTTTCCGAAACGGTGCGCGATCTCGGCGATCAGGTTCGGACGGGCGATCGCGGCGGTGTTGACGCCCACCTTGTCCGCGCCCGCGCGCAGCAGCGCGTCGACGTCGTCGACGGTGCGCACTCCCCCGCCCACCGTCAACGGGATGAACACCTGATCCGCCGTTCGGCGCACGACGTCGTAAGTCGTCTCGCGGCCACCCGAGGACGCCGAGATGTCGAGGAAGGTCAGCTCGTCGGCACCCTGCTCGTCGTAGCGGCGGGCCAGTTCGACGGGGTCACCCGCGTCGCGCAGGCCGGTGAAGTTCACGCCCTTGACCACGCGCCCGGAATCGACGTCGAGACACGGGATGACACGCACGGCGAGCGACACCCGGACAGTCTGCCAAAACCGCCGGCCTGCGATTCCGGGGCGCGAACCGGGCATAACGCTGCATCAGCCGCACAAAGGAGCGCAGCGTGAACCTCACCAAGGGCGAGACGACGGCCGACGACGAGCGGATGACCCGCGACGACAAACGCGCGGTGTTCGCCGCGACGCTCGGCTGGACGATGGACGCCTTCGACTACTTCGTCGTCGTGCTCGTCTACGCCGACGTTGCCAAGGACTTCGGCGTGTCCCTGGAGCGGATGGCGTTCCTGACCACGGTCACGCTGCTGATGCGTCCGGTCGGCGCGGCGGTCTTCGGCATCTGGGCCGACAAGGCCGGGCGCAAGAAGGTCCTGATGATCGACGTCGGCTTCTACTCCGTCGTCGGCTTTCTCTGCGCCTTTGCGCCCAGCTACACGTGGCTGCTGGTCCTGCGCCTGCTCTACGGCGTGGGCATGGGCGGCGAGTGGGGGCTCGGGTCGTCGCTGGCGATGGAGAAGGTGCCGCCGAAGAAGCGCGGCCTGGTGTCCGGGATCCTGCAGCAGGGCTACGCCATCGGCTACCTGCTGGCCGCCGCGGCCTACCTGCTCATCTCGAACTTCACCAGCTGGGGCTGGCGCGGGCTGTTCGCGCTGTCGGTGCTGCCCGCGCTGCTGTCGCTGTTCGTCCGCTCGCGGGTCACCGAGTCCGAGGCGTGGGAGGAGACGAAGGCCAACGTCGAGCGCAACAAGGTGACGATCCGCGAGATCCTGGCCAAGCCCGCAGTGTTCCGCCGGCTCATCTACCTCGTGCTGCTGATGACGGCCTTCAACTGGATGAGCCATGGCACGCAGGACGTCTACCCGACCTACCTCAAGGAAGGCCTGCATTTCGCGCCGAACACCGCGCTGTACATCGCGATGCTCTACAACGTCGGCGCGCTGATCGGCGGCGTCCTCATGGGCGCGGCGTCGGAGAAGTACGGCCGCCGCGCGGTCGTTGTGTTCTGCGCGGTGCTGGGGCTGCCGATCCTGCCGCTGTTCGCCGCGTCGAGCACGCTCGGGCTCGTGTGCCTCGGCTCGTTCCTGATGCAGTTCGTCGTCCAGGGCGCGTGGGGCGTGATCCCCGCGCACCTCACCGAGCTGTCGCCGGCCGAGATCCGCGGCTTCTACCCCGGCGTCACCTACCAGCTCGGCAACTGCCTGGCCGCGTTCAACCTGCCGATCCAGGAGCGGCTGGCCGACTCGCACTCCTACACGTTCGCGTTGAGCGCGACGCTGATCCCGGTGTTCGTCGCGGTCGCCGTGCTGGCCGCGATCGGCAAGGAGGCCCGCGGCGGTCGGCTGTCGCGCGGCGAGGCGGTGCCGCGCGAACCGGTGGCCGCCTGAGCGCGGGTCAGACCCGGGACGGCTCGACGTGCACCGGTCGCGCACGCCGACTTCCATGTGCCACACCGTCGCGCGGCCTCAGTGCGTGATCGCGAGCCCGACGGCAAGCAGCACTGCGAACGCCAGCGCCAGCTGGCCCGTAGCCCGCAGGGTGGGGACGAGGTCGGTCCCGGTCGCGCCGCGGTGCACCGGGCTGACCGCACCCAGGGCCAGCGGCGCCGCGGCCCAGGCGATGAGCGGCGGCCCGTGGTCGCGGATCGCGAGCACCCCGGCCAGCGCGAACGCGGCCACGAGCAGCGCCTCGTAGAGCAGCCGGGTGCGGCGGTCGCCGAGCAGCACGGCCAGGGTCCGCTTGTGCGCGCGCAGGTCGCCGGGGATGTCGCGCAGGTTGTTGGCCACCAGCACCGCGCAGGCCAGCAACCCCACCGGCACCGCGACGAGCGCGGTCGTCACCGTCAGCTTCCCGGCCTGGACGTAGGCGGTGCCGCCGACCGCGACCAGGCCGAAGAACACGAACACCGCGACCTCGCCCAGTGCGCGGTAGCCGTACGGTGTCGCGCCGCCGGTGTACCCCCAGGCCGCAGCGACGGCGACGGCCCCGACGGCGACGAGCCACCAACTCGACAGCGCGGCCAGGGCGAGCCCGGCGAGGCACGCGATGGCGAAGCACACGAGCGCGGCGGCGAGCACGCGGCGCGGCGCCGCGGCGCCCGATCCCACGAGGCGCAGCGGCCCGACCCGGTCGACATCGGTGCCACGGATCCCGTCGCTGTAGTCGTTGGCGAAGTTGACGCCCACCTGCAGCGCGAGCGAGACCACGAGCGCGAGCGCCGCCCGCCCCCACCGCACCTCGCCCTGCGCCGCGGCCACCCCCGTGCCGGCGACCACCGGCGCCACGGCCAGGAAGAGGGTGCGCGGGCGCGCGCCCTCGAGCCAGTCCTTCGCGGTAGCCACCGTGATCAGCGCACGAAGGTGAACAGCGGGCGGCCGGGGACGAGGGGGACGGCGGGTCCGTCGTAGCGCTCGACGCCGAGCACGCGGGTGCGGTCGCCGTCGAGGCGGACGAGGTCGAGCTCGGTGAAGCCAGCGGCGGCGAACCAGGCCCGGATGCTCTCGTTGAGCTCGGTGTCGACCTGCCCGCGCGACCAGACCACCGTCGCGCCGGGTGCGCACAGCGCGGGCGCGGCGTGCACGGTGCGCTCGATGTCCTCGGGCGTGATGTTGCCGAAGATGCCGACGAGCAGCACGACGTCGGCCGGCACGGCGCCGATGTAGGCGTCGGTGGTGCCCGCGTCGAGCGCGCGGACGTCGACCCGGGCCGGCGCCGCGGCGACCGCCCGAGCCCGCGCCGCGTCGGCCAGGTTGTCGTTGAGCTCGACCAACGTGACGTCGACGCGGTCGCGATCGGCCCGATCCGCCAGCACGGTGAGGACGTCGCGGCCGTCACCGGCGCAGGCCGACAACACCCGGACAGGCCCGGCCGTGCGGTCCAGCGCCTCGCCGACCAGTCGCTGCACCTCCCGCAGGCGGTGCGACAGCTCCGAGGTCGGGTCGTCGTAGGCGCGGTGCCAGTCCTCGTAGTCGCGCAGGTCAGCCATCGTCAACGCACGGCCTCTAGCGCGTCCGGCAG
>CAZZVT010000052.1:5158-20833 GCA_964657545.1 uncultured Jatrophihabitantaceae bacterium
GCTGCGTCGGTGCGGGCGCAGACGTCGCGCAGCAGTTGCAGATTCGGGCCGGTGAGCGTGCCGTCGCGGTGCACGTCGGTGACGACATATCGGGCGCACCCGTCGGCGTCGAGGCGGGCCAGCGTCTCCCAGATGTCGCCGCCCTCCTGCGTCCAACCACGGGCGGCCAGCGTCGTGCCCCGAACGTCGAGCCCGACGGCGATCTTCTCGCCGTGCTTCGCCAGCGCCGCGCGCACCCAGTCCGGCGACTCGAGCGCAGCGGTGCCGAGGTTGACGCGCGCGGCGCCGGTGGTCAGCGCTGCCTCGAGCGAGGCGTCGTCGCGGATGCCGCCGGACAGCTCGACCGCGACGTCGAGCTTCTTCACCACGCCGGCGAGCAGCTCGCGGTTGTCGCCGCGGCCGAAGGCTGCGTCGAGGTCGACGAGGTGGATCCACTCGGCGCCGTCGCGCTGCCACGCCAGAGCGGCGTCGAGCGGGTCGCCGTACGAGGTCTCGGTGCCGGCCTCGCCCTGGACGAGACGCACCGCAGCACCCGCGGCGACGTCAACGGCAGGCAGGAGGATCAAGCTCACGAGCGACTCCGATCGAGGACGAGGTAGACGGGTGCGGCGATGACGCACACGAGCGCCGCACCCAGCGTCGCCGACCACGAGCGGGTGACGACGAAGACGGTCAGCAGGACGACGAGTACGAGCACGCCGAGCAGCCCGAACCGCTCGCGATCGCGGGAGCCCGGACGGTGCTGCCAGAGCCGCACGCGGCGCCACAGCAGGTCGCGGCGTTCGGCACGTCGACGCCGCGCTTGAGCACGGGCCTGCCCGGCCTGCGCGGCGAGGGCTCGAGCGGTGGCCGCGGCCTCGCGTTCGGCCCGCGCGTTCTGCCGCGCCTTGCTCACTGAAGATGCCTCTCGCCGGTACCGCCGCCGTCCGGAACTATCTCACGCACCGCGACGTGAAGACGCTCACCCATGCTCGACCGCAGCCGCCCGACCGAGCTGTCGGCCCGCGAGCAGGCCGAGCAGCGCGGTTCGGTAACCGGGCTAGACCGTCGCGAGCCAGTTCTCGAGCAGCGCCGCGCCCGCGTCGCCGGACTTCTCGGGGTGGAACTGCGTGGCGCTGACCCGACCGCGCTCGACCGCCGAGACGAACGGCTCGCCGTGGGTCGTGCGGGTGACCAGGCCGTCCGCGCCGTTCATGGACTCGGCGTGCACGGCGTAGGAGTGCACGAAATAGAAGCGGGTGTCGGCCGCCATGCCCGCGAAGAGCACCGACCCCTCGGGCTGCTCGACGGTGTTCCAACCCATGTGCGGTCGCACCGGCGCCCGCAGCGCCTCGACCCGCCCGGGCAGCACGCCGAGCCCGGCCGCCTCGACGCCGTGCTCGATACCGGAGTCGAACAGCACCTGCATGCCGACGCAGATCCCCAGCACGGGGCGCTCGCCGCGCAGTCGCGCGTCCAGGACGGCCCGCGCGCCGACCGCGGTCAACCCGGACATGCAGGCCGCGAACGCCCCGACACCGGGCACGACCAACCCGTCGGCATCGACCGCGGCCGAGGCGTCGGCGGTCACCGTGACGTCGGCCCCCACGCGTTCAAGCGCGCGCTGGGCCGAGCGGAGATTTCCCGACCCGTAGTCGAGAACGACGATCTTCTTCACGAGCGGTTAGAGCACACCCTTGGTCGACGGCACGCCCTGCACGCGCGGGTCGAGTTCGACGGCGGACCGCAGCGCGCGGGCCACCGCCTTGTACTGCGCCTCGGTGACGTGGTGCCAGTCGCGGCCGGCGTGCACGGTCACGTGCAGCGCGATCGCGGCGTGGTAGACGAACGACTCGAAGACGTGGCGCGTCAGGGTGGTGGCGTACTGCGTGCCGATCATCGGCGGCGCGCCGTCGGGCTCGGTGTGCACCAGGTACGGCCGCCCCGACAGATCGACGGCTGCCTGAACCAGGCACTCGTCCATCGGGATCATCGCGTCGCCGAAGCGGCGGGTACCGGCCTTGTCGCCCGCGGCCTGCGCGAACGCCTGCCCCAGTGCGATCGCGGTGTCCTCGACGGTGTGGTGCGCGTCGATGTGCAGGTCGCCCTCGACCTGCACCGTGAGGTCGAAGAGCCCGTGCTTGCCGAACGAACCGAGCATGTGGTCGTAGAAGCCGACGCCCGTCGAGATGTCCGTCCGCCCCGCCCCGTCGAGGTCGATCTCGACGAGCACCTTCGTCTCCTTCGTCGCGCGCTCGACGCGGCCAGTCCTCGGACTCATGCCAGTACCTCCGTCAGTGCGCTGCGAAAGGCTGCCATCTCGGCCGGCGTGCCGATGGACACCCGCAGCCACCCGTCGGGGCCAGTCTCGCGGATCAGGACCCCGCGGTCGAGCAGGCCCTGCCACACGCGGTGCCGGTCAGCGAACATCCCGAACAGCACGAAGTTCGCATCGGACGGCGTGGCCTGCAGCCCGATCGAGTGCAGCCAGTCGTACGTCCGATCGCGCTCGGCGCGCAGCTCGTCGACGGCGGCCAGCATCTCGCCCGCGTGCGCCAGCGCCACCCGTGCGACGGCCTGCGTCACCGACGACAGGTGATAGGGCAGCCGCACGATGCGCACGGCGTCGACCACGGCCGGCGACGCGGCCAGGTAGCCCAGCCGGCCGCCCGCCAGCGCGAACGCCTTCGACATCGTGCGCGAGACGACCAGACGTGGCTGGCTCGGCAGCAGCGACAGCGCGCTGGGCACCCCCGCCCGCCGGAACTCGCCGTACGCCTCGTCGACCACGACGATGCCGGGTGCCGCGGCCAGGATCGCCTCGACGTCGTCGAGCGGCAACGCCGTACCCGTCGGGTTGTTGGGCGAGGCCAGCAGCACCACCGACGGCCGGTGCTCGGCGATGACGTCGAGCGCGTGCGACAGGTCGAGGCCGAAGTCCTCGCGACGCCGACCGAGCACCCAGGTGGTGTGGGTGTCGCGCGCGTACTCGGGATACATCGAGTACGTCGGCGCGAACGACACCGCCGTGCGGCCCGGCCCGCCGAACGCCATCAGCAGTTGCAGCATGACCTCGTTCGAGCCGTTGGCAGCCCACACCTGATCCGTACGCAGAGGTATGCCGCCGTCGGCGCTCAGGTACGCCGCGAGGTCGGCGCGCAGGGCAAGCGCGTCGCGGTCGGGGTAGCGGTTCAGCGTCCGCGCGACGTCGGCCACGGCGGCAGCCATGTCGGCGACGGTCGCCTCGGACGGCGGGTAGGGGTTCTCGTTGACGTTGAGCTGCACCGCGACGTCGAGCTGCGGTGCGCCGTAGGGCACTTCTCCGACGAGCTCCGGACGCAGCGGGAGGGTGGCGCTCATCGACCTGTACGGATCGCGACGGCTGCCCCGTGCGCGGGCAGGTCCTCGGCCTCGGCCAGCGCGATCACGTGCGGCGCGACGTCGGCCAGCGCGTCGGCGGAGTACTCGACCAGGTGGACGCCCTTCAGGAACGACTGCACCGACAGCCCAGACGAGTGCCGCCCGGTGCCGCCGGTGGGCAGCACGTGGTTCGACCCGGCGCAGTAGTCGCCGAGCGAGACCGGGGCGTGCGGGCCGACGAAGATGCAGCCGGCGTTGCGCACCCGCTCGGCCCAGCGGCGGGCATCGACGGTGATGACCTCGAGGTGCTCGGCGGCGTAGGCGTCGACGACCGCTAGCCCCTGCTCGAGGTCGGTGACCAGCACGATCGCCGACTGCTCACCGGTGAGCGCCGTGCGGACGCGATCGGTGTGCTTGGTCAGCGTCACCTGACGCTCGACCTCCGCGTCGACCGCGTCGGCCAGCGCGGCCGAGTCGGTGACGAGCACCGACGCGGCCAGCGGGTCGTGCTCGGCCTGGCTGATCAGGTCGGCGGCGACGTGCGCCGGGTCGGCGGAGTCGTCGGCGAGGATCGCGATCTCGGTGGGCCCGGCCTCGGAGTCGATGCCGACGGTGCCCTGGACGAGCCGCTTGGCGGCAGTGACGAAGATGTTGCCCGGCCCGGTGATCAGGTCGACGGGGGCGATACCGGCGGCGGCATCGCCGTAGGCAGCCAGTGCGACGGCCTGCGCACCACCGACCGCGTAGACCTCCTCGACGCCGAGCAGAGCGCACGCAGCGAGCGTGGTCGGGTGGGGCGCGCCGCCGAACTCCTTCTGCGGCGGGGTGAGCACGACGATCGAGTCGACGCCGGCGGCCTGTGCGGGCACCACGTTCATCACGACGCTCGACGGGTAGACGGCGCGCCCGCCCGGCACGTACAACCCGACCCGCTCGACCGGGATCCAGCGCTCGCTGACCGTGCCGCCGGGCACGACCTGGACGTCGTGGCCGGTGCGGCGCTGCGGCTCGTGCCCGATCCGGGCCCGGCGGATCGCCTCGACCAGCGCGTCGCGCACCGCCGGGTCGAGCTCCTCGAGTGCGGTCTTCAGCGCAGCGTCGGAGACCCGCGGCTCGGGCACATCGACACCGTCGAAGCGCAGCGTGGCCTCGCGCGCTGCCGGGTAGCCCCGCTCGGCCACGGCCGAGACGAGCGGCGTGACGGTCTCGAGCGCGGCATGCACGTCGACGCGGGCACGCGGCAGCGCGCGGCGTAGGTCGGCGGGGGCTGCGGTGGCGAGGTCGAGGCGGCGTAGCACGACGTCGAGTTTACGGGGCTAGCGTGGACGTCGTGGCCGAGCCCGAGATCGTCGAGATCCCACTGTTCCCGCTGAGCCACGTCCTGCTGCCGGGCATGCCACTGCCGCTGCACATCTTCGAGCGCCGCTACCGCGAGCTGATCGACGACATCACGGCGGCGGCCGGCGGGACCGGGAATGCGGCCTTCGGTGTCATCGCGCTGCGCACCGGTACCGAGGCCGAGAACCCCGGGGTGAAGAAGGGCGACGCCGGGGTCGCCGACGTCGAGCGGATCGGCACGCTGGCCGAGATCCTCGAGATCGAACGCCAGCCCGACGGCACGTCGGACCTGCTGTCGGTCGGCACCCGGCGCTTCAGCGTCCGGACGCTGCTGAGCGTCGGCAAGCCCTACCTGCGCGCCGAGGTCGAGTACCTCGACGAACCCGACGGCGACCTGACCCGCGCGCAGGCCGATCGGGCCCGCGAGCTCATGGACGTCTACGACTCCTACCTGGTGCGTCTTGCCGGCCGCGGCACCGGTTCGGAGC
Source organism: uncultured Jatrophihabitantaceae bacterium (assembly GCA_964657545.1). GTDB lineage: Bacteria > Actinomycetota > Actinomycetes > Mycobacteriales > Jatrophihabitantaceae > Jatrophihabitans. Next base: position 10,324 of record CAZZVT010000052.1, read on the forward strand.
TGCCGAACGACGCGAGCATGCTGGCCTACCAGCTGGCCGCGCGGCTGCCGCTGCCGCCGGAGGAGAAGCAGTCGCTGCTGAGCGACGTCACGACCTCAGAACGACTGATCCGGATAGCGCGGCTGCTGCGGCGGGAAATCGCCCTGCTGCAGTGGACCCGCAGCATCGCCGTATCCCCAGCCGTCCTGCGGATGGGCTCCGGCAGCAACTGACTCGGGCACCGGTCCGGCTTCCGGACGGCCGAGATCGTCGTGCACGGCGAAGGCCACCAGCAGCCCGTACACGAGCATCGACACCGCCGCCTGGATCAGCAGCAACCCGTGCGCGTGCACGGTGAGCGGCAGCTGCGAGCTGTACCGGTCGGCGCTGCCCGAGATCGACCGTCCGTGGCCGTCGCCACCACCGACGAGATGGCCCACCAGCCACATGAGCAGCGAGCCGGCGAGGCCGCCGACGCTCAGCCCGAGCGCCGCGGCGACCCCACGGGAAGGGCGGCCGAACCACACCACCAGCGCAGCGATCAGCCCGAGCGCGGCGGCGAGGACGAGGAAACGACCGTCGCCGGCCGCGAACGCCTCGGTCTCGTCGGGCTCGTAGACACCCGGGCTCAGGACCAGCGCGGCGGGACCCTTCGGGCTCCACGCCGCCCACAGCAGGCCGCCCAGCGCACCGAGCACTGCCAGCACGAGCACGAGGATCGCCGCCTGCACGAGGTCGGAACGCGTGGCCGGGCGAGCAGGTGGGGCCGCGGTCACGGGCGGCCGACCGATCGCAGGACGAGGTACAGCTCGTCGCGGCTGGCCTTCGGCACCGCCCGGTCGACCTCGAAGCGGTGGATCCGTTCCATCGTCTCGGCGCGGCGCTTGCCGACGAACCGCGGGAGCAGCAGCGGCAGCGTGAGCAGGCGACTCGGCAGCCCGACCCGACGCAGCTCGAGGAAGACCCCGCGGCTGGCGCCCTTGACGATCCCCGCGATGCGGGACTCGAGCGGCCCGAATGCCTTAGCGTTCATCAGCCGGTGCAGGACGAACCGCAGCAACCCGCGCAGCGCGAAGACGCCGAGCGCGACCAGCACCAGCAGAACGGCCAGCAGCGTCGAGTGCAGCAGCCACTGCGAGACGCCGGCCAGAACGAGCAGCACGACCCCAGCCGCCAGCAGCGACCAGCTGACCCGCTCGAGGATCACCCGCCCGACGATGTAGCGTGCCAGGGCCCAGCGACTGAACTCGGTGCCCTGCTCGAAAGAGCCGACCTCGTCGGCGCTGGTCCAGGGTTGCTCGGGAACGGCCGGCTGCATGGGACCGAGGCTACCGAGAGAGCCCCGGTGCAGCGCTGTCCACCCGTCATTCATCGTCCCCTCACCTGATGCAAGGAAAATGACCCTCATGCCCACCGGTGCACCGAGCCTGTCCGTCGTGCTGCCCGTGCGCAACGCGGAGGGCTACATCGGCGACACCCTGAAATCCGTGGGACGCAACCTCCGGCCCGACATCGAGCTCGTGGTGATCGACGACGGCTCCGACGACGCCACCCCGGACGTCATCGCCGAGGCCGGGTCGCAGCTGCCGGGAATGCGGGTCATCACCAATGCGAGGGCGCAGGGACTGGCCGATGCCCGCAACGTCGGCCTGGCCGCAGCACAGGGCCGCTACGTCACCTACCTCGACGGCGACGACTGGCTCGCACCCGGTTACCTGTCCCGCCTCGTCGACGCCATCGACGGTCTGGGCTGCGACTTCGTGCGGGTCGACCACGTGCAGGTCGAGGGACGGGAGCGCCTCACCCACCGGGCACCGCAGGGCCTGCGCGACACGGTGCTCGATCCGCGGGCGAGCATCCTGCCGGCGCACCGCAAGACCATGGTCGACTACCCGTACGCCTGGGCCGGCGTCTACCGGCGCAGTGTCGGCGACGTGCTGCGCTTCCCGGCGGGTCTGCACACCGCTGAGGACCGGCCGTGGATCTGGCGGCTGCACCGCGAGCTGCGCTCGTACGCGGTTGTATCGCTTGCCGGGCTGTTCTACCGGCGGCAGGTGGCTGCCTCGCTGACCCAGATCGGCGACGACCGGCAGCTGCACTTCTTCGACGCCTACGACCATGTGCTGCGCGACGTCGCCACCGACCGGGACGCCGATCGGCTGTTGCCCAAGGCCGCGCACCAGTTCATCGCCCTGCTCGGCCACCACCTCACACTGCTCGGCCGTTTCCAGCCCGTGCTCGCCAGGCAGTTCCGGACCCGTGCCCTGGCGACGCTCGCAACGCTGCCGCCGGAAGCGCTCGAGGGCATCACCATTCACGGCGACCGCGCCGTCGCGTTGCGCAAGCTCGTGCCGCACGACAGCCCGCTGCGTCAGGGGCTTCGACCATGACCCAGGTCCTGTACTGCTCGACGCTGTTCAGCGCGCTGACCCTCGCTGCCGCCATCGACGCCGGCCGACTCGGCCCCGAGGGCAGCCGGCGGGTGGTGATCGTGTCCGCCAACGGGCCGACGCCCGAGATCGACACCCCGGTGCAGGACTCGCCGGGGTTCGCGGTCCTGCGTTCACGCGTCGACGACGTCGTGTCCTGGAACGAGTTCATCGCCCCGCTGCACCCCTCGGACTGGGTGCCGGACGACGCCGAGCAGCCCATGCTGACGCGTGCCCTGCTCGCCCGGCTCGGGCTCGACGGGCCGCCCGACGAGCTGGTGCTCGAGTCGATCGCCGTGGCGCCGGCCCAGACACTCGCCCAGCTGCTGCGCGACTGCCCGATCACCGTGTTCAGCGACGGGTTGATGAGCTACGGGCCCACCCGCACCCGGCTGCCGGTCGACATCGGCACCCGGGTCACCCGCGTGCTGCACCTCGATCTCGTCCCCGGGCTGCGACCGGTGTTGCTGCGCGAGGAGGGCGCCGATGCCCAGGCCCTGCCCGACGAGGTGTTCCTGAAGGTGCTCACCGAGGTCGCCGCCGTCCCGGCCTTCGCCGACGAGCTGTTTTCGTTGCCGCACGGCGGGGCGCTGGTCCTGGGGCAGTACCTGTCGGCCCTGAAGATCATGACCGCTGACGAGGAAGCCGCGTTGTACGGCTCGCTGGTGCGTGCGGCCGCCCGCGCCGGGCACCGCCACGTCGCGTTCAAACCGCACCCGGCGGCCGGCCGCGCCCAGGTGCGCGCCGTGCGGGCCGCCGCCGAGGCCGCAGGCGTCGAGCTCACCGTCGTACCCGAGCAGGTGCCGGCCGAGCTGTGCTTCGCCGCGCTGGGCCCGGATCTCGTGCTCGGGTGCTTCTCGACCGCACTGCTCACAGCCCGTTCGCTCTACGACCTGCCGGTGGCCGCGATGGGCACCGAGCGGGTGCTCGACGCGCTGTCGCCCTACCAGAACAGCAACCGAATTCCGGCCACGATCATCGACGCGCTCGTACCGCGCATCGCCGATGACGGCACCCTGGCCGCGCCGCAGGCACCCGACATTGCGCTGCTCGTCGAGGCGGTCAGCTTCTGCATGCAGCCGGTGTCGCTGCCCGAACTTCGCCCGGCGGCCGAGCGCTGGCTCGCCACGCACGGCGCGGCACGGTATTTCCGGGCCCGCCGGTTGCGCAGCACCGGCCTCGTCCCCGAGAGCAGCGCCCGCACCCGCCTCGCCCGCTCACGGGTAGCGGAATGGGACGTGACCCGAGTCGGGCTGGCCCGCTTGCGGCAGGCGCGTGAGCGGCTCGGCCGCGACGGGTGAGCGCCGTCAGGTCGTGACGCCCACGCGCGGGTCGCGCGGAGCGACCGCCGCGATGTGCGCGACGAAGTCGCGGGCGTGCTCCGTCGTCGACGGCGTGAACCATGCCGGGTCGACCGGGCGTACGTCGATGCGCAGGCCCTCGCGGTCCATGAGGTCGCTCAGCACGATCGGCAGCGTGTGCGACGCGGTCGAGGGGAACGTGATGACGTGCCGCGAGACCGGACCCTTGCGCAGCGCGAGCTCGGCCGGAAGGTCCGAGCGGGTCACCGAGACGCCCGGCAGTGTGTCGATCTCGGCCACCAGCGACTCGGACTCACGACGATGCGCGAAGTACCGAACGTCGCCGTGCTTGCGGGCCAGTGCGCCGACGGCCTCGACGTAGGCCGCCCGCTCGATCACCCCGCTGTCGACCAGCGAGATCCCGAGCACGTCGACGCGGTCGTCGACCATGTCGGGCGTGCGCCAGGCGCGGGCCCAGCCGTACTCGTTGTGGGTGCGGGTGGCCCCGAGCGGGGTGGCGTCACGCAGGCAGCTGAAGACGGTCAGCCGACGGCGCAGGCTGGGGGTCAGCAGCCGGGTGGCCCGGGCCTGCCGGCGCTCGGCGCCGTCGGTCGGCATCGTCCAGCGGATCATCGGCTGCCCGGCGTCCAGGCAAGACACGAACTCCCACGTCGAGGTGCCGTCGTCGACCAGCACGATGTGGTCGGCCCCGGACAGCGGCAACAGGGTGTGGATGAAGCGCGAGAACGCATCGCCGATGATCAACCGGTCGGCGCGCCGTACGTCGGCCGCCACCCCTGCGGCACCGGTGGCCGCGGCGGTGTTGCGGACGCGGACCGAACGGTGCCGGACGTCGACCCCCACGCCGCGGGCCAGTGCCGCGACGCGGGTCAGCTGGCGCACCGATTGCCGGTCGGTGGGTGCCAGCACGTCGATGCGCACCTCGTCGATCGAGTTCGTGGCATGCGCCCACTCGACGACGTTGTGCAGCTGGGTGGCGGTCTCGACGAGCGCGACCGTCCGGGGGCGGCTCACGTCAGCTGACCGCGCTCTCGACGCGCCGCAGCTTGGCCCGGATCGGGACCTCGCTGTCGTACACGCGCTTGACGCCGTCGCCCAGGGCCGCCTCGACGGTGCGGATGTCGCGCACGAGCCGCTGCAGGCCGCCCGGCTCGACGGACGCCGCCTGGTCGGAACCCCAGTTGGCCCGGTCGAGCGTGATGTGCCGCTCGATGAAGCAGGCGCCCAGCGCCACGGCAGCGATCGTGGTCTGCAGGCCGATCTCGTGGCCCGAGTAGCCGATCGGCACGTCGGGGTATGCGTGCATCAGCGTGTGGATCATGCGCAGGTTCAGCTCACCCGCCGGCGCCGGGTACGAGCTCGTCGTGTGGCACAGGATCAGCTTGTCGCGGCCGAGCACCTCGACGGCGTGGCGGATCTGCTCGAGCGTCGACATCCCGGTCGACAGGATGACCGTCCGGCCGGTCTCGCGTACACGGACGAGCAGCTCGTCGTCGGTGAGGCAGGCCGAGGCGATCTTGTGAGCGGGCGGGTCCGTGGTCTCGAGGAAGTCGACACTCGGCACGTCCCACGGCGATGCGAACCAGACGATCCCGCGACTGGCGCAGTACCGACCGATCGCGTCGTACTCCTCCTCGCCGAACTCGACCTTGTGGCGGTACTTCAGGTACGTCATCCGGCCCCAGGGCGTGTCGCGTTCGACGCTCTGCTGGTCCAGCGGCACGCAGATCTCGGGGGTGCGCTTCTGGAACTTGACCGCGTCGCAGCCGGCAGCGGCGGCGACGTCGATCATCGCCAGGGCGTCCTCGAGCGAGCCGTTGTGGTTGATGCCGATCTCCCCGGTGATGTAGACGGGGTGGTCGGGTCCGACCGGGCGGTCACCGATGTAACGCAAGCGATTCAGATCCATCGCGGATGTCCTTTCCGAGCACTCTGGACGCGACCTCACGAATCGCGCCGTGGCCGCCTGGGGCGGCCGTGACGATCCGGGCACGCGCCCGGACCGAATGATGGGCATCGGCCACGGCGATGGGCCAGCCGACGATGTCGAAGCACGGCAGGTCGTTGACGTCGTTGCCGACGAATGCCGTGCGGGTCAGGGCATGTCCCTGCTCGGCGCACCACTGGGCGAGCGCTTCGCCCTTGCGGTCGATACCGGTGAGGGCCGGGATGTTCAGCTTGCGGGCGCGGGCCTGCACGACGGGATTGCGCTCGGTCGAGAGGATCAGGACGTCCAGACCCGCGCGTCGCAGCGCGGCCACGCCGAGTCCGTCGCCGCGGTGGACGGTCACCGACTCGCGGCCGTCCTGATCGACGGTGACCCGGTCGTCGGTGAGGGTGCCGTCGAAGTCGAGGACCACCGCGTCGAGGTCTCGTACCCCGGGGTCGCGGGGGCGGTCGAGCAGCGGGCTGAGCAGCCGGGCGCGGGCGAGGTCGTCGGGCTCGTCGATCTCCAGCGTGCGGGCGGCATCGACGATCACCGGGGTCACCCGGCCGAAGAAGCGGTGCTTGTGGCGCCGCAGCCCACTGATGCGCATCGCGTACGCAGCACCGGTCTCGAGCAGCTCGACCGGCCGGTCCTGGCGACGCGGGCGGCTGTCCGGGTCGTGGTTGATGCCGGTGCCGTCCGGGCGCCAGAGGAAGCCGTGCGACGGCGCCGCGGTGAACGCGCAGTCGGCCTCGCCGTCGAGCACCGGGCGGGCGACACCGTCGAGGTCGGCGCTGTCCAGGAACGGGCTGGTGCACTGCACGAGCAGGGCGACGACCGCCTCGGGGGCGCTGGTGTCCAGCGCGTGCAGCAACGCCGACTCCGACGATGCACCGTCGCCGGCGAGCTCGTCGGGCCGCTCGACCACCTCGGCACCGGCCTCGCGGGCCACCTCGGCGATCAGCCGGTCGTCGGTGGAGACCAGCACCCGATCGACGAGCTCGGCGCGCAGCGCGGCGTCGACGGCACGGGCGACCAGCGCGCGGCCGCCGACGAGCGAGACGTTCTTGCCGGGCACACCCTTCGACCCGCCCCGGGCCGGGATCACCGCTACGACCGTCATGAGTTGGCCCATCGGCGCAGGGCGGGTTCGACGCGGGTGGTGCCCGCTCGGTACACCTGGCGGGCGGCCGCACGCAGTACGCGGCGGGTCAGGCGCGCGCGCCGGTCGTGGTTGCCGCCGAGCGCGGTGCCGTCGGGACGCAACCCGTGCCGCGCCAGCAGACCGGGCAGGTACGCACCGGCGTTCTCGGGCGTGTAGCGCGGGCGCAGCGGGGGCAGCGAGTCGTGCTGGGCGGTCAACCGGCGCAGCTGCGCGCGGACCTCGCCCCACGCGTCGAAGTCCCCGACGCCGTTGTCGGCGGACCACGCGGGGTCGGTCTTGGGCACCGCGCCGTCGTGCAGCTCGGGCCAGGACACCAGCGCGCCGGACGGCACGAAGACGTGATTGCCGAGCACCTCGCGCAGGCCGAAGTCGGTGAGGATCCCGACGGGGATGCCCCGATGCATGGCCTCGAGCGCGGCGGTGGAGCTGACCGTGACACACAGGTCGGTGCGGTCGAGGACCTCCGACATCGAGCCGTAGGCGAAGTGGACGTTGCGCGGGAGCTTGGACTCGGGCAGCAGCTTGGCGTAGTGGTACGGCTCGGAGTGCGTCGTCTGCTCGCCACGGCGCCCGCGCAGCTTCACCAGCACCTCGCGATCGGGGTGGCGGTGGGCGTGCTCGACGACCTGTTCCATCGCGTAGCGCCGCTCGGCGAGCGTCTCCGGCACCGAGGGCTGGGCGACGAAGGTGACGGTGAACGGGCGGGTCCGCCCGGCTGCCGTCGGGTCGTGCGGGGCGTCGCTGAGGAACGGCAACGCGGTGCGCACGATGCTGCCCGGGTCGGCGCCGACGGCCTCGTACACGGCGCTGAAGGTGCGCGCGTCGGCGGCGCAGTTCGCGAGCACGATGTCGGCTCCGGCGCGCAGCAGCAGACCGTCGACCGCCCGCTCGTAGACGACACCCACGTAGCCGGTGACGACGACGGGCCGGGAGTGCCGGCCCTGCCAGGCCTGGGCCAGACCGTGCAGCAGGGACTGGATGGTGCCCCCGACGCAGGCGAGCACGACGATCTCGGCCTCGGTGTCGGCAAGATCCTGCAGGACGTCGACCAGGCCGCCGCGGGTCATCGAGACCGTGGCGGCGCCGATGTCGTCGAGCTGACGTTCGTTGGGCGACGCGCGTCCGTCGAGCAGGTGCCCGTGCACGCGAGAGATGCCCTCACCCGTGACCTGGTGGGCGAGCGCAGAACCCCACTTCCACCGCGTGTCCGAATCGGCGACGACATGGATGTCCCATGTGGTCGAAGATTCGGGCCGATCGGTAGTCATGAGCTCCAGAGTGTCGAGAACACCCCTGAATCTGGCATACAGAACATGAATGCAAGGTGTATGTCGCCCGGACGGCAGGGTTACATGCCTAACACTCAGGCTGAGAAGGCGGCCGATCCCAGCAGGGCCTTCAGGTCGCCCATCAGCGCGGCCGAGGGCGCGACCCGGTGATCCAGCACCAGGTGCGGGCTGTTGCGGCTGACCAGTGACAGGTGCACCTCGCTCATTCCCGGATGGGCGACGAGGACGTCCTTGAGCCGGTCGATCAGCGGCGGCGTGCACCGCGTGGCCTCCAGGCGAAGCTTCACCGGTCCGCTCGGGCCCGCCGTGGTGTCGAGGATCGTGAGGTCGCTGGCGATGAGCTTGACGGTGTCCTCGCGCGCGTCGGTGCGGCCCCGCACCGCGACGATGGCGTCCTCGGCGATGTTGAGCGCGACCTGGGCGTAGGTGGCCGGGAAGAACATCACCTCGATGGCGCCCTCGAGGTCCTCGAGCACCGCGTTGGCCCACGGGGCGCCGGCCTTGGTGACCCGTCGGTTGACCGAGGACAGGATGCCGCTCAACACGACCGTCTGCGCGTCGCCCTGTCCCTCGGCCTGCACGGCGGCGATCGTCATGTCCCCGGAGGAGGACAGGATGTGCTCGAGGCCGAACAGCGGGTGATCGGAGACGTAGAGGCCGAGCATCTCGCGTTCGAACTGCAGCAGCACCTTCTTGTCCCACTCGCCGGTGGGTACCCGCACCGCGAACGGGTCCTCGATCGCGGCATCGGGCTCGTCGCCGAACGAGCCGAACAGGTCGAACTGGCCGATGGCCTCGGCCCGCTTGGTGTCGAGCACGGCGTCGACCGCGGCCTCGAAGGTGTTCATCAGCCCGCGCCGCGCGTGCCCCAGCGAGTCGAACGCGCCGCCCTTGATCAGACCCTCGATGGTGCGCTTGTTGCACACGACGGCATCGACCTTGCGCAGGTAGTCACCGAAATCGGTGAAGGCACCCTTGAGCTTGCGGGTGGCGACGACCGAGCTGACCACGTTGGTGCCGACGTTGCGGATGGCGGTGAGACCGAAGCGGATGTCGGTGCCCGTGGGCGTGAACTCGGCCTCGGATTCGTTGACGCAGGGCGGCAGCACCTTGATGCCCATGCGCCGGCACTCGGCCAGGTACACCGCCATCTTGTCCTTGTCGTCCTTCACCGACGTCAGCAACGCGGCCATGTACTCGGCCGGGTAGTTGGCCTTGAGGTACGCCGTCCAGTAGGAGATCAACCCGTAGGCGGCCGAGTGGGCCTTGTTGAAGGCGTAGTCGGAGAACGGCAGGAGGATGTCCCACAACGTCTTGACCGCGGCGTCGGAGTAACCGTTGGCCTTCATGCCCGATGCGAAGCCCGCGTACTGCTTGTCGAGCTCGGACTTCTTCTTCTTGCCCATGGCCCGGCGCAGGATGTCCGCCTGGCCGAGCGAGAAACCGGCGACCTTCTGGGCGATCGCCATCACCTGCTCCTGGTAGATGATCAGGCCGTAACTGGTGTCGAGGATCTCCTTCAGCGGCTCGGCGAGCTCGGGGTGGATCGGCGTGATGTCCTGCCGGCCGATCTTGCGCAGCGCGTAGTTGGTGTGCGAGTCGGCGCCCATCGGGCCCGGCCGGTACAGCGCGATCAGCGCCGAGATGTCCTCGAAGTTGTCGGGACGCATGAGCCGCATCAGCGATCGCAGCGGCCCGCCGTCGAGCTGGAACACGCCGAGCGAGTCACCGCGGGCGAGCAGCGCGTACGCCTGCGGGTTGTCGAGCGGCAGATCCTCCAGGACGAGGTCCTCGTCCCGGTTGATTTTGATGTTGACGAGCGCGTCGTCGAGGATCGTCAGGTTCCGCAGCCCGAGGAAGTCCATCTTGATCAGGCCGAGGTGCTCGCAGGTCGGGTAGTCGAACTGCGTGATGATCGCGCCGTCGAGCTCGCGCTTCATGATCGGGATCAGGTCGATCAGCGGGTCGGAGGACATGATCACGCCGGCCGCGTGCACGCCCCACTGGCGTTTGAGGCCCTCGAGACCCTTGGCCGCCTCGACGACCTTCTTGACCTCGGCGTCGGAGTCGTAGAGCGCGCGGAACTCGCCGCCCTCGTTGTAGCGGTCGTGGGTGCTGTCGAAGATCTTCGACAGCGGGACGTCCTTGCCCATGACCGGCGGTGGCATGACCTTGGTGATGCGATCGCCCATGGCGAAGGGGTAGCCGAGCACCCGGCCGGCGTCCTTCACGGCCTGCTTCGCCTTGATCGTGCCGTAGGTGACGACCTGCGCCACCCGGTCGTCGCCGTACTTCTCGCTGACGTAACGGATGACCTCGCCGCGCCGACGCTCGTCGAAGTCGACGTCGAAGTCGGGCATCGAGACGCGGTCGGGGTTGAGGAACCGCTCGAAGATCAG
>CAZZVT010000053.1:0-20796 GCA_964657545.1 uncultured Jatrophihabitantaceae bacterium
GGGCCCCGATGTCGTCCGGGCGGTGTTCGGGTCAGGCGGACTTGCCGATGAGCAGCGATTCGCGCTCCTCGGTGGACAGCCCACCCCAGACGCCGTACGGCTCGCGGGCCGCAAGGGCCCAGCGCAGGCACTGCTTGACCACCGGGCAGCTCGCGCAGACCGCCTTGGCGCGGAACTCGCGGCGGGCCCGGGAGGGCCCGCGCTCGTTCTCGGGGTGATAGAAGTTCGAGGTGTCCTGGCCGCGGCATGCGGCGTCCATCTGCCAATCCCAGTCACCCTCACGCGGGGCGGGAAGCCGTCGTTCGTCGGTCATGACGTGACCTTTCGGACCGGGACCACTCGGCTGTGGTCGTCACGAAGTCCAAAGAGTGGCCGGCCGAAAGGTGACGCGGACCTACACCGAATAAACAAATCTTTCCTGCTGGACGCGCGATTCGTCCGGTTTTAGGCGGTAACGCGCGGCTTTTCGGGTGGAATCAGGGTCGTTGTGACAGCGCCTGGACGGCATCGTTGTAGCCGCGCGCGTAGTCCCAGCTGACGTAGGCGTCCGGATCGGGGGCGTACGCAGGCTCGTGGACGTGCGTCCGGCCCTCGCCGAGCAGCGAGCGCAGGTTGGCCGCCATCAGGTCCCAGCCGAAGAAGTGCTGCTCGCCGCAGTCACCGCAGTCGACGGTGATGCCGTCGACGCCCTGCGGCGCGAGGATCGCACGGAAGGACTGCAGTTCGGTGAGGTCGGCGAGGACGTCCTCGCGCTCCTCGTCGGTGAGCGGCGGGGCGACGTGGTCCTCCGGACCGTCGTCCAGGACCGCGGCCGGGTCGTCCGGATCGCCCAGGAAGGGGTCGAGCGGGCCGTCGTCGAGGTTCATCGAGGTCCCGCCGAGTGCTTCACGCCCACCACGGTAAACGACGCCCACCACCAGGCCAACACCCAGCGCACGCGGACGTAGGATGGCGATTCGGCGTCAGCCTGTCTGCAGCGAGGAGTCCGCGGTGTCCGACGAGTTCTTTTCCGAGGGCCTTCCCGCCAAGTTCGCACCGATCGGACTCACCTTCGACGACGTCCTGCTGCTGCCCGGCGAGACCGACGTCGTGCCGGCCGAGGTCGACACCCGCTCCCGCCTGACCCGCGAGCTCGACCTCGCCGTGCCGCTCGTGTCCGCGGCCATGGACACCGTCACCGAGTCGCGGATGGCGATCGCCATCGCGCGCCAGGGCGGGCTGGGTGTGCTGCACCGCAACCTCTCGATCGAGGACCAGGCCTACCAGGTCGACCTCGTCAAGCGGACGCAGACGGGCATGATCGCCAACCCGGTCACCATCACCCCGGACGCCACCCTCGAGCAGCTCGACGAGGTGTGCGGCGAGTACCGCATCTCCGGGCTGCCCGTCGTCGATCTCGAGCAGCGGCTGCTCGGCATCATCACCAACCGCGACCTGCGTTTCGTGCCGGTGGGTGAATGGTCGACGACCAAGGTCGACGAGGTCATGACCCCGATGCCGCTGATCACCGCGCCGGTCGGCATCGGGCACGACGACGCCGCGCGCATCCTGCGCCAGCACAAGCGTGAGCGGTTGCCCCTCGTCGACGAGCAGGGGCGACTGGCCGGGCTGATCACGGTGAAGGACTTCGTGAAGTCCGAGCAGTTCCCGCTCGCCTCGAAGGACGCCCACGGTCGGTTGATGGTCGGCGCGGCGGTCGGCTACTTCGGCGACGCGTGGGACCGCGCGACCCGCCTGGTCGAGGCCGGTGTCGACGTGCTGGTCGCCGACACCGCGCACGGGCACGTCCGGCTGCTGCTGGACATGGTGCGACGGCTCAAGTCCGACAGCGCGACCCGACACGTCCAGGTCATCGGCGGCAACGTGGCCACCCGCGCCGGCGCACAGGCGTTCGTCGACGCCGGCGCCGACGCGGTGAAGGTCGGGGTGGGGCCCGGCTCGATCTGCACCACCCGGGTCGTCACCGGCGTCGGGGCACCGCAGATCACCGCCATCTACGAGGCGTCGCTGGCCTGCCGTCCGGCCGGCGTGCCGGTGATCGCCGACGGTGGGCTGCAGCATTCGGGTGATATCGCCAAGGCCATCGTGGCCGGGGCCGACACCGTGATGCTGGGTTCGCTGCTTGCCGGCTGCGACGAGACGCCAGGGGATCTGATCTTCGTCAACGGCAAGCAGTACAAGACCTATCGCGGCATGGGCTCGCTCGGCGCGATGAGCTCGCGCGGCAAGAAGTCCTACTCCAGGGACCGCTACTTCCAGGCCGAGGTCACCAGCGACGACAAGATCGTCCCCGAGGGCATCGAGGGCCGCGTCGCCTACCGCGGACCGCTCGCCGCCGTCACCCATCAGCTCGTCGGCGGTCTGCGTCAGTCGATGTTCTACGTCGGCGCCCGGACCACCGCCGAACTCGGCGAGCGCGGGCAATTCATCCGCATCACCCAGTCCTCGCTGAAGGAATCGCACCCGCACGACGTCCAGATGACCGTCGAGGCCCCGAACTACTCCGGAGGCTGACTGTCCAGGTTCGCGCCGAACACGGCGGCCTGGGTGCGACGCTGCATGCCGAGCTTGGCCAGCAGGCTCGAGACGTTGTTCTTCACGGTCTTCTCGGCGAGGAAGAGCCGCTCGCCGATCTGCCGGTTCGTGAGGCCCTCGGCGATCAGGACGAGGATCTTGCGCTCCTGGGTGTTGAGCGAGGCCAGACGTGCGTCCTCCTTCTTGCCCTCGCGGATGCGCAGCAGTACCCGTTCGGTGACCGACGGGTCGAGCAGCGACTGGCCGGCCGCCACCCGGCGCACGGCGTCGACGAGGTTGGTACCGCGGATCTGCTTGAGCACGTAACCCGCGGCGCCGGCCAGCACGGCCGCGAAGATCGCCTCGTCGTCGTCGTAGGAGGTGAGGATCAGGCAGCGCACGTTGGGCTGTTCCTCACGGATGATGCGGCAGACCTCGATGCCGCTGCCGTCGGGCAGGCGGCCGTCGAGGATGGCGACGTCCGGGTTGACGGCGGGAATGCGCCGCAGGGCCTCGGCGACCGTGCCGGCCTCGCCGACGACCTCGAAGTCCTCGATGCCGTTGAGCAGCTCGGACAATCCGCGACGGACGATCTCGTGGTCGTCGAGCAGGAACAGGCGCGTCACTGTGGGGGCGGAGTCGACGGCAGTCATCGGGGCCTTCCGGTCGGTCGGTGGGTGGAGCCTACGTGAACCCGGTGTGAGTCGAAGGGGCTCGGTGCGCGTCGGCGGCGACAACCACTCGTACGGCAGACTCAAGGGATGCCGGAGACAGTGGAGATCGGCCTCGGACGCAGCGCCCGCCGGGGGTATCACCTCGACGAGATCGCGCTCGTGCCCACGCGCCGCACCCGCGGCTCGTCCGTGGTGTCGACCAGTTGGCAGATCGACGCCCTGGCCTTCGACCTGCCGTTGGTCGCCGCACCGTCCGACGCCACGGTCTCGCCGGCGACCGCCGTCGAGATCGAGCGGCTCGGCGGGCTGGCGGTGCTCGACGGCGAGGGCCTCTGGGCGCGCTACGAGGACCCGGCGGCCGAGCTGGCCGGGCTCGACGGTGACACCGCCACCCTGCAGCGGATCTATGCCCGGCCGGTGTCGCCCGATCTGCTGCGCGCCCGCATCGCCGAACTGCGCTCGGCCAGGACACGGGTCGCGATCCGGTTGTCACCGCAGCACACCGCCGAGCTGGCTCCGCACGCGCTGGCCGAGGGCGTCGACCTGCTCGTCATCCAGGGCACGGTCATCTCGGCCGAGCACGTCCAGGCGCCGGACGTCGTAGGTCTGAACCTCAAGACGTTCATCGCCGACCTCGACGTCCCGGTGCTCGTCGGCGGCGTCACGAACTACCAGACCGCGTTGCACCTGATGCGTACCGGCGCGGCCGGCGTGATCATCGGCTACGGCGCCCACCTGGGCTCGACGACGCACTCGGTGCTGGGCATCGACGTCCCGATGGCGACCGCGCTCGTCGACGCCGCCGCCGCCCGTCGCGACTACCTCGACGAGACCGGCGGGCGGTACGTGCACCTCGTCGCCTACGGCGACCTCGCCGGTGGCGGGGACATCGCCAAGGCGCTCGCCTGCGGGGCCGACGCGGTCATGCTCGGCGAGCCGTTGGCGATGGCCGCCGAGGCCCCCGGCGGCGGACGCTACTGGGATCCGACGGCTGCCCACCCCCGCCTGCCCCGCTCGTCGGTCACCGACTTCGGCGCCGACGTCATCGACCCCGACGAGCGTCCGTCGCTCGAGGAGCTGCTCGTGGGCCCGACGTCCGATCCGAGCGGCGAGCGCAACCTGTTCGGTGCGCTGCGCCGGGTGATGGGCAAGTGCGGGTACTCGACGCTGAAGGAATTCCAGAAGGCCGAACTGATAGTGACGGGTGGACGATGAAGGACCTCAAGCTGGGCTACAAGGCATCCAACGAGCAGTTCGCGCCGCGGGAGTTGCTCGGGTACGGCGTGCTGGCCGAGGAATGCGGGTTCGACTCGGTGTTCATCAGCGATCACCTGCAGCCGTGGCGGCACGACGGCGGGCATGCGCCGTTCGCGATGAGCTGGCTGGGTGCGCTGGGTGCGAGCACCGAGCGCGTCACCATCGGCACGTCGGTGCTCACCCCGACGTTCCGCTACCACCCGGCGATCGTGGCGCAGTCGTTCGCGACGCTGGGCTGCCTGTACCCCGGTCGTGTCGTGCTGGGCATGGGCAGTGGCGAGTCGATGAACGAGGTGCCGCTGGGGCTGGAGTGGCCCGACGGCAAGGAGCGGTTCGCCCGCTTCCGCGAGGCCGTCAAGCTCATCCGTCAGCTGTGGAGCGAGGAACGGGTCAGCTTCGAGGGCGAGTACTACCGCACCGACAAGGCCACGATCTACGACCTTCCGGAGCAGGAGGTCCCGATCTGGCTGGCGTCCTCGGGCCCGGCCGCGACCCGGTTCGCCGGCCGGCAGGGTGACGGGTGGATCACGACGTCGGGCAAGGACCCGGCGCTGTACACCGACACCTTGATGCCGGCGATCGCCGAGGGTGCCGAGAAGGTGGGCCGGTCGATCTCCGACATCGACATGATGATCGAGGTCAAGGTCTCCTTCGACCACGATCGCGACGACGCCATGAAAGCCACCCATTTCTGGGGCGCGTTGGGGCTGTCCGCGGAGCAGAAGCAGGGCGTCGAGGACCCGGTCGAGATGCAGCGGCTGGCCGACGCGCTGTCGGTCGAGCAGACCGCGAAGCGCTTCATCGTCTCGACCGATCCCGACGAGCACGTCGAGCAGATCAAGACCTATCTCGACCTGGGCTTCAACCACCTCGTCTTCCACGCCCCCGGGCCCGACCAGGCGAAGTTCCTGAAGCTCTACGGTGCGGAGATACTTCCGCGGCTACGCTCGCTGTAGACGTCGCAGTCACCACGGCCGGGTGGGGAGTCCACCCGATCGTCAGCAAGGCAGTTCTCATCCTGGCGGGAGTCGCCGAATACTCGGCCCTGGAGTACCCGCATGAGTTCATCGGACATTTCCTCCGGCCTACGGCGCGCACTGCGTCGGGCCCGTGACGGCGTCGCGCTCGACCCGGCTGAGGCCGAGATCCTGCTCGGCGCCCGGGGGGACGCGCTGCTCGACCTGTGCACGTCCGCGGCCCGGGTGCGCGATCAGGGTCTGACCGACGCGGGACGTCCCGGCGTCGTCACCTACTCGCGCAAGGTGTTCATCCCGCTCACCCGGCTGTGCCGCGACCGGTGTCACTACTGCACGTTCGCCACGACACCCAATCGGGTGCCCGCGCCGTTCCTGTCGCCCGACGAGGTACTGGCGATCGCCACCCAGGGCGCGGCACTGGGCTGCAAGGAGGCGCTGTTCACCCTGGGCGACCGCCCCGAGGACCGCTGGCCCGCGGCGCAGGAATGGCTCGACGCGCACGGCTACGACTCGACGCTCGCCTACGTGCGGGCGATGGCGATCCTGGTGCTCGAGCGGACCGGCCTGCTGCCGCACCTGAACCCGGGCGTGATGTCGTGGGCCGAATTGCAGCGGCTCAAGCCGGTGGCACCGTCGATGGGCATGATGCTCGAGACGACCTCGCGGCGGCTGTTCGAGGACCCGCACGGTGCTCACTACGGATCGCCGGACAAGGACCCCGCCGTCCGGCTGCGCGTGCTCGAGGACGCCGGACGCTCGAACATCCCGTTCACCAGCGGCATCCTGATCGGCATCGGCGAGACGCCGGCCGAGCGGGTCGACGCGCTGTTCGAGCTGCGCCGTATCGCGCGGGCCTTCCAGGGCCTGCAGGAGACGATCGTGCAGAACTTCCGGGCCAAGCCCGACACCGCGATGGCCCGGATGCCCGACGCCGAACTCGACGACCTTGCGGCCACGGTGGCGGTCGCCCGGCTCGTGCTCGGCCCGCGGATGCGTATCCAGGCGCCCCCCAACCTCATCGGCGACGAGTACGGGCTGCTGCTGCGCGCCGGCATCGACGACTGGGGCGGCGTGTCGCCGCTGACGCCCGATCACGTGAACCCCGAGCGGCCCTGGCCGATGATCGACGAACTCGCGGCCCGCAGCGCCGAGGCCGGCTTCCGGCTCGTCGAACGCCTGACCGTCTACCCCACCTACGTCACCGCGGGCGAGCCGTGGCTCGATCCGCGCGTCATGCCGCACGTGGCTGCGCTGGCGACCCCCGACGGATTGGCCCGCGAGCACGCCATACCGCAGGGTATGCCGTGGCAGGAACCCGACGACGCGAACCTGCTCGCCGCCTCCGACGGGCGCATCGACCTGCACACCGCGATCGACACCGAGGGCCGGACGTCCGACCGGCGCGCCGACTTCGACAGCGTCTACGGCGACTGGGAGACGGTCCGCGAGGAGGCCGTTCGCACCAGCCAGGACACCCGCACCGGCGCACCGCAGCGTCTCGACGCCGACGTCCTGGTCGCCCTGCGGCACGCCGAGGCCGACCCGGGCGCGCTGTCCGACGCCGACGCGCTGGCCCTCCTGCACAGCGACGGCGCCGAGCTCGACGCGGTGGCCAGGCTTGCCGACTCGTTACGCCGCGAGACGGTCGGCGACGACGTCACCTACATCGTCAACCGGAACATCAACTTCACCAATGTCTGCTACACCGGGTGCCGGTTCTGCGCGTTCGCGCAGCGACGCACCGACGCCGACGCCTACACGCTGTCGATGGACGAGCTGGCCCGTCGCGCCGAGGAGGCCTGGGAGCTCGGCGCCACCGAGGTGTGCATGCAGGGCGGTATCCACCCCGACCTGCCCGGCACCGCCTACTTCGACATCGCCCGCGCCGTGAAGGAGCGCGTGCCCGGCATGCATGTGCACGCGTTCAGCCCGATGGAGATCGTCAACGGCGCGGCGCGTACGGGCCTGTCCATCCGCGAGTGGCTGATCGCCGCGCGGGAGGCCGGGCTCGACTCGATCCCCGGCACCGCGGCCGAGATCCTCGACGACGACGTGCGCTGGCTGCTGACCAAGGGCAAGCTGCCGGCGAGCGAGTGGATCGAGGTCGTCACCACCGCGCACGAACTGGGCATCCGCTCGAGCTCGACGATGATGTACGGCCACGTCGACAACCCGGCCCACTGGCTCGGGCACTTCCGCACGCTGGCCCGGATCCAGGACCGGACGGGCGGCTTCACCGAGTTCGTCGGACTGCCGTTCATCCACACCAACGCGCCCATCTACCTGGCCGGCGTCGCCCGTCCCGGACCCACCGTCCGAGAGAACCGGGTCGTGCACGCGATGGCCCGCATCCTGCTGCACGGGCGGATCGACAACATCCAGTGCTCGTGGGTCAAGCTCGGCACCGACGGCTGCCGGCAGGTCCTGCAGGGTGGCGTCAACGACCTCGGCGGCACGCTGATGGAGGAGACGATCAGCCGGATGGCCGGTAGCCAGCACGGTTCGGCCAAGACCGTCGCCCAGCTCGAGGAGATCGTCGGCGGACTGCCCGGGCGCACCGCGCGCCAGCGCAACACCGCCTACGGCCTCGTCACCGACGAGCGTCTCGCCGCGGCCGGCAACTTCGGTGGCGTCCTGCCCAGCCTGGCCGGCTGAGCGTCGCTCAGAGCCAGTCGCGTTTCTTGAAGGAGAAGTAGAGACCCAGCCCCAACAGCAGGATCACCACGACGCTGGTGACGAAACCCCACTCCTGGCTGAAGCCGGGGTAGGGCACGTTCTGGCCGAAGTACCCGGTGACCGCCGTGGGCACCGCGATGATCGCGGCCCACGAGGTCAGCTTCTTCATGATCACATTCATCCGGTTGTCGGCCAGCGTCATGTTCGTCTCGAAGATCGAGGTGACCATGTCGCGCAACGACTCGGTCTGTTCGGCCGCGCGCAGGGCGTGGTCGTAGAGATCCTCGAAGTACGGCGTGAGCTCGGGTGAGCGATCGTCGCTGGTGGCTCGCCGCATGACCGTGTTGACGACCTCGCGCATGGGCAGGATCGCGCGGCGCGCCTCGACCAGCGACCGGCGCAGCGCGAAGGTCTGCTTCGAGACGTCGCGCACCAACTGGGCGTCCTCGGAGAACAGGATGTCCTCGACCCGCTCCACGTCGTCGTCCAGCGCGCTGACCGCGTCGAAGTAGCCGTCGACGATCTCGTCGAGCAGGCCGTGGATGAGCGCGCGCGGCCCGAACTTCATCAGGTCGGAGTTGTCGTCCCACCGCTGCACGACCGAGTCGATGTCAATGGTGTCGTCGAGGCGGACGGTGACGAACGCGTGTGCCGTGCTGAAGACCGAGACGCGTCCGGTGCGCAGTTTCTGCGTCTCGTGGTCGTAGATCACGGGGGACGCGGTCGTGAACAGATGCGTGGCGTACCGCGTGGTCTTGGGTCGCTCGTGGTGGCCGAGTGCGTCCTCGATGGCGTGCTCGTCGAGGCTGAGCTCCTCGGCGAGCTGGCAGATGGTCTCGTGGTCGGGTGCGATGAGATCGGCCCACACCAGGCAGTCCGGCTGCTCGAGGTAGTCCGACACCTGCTCGAAGGGGAAGTTCTCGTTCTCCAGATTGCCGTTGCGCCAGACGCGGGTGCGGATCAGATGGCTCGCCATGGCGGGGATTGTGCCCACCGACTGCAGGTAGCGACGACTGCGACGCGTAGTTTCTCAGCGTGGGGTGGACGACCGACCAGCTGCCGGACCTGCGCGGTCGCTCCGCGCTGGTCACCGGCGCGAACTCCGGGATCGGTTTCCACACCGCGAAACAGCTGGCGGCGCACGGGGCACAGGTTGTGCTCGCGTGCCGCAATCCTCGCGCCGGGCGGGCTGCCGCTCGCCGCATGGGCCCGTCGGTCAGGACCGTCGGGCTGGACCTTGCGTCGATGGCCTCGGTGCGGGCGTTCGCGCAGGCGTGGGACGGACCGCTGGACCTGCTCGTGAACAACGCCGGGGTCATGGCCCCACCGCGCCTGATCCGCACCGAGGACGACTTCGAACTGCAGTTCGCCACCAACCACCTCGGTCACTTCGTGCTGACGGGTTTGCTGCTGCCTACGCTCGAGGCCGCGCCTGCGGCCCGGGTCGTCACCGTCTCCTCGATCGCTCACCACCGGGGCACCGAGGCGGTGCTCGAGGCGAACGTCGGCGAGCTGTACCACCCGCAACGGACGTATGCGAACTCCAAGCTGGCGAACCTGCTGTTCGCGCTGCAGCTGGACCGCGAGCTGTCGGCCCGGGGATCCCGCGTCACGTCCACCGCAGCGCATCCCGGCGTATCGGCCACCGGGTTGTTCTCGAGCAGGCAGGGGATGGGCGCCCGGCCGCTGACGCGGGTGTTCGCGCCGGTCGCGCTCCGGGTGGCCACCCAGCCGGCGTCAGCCGGTGCGCGACCCTCGCTGTACGCGGCAAGCGACGCCGATCCGGGCTCGTACACCGGCCCGCGCTGGCTGGGCGAGACCCGTGGTCCGATCGGGCCGGCGCGCGTCGCGACGCTCGCCGCCGACGAGCAGCTGGCCCGACGCCTCTGGCGGGTCAGCGAGGACCTCACCGGCCTGCGCTGGGCGTGGCGTGACGCGGGCGTGCCCGACCCGCTTCCGTAGACTTCGCCCGTGGAGACAGATCTCGTCCTCGTCGTCGACTACGGGGCTCAATACGCCCAGCTGATCGCCCGGCGCGTGCGCGAGGCGAACGTCTACTCCGAGATCGTTCCGCACGACCTGCCCGTCGCCGAGCTGCTCGCGAAGCGCCCGAAGGCGATCATCCTGTCCGGCGGGCCGTCGTCGGTGTATGCCGACAACGCCCCGCGTACCGACGCCGAGCTGATCACGTCCGGCGTCCCCACGTTCGGCATCTGTTACGGCTTCCAGGCCATGACACAGGCCCTCGGCGGCGAGGTCGCGCACACCGGCGGCTCGGAGTTCGGCCGCACCGCGCTGCGCGTCGACGAACCGGGCGTGCTGCTGGCGGGCCTGCCGGACGAGCAGCTGGTCTGGATGAGCCACGGGGATGCGGTCACGGTGCCGCCCCCGGGCTTCCGCGTCACCGCATCGACGATCGGCGCTCCCGTCGCCGCGTTCGAGGACGTCGAACGCGGGCTGGCCGGTGTCCAGTTCCACCCCGAGGTCATGCACACCGCGCACGGTCAGGACATGCTGCGGCACTTCCTCTACGACATCGCCGGCTGCCGCCCGACCTGGACCGAGACCAACATCATCGACGACCAGGTCGACGCCATCCGCGCGCAGGTCGGCGGCAAGCAGGTCATCTGCGCGCTGTCCGGCGGCGTCGACTCGGCGGTCGCGGCAACCGTGGTCCAGCGTGCGATCGGCGACCAGCTCACCTGCGTCTTCGTCGACCACGGCCTGCTGCGGGCCGGTGAGGCCGAGCAGGTCGAGCGCGACTTCGTCGCCGCCACCGGCGTCAAGCTCAAGGTCGTCGACGCCGTTCAGCAGTTCCTCGCCGCCCTCGACGGTGTCAGCGACCCCGAGCAGAAGCGCAAGATCATCGGACGCGAGTTCATCCGGGTCTTCGAGCAGGCCGCCCGCGAGGTCGTGGCCGAGGCCGGCGCACACGGCGACGACGTCGAGTTCCTCGTCCAGGGAACGCTCTACCCGGACGTCGTCGAGTCCGGCGGCGGCACCGGCGCGGCCAACATCAAGAGCCACCACAACGTCGGCGGTCTTCCCGATGACCTGCAGTTCCAGCTCGTCGAGCCGCTGCGGACGCTGTTCAAGGACGAGGTCCGCCGCGTCGGCGAGCAGCTCGGCCTGCCGGCCGAGATCGTCTGGCGCCAGCCGTTCCCCGGGCCGGGCCTGGCCATCCGCATCGTCGGTGCGGTCGACGCCGAGCGGCTCGACATCCTGCGCCGTGCCGACGCCATCGCCCGCGCGGAGCTGTCCGCCGCCGGCCTCGACCGCGAGATCTGGCAGTGCCCGGTCGTGCTGCTCGCCGATGTCCGCTCGGTCGGCGTCCAGGGTGACGGCCGCACCTACGGCCACCCCGTCGTGTTGCGTCCGGTCTCGTCCGAGGACGCGATGACCGCCGACTGGACCCGCGTCCCCTACGACGTGCTCGAGAAGATCTCCACCCGCATCACCAACGAGGTCCGCGAGGTGAACCGCGTCGTCCTCGACGTCACGTCCAAGCCCCCGGGCACCATCGAGTGGGAGTAGCTCGACCCTCGTCTGGCCTCGGGGCGGTCAGGAGGTCGATCGCTCCCGCGGCTGTCGGATTCTGAGCCGCACGACCAGCGACGGCACCGCGCGCAGCATGAAACGGTCGAGGTGCGGGACCGTGAACGCGGCGTATCCGTGCTCCGGCGTATGGAGCGGGCCCGAGGTCCGTCGTGCCTGCTCACCTCGAACTCGACGACGACCCCAATAAGGTCACGGGGTGAGCGTCGAGACGATCCTGCTGCTGTCGCTGGCCGCGACTGCGACGATCGTGGTGGTGCACCGCATCGACGAGCGCACCGGAATCCCGGCCGCTGCGCTGCTGACGCTGCTCGGGCTGGCGTACTCGCAGGTGCCCGGGCCGAACATCACCCTCGACCCGCACGTCGTCCTCACCTTCCTGCTGCCGCCGCTGCTCTACAGCGCCGCGCTGGACTCCTCGCTGCTGGCGATCCGCCGCAACCTGCGCACGGTCATCAGCCTGTCGGTGGTCCTGGTGCTGGTGACCGCGGTGGCCATCGGCCTCGGCGTCGATCTGCTGGTGACCGGTGCGACGCTGTCGGCCGGCATCGCGCTCGGCGCGTGCGTCGCCCCGCCCGACCCGGTCGCCGCGCTCGCGGTCGGCCGGCGGGTGGGCCTGCCGCCGCATCTGATCACGCTCATCCAGGGCGAGGGCCTGCTCAACGACGCGACGGCGCTGACCACCTTGACGGTTGCGGTGGCCGCCGCCCGTGGCGACGGCTTCTCGCTGCCGCTGGCGGTCGGGGAGTTCGCGCTGGCCGCGGCCGGCGGCGTCGTCGCGGGCCTGCTGGTGGCGCTGGCCGTCCGCCTCGCGCGCCCGTTCACCGCCGACCCGCTCACGACCAACGCGGTCTCCCTCGCCACCCCGTTCCTGGCCTACCTGCTCGGTGAGGCGGTGGACGTGTCGGGCGTGCTGGCCGTGGTCGTGGCCGGGCTGATCGTCGGGCACGACACGCCCCGTTCGTCGTCGGGCGCCAGCCGGCTGCAGGTGGCGGCGGTGTGGCGCCTCGTCGACTACCTGCTCGAGGGTTTCGTCTTCCTGCTCATCGGCCAGCAGCTGCCCGAGGTGCTGAACGGCCTGGATGCGTACAGCACGGGCACGGTCGTCACGGCCGCGGTTGTGACTGTCGGGCTGGTCCTCGTGCTGCGCCCGCTGTGGCTGATGGCCACGCAGCTGCTGCCCAGCTCGCTGCACACCCGGCTCGGCGGCGACGGCGAGCGCTCGCCCGGCCGCCTGCGCGGGCGGGAGGTCGTGGTGCTCAGCTGGTCGGGCACCCGTGGCGTCATCACGCTGGCCGCGATCTTCACCATCCCGGTGACGGTCGACGGGCACCCGTTCCCCGATCGCGACCTGCTGCAGTTCTGTGCGTTCCTCGTCGTCCTCGTGACGCTCGTCGGCCAGGGGATGACGTTCGCGCCGCTCGTGCGCCGGCTCGGGCTGCAGGCCGGCGAGCGGGACATGGCCCGGTTGCGCAACCAGGCCCGGCTCGCGGCGACGCAGGCCGCCCTGCGGCGGCTGGAGGAGTTGTCCGAGCCGCGCGGCGACGGCAGCGACGCCGCGACCGAGCTGGAGATCGAGCCGCGGGTCGTCGATGCGGCCCGTCGCCAACTGGAACAGCAGGAGCGCCGCTACCGCAGCCGGCTCGACGCCCTGGAGGACGCCGCGCCGGGCGAGACGGCCCGCACCGCGCCGTACGAGGCGGCGCTGCGGTTACGCCGGCTCACCCTCGACGCCCAGCGCGAGGAGCTGCTGCGGCTGCGTGACGCCGGCCGGCTGCCGGACGCCGGGCTGCGCATCCTCGAGCGCGAGCTCGACCACGAGGAGGGCCGGTTGCCGGATCGCACGTGAGGTCGGCGGCCCTGCGAGGTCAGCGACGACCGCGGCAGACCTGCAGGATCGCGCCGGCGAGGTCGGGGCCGTCGGAGCCCAGACCGTCGCGGAACGCGGCGCGGATGACCCGTTCGCGGCCCAGTTCGACGCGGGTGCCCCCGGCGTTCATCCGGGCGGTCTGGATGCGCGTCGAGAGCCTGGCCCGCTCGGCGACGAGCCGGATGATCGCCTCGTCGAGGCCGTCGATCTGACCGCGCAGGACGGGGATCGTCTCGGCGGCCTGCGCTGCGTTGACGGCGGCGAGCTCTTCGGTGCTGGACATCGTGTGCCTCGTTCTCGGTGGCCCGACGCCACCCGGATACGCAAAACGCCCCGGGCGGCGGCCCGGGGCGTCTGATGGATGGTGGTGTCAGCCAGCGACGGGGACCGTGTGTCGGTATCCGTAGAAAAATCGCGTGACGGTGCTGGCCATGTCGGTGATGGTGGCACGCGGTCGCGCTCCATGGCAACCGCCGGGCAGCGTCGGTGCCGGAACGTAGGCTGGCCAGCACGATGAATCAGCCGCTCGACACCCTCTTCCCGACCCCGCAGCCGGCCCCGCGACGGACCCGGATCGCGGCCGATCCGGCGACCCTGCTCGACGGCCTGAACCCCCAGCAGCGGGCCGCGGTCGTCCATGCCGGCGGACCGTTGCTGATCGTCGCGGGTGCCGGGTCGGGCAAGACCCGGGTCCTCACGCACCGCGTCGCGTACCTGCTCGCCGAGCGCGGCGCCACGCCCGGTCAGATCCTCGCCATCACGTTCACCAACAAGGCCGCGGGCGAGATGAAGGAGCGGGTGTCGAACCTCGTCGGGCCACGTGCCAAGGCGATGTGGGTGTCGACCTTCCACTCGATGTGCGTGCGGATGCTGCGGGCCGAGGCCAAGCACCTGGGCTTCAAGACCTCGTTCTCGATCTACGACGCCGACGACTCCAAGCGGCTGATGACGATGGTCGGCCGCGACCTCGACCTCGACCCGAAGCGCTACCCGGCCCGCTCGCTGTCGGCGCAGATCAGCAACCTCAAGAACGAGCTGGTGACGCCCGAGGCCTGGGCCGACAAGGCTTCCAACGCCGCAGAGAAGGTCGTTGCCGACGTCTACACCCGCTACCAGAACCGGTTGCGCGACGCGCACGCCCTCGACTTCGACGACCTGATCATGACGTCCGTCGAGCTGCTGCAGCGCTTCCCCGACGTCGCCGATCACTACCGGCGCCGCTTCCGGCACGTCCTGGTCGACGAGTACCAGGACACCAACCACGCGCAGTACATGCTCGTCCGCGAGCTGACCGTCCCCGAGCCGAACGCGCCGTACGAGCCGGCCGAGCTCGCCGTGGTGGGCGACGCCGACCAGTCGATCTATGCGTTTCGCGGAGCGTCGATCCGCAACATCCTCGAGTTCGAGCGCGACTACCCCGACGCCACCACGATCCTGCTCGAACAGAACTACCGCTCGACGCAGACGATCCTCACCGCGGCCAACGCGGTCATCGCGCGCAACCCCGACCGTCGTCCGAAGAACCTCTGGTCCGACGCGGGCGCGGGGGAGAAGGTCGCCGGCTACGTCGCCGAGAACGAGCACGACGAGGCGGCCTGGGTCGCGCAGCAGATCGACCGGTTCGCCGACGAGGGCGTCGCGAAAGCCTCCGACGTCGCGGTGTTCTACCGCACCAACGCCCAATCCCGGGTGTTCGAGGAGGTGTTCATCCGCGTCGGCCTGCCCTACAAGGTCGTCGGCGGCGTGCGCTTCTACGAACGCAAGGAGATCCGCGACGCGCTGGCCTACCTGCGGGTGCTGGCCAACCCCGACGACGTCGTGTCGCTGCGGCGCATCCTGAACACCCCGCGACGTGGAATCGGCGACCGGGCCGAGGCGTGCGTCGACGTCTTCGCGCAGCAGGAACGCATCTCGTTCGGGGCCGCCCTCGAACGCGCCGACGTCGTGCCCGGTCTGGCGCCCCGCTCCCGGTCGGCGATCCAGGGCTTCACGACGATGATGACCGAGCTCCGCGCAGTGGTCGCCGGACCCGACGGCGTGCCGGGCGCGGTCATCGAGGCCGTCCTCGACCGCACCGGCTATCTTCGCGAGCTCGAGGCCAGCCACGACCCGCAGGACGAGTCACGCGTCGACAACCTGCGCGAGCTCGTCAACGTCGCCCGCGAGTTCGAGGAACAGCGAGCCGCCGCCGACCTCGATCTGGATCTGGTCGCCTTTCTCGAGCAGGTGTCGCTCGTCGCCGACGCCGACTCGATCCCCGATGCCGAGGGCGGGGTGGTCACGCTGATGACCCTGCACACCGCCAAGGGCCTCGAGTTCCCGGTCGTGTTCCTCACCGGCATGGAGGACGGCGTCTTCCCGCACATGCGCTCGCTCGGTGACCCGGCCGAGATGGCCGAGGAACGCCGGCTGGCCTACGTCGGCATCACCCGCGCGCGCGAGCGACTGCAGCTGTCCCGCGCGCTGTCCCGCTCGTCGTGGGGTGCGCCGTCGTGGAATCCGCCGTCGCGCTTCCTGGACGAGGTCCCGCCCGAACTCGTCGAATGGACCGGCGAGGTCGACCGCGCGCCGTTCGTCGGTAACGGCTCGACCGGCTACTCCGACGACGTCCCCGCCCGCTACGGCGATCACGGCTACCGCTCGTCGGGCGATCGGGCCGGAAGCAGTCGGGGCCGGACGCCGAGCGCCCAGCAGCAACTCGCGGCGTCGGGCAAGCTGCGCGGCGGCGTCGGCAATCGGGCAGTCCCGTCG
The DNA here is from genome assembly GCA_964657545.1 of uncultured Jatrophihabitantaceae bacterium. Lineage (GTDB taxonomy): Bacteria > Actinomycetota > Actinomycetes > Mycobacteriales > Jatrophihabitantaceae > Jatrophihabitans. The sequence continues at coordinate 16,275 of CAZZVT010000053.1, forward strand.
CTGACCGCCGGCGACCGCGTCACCCACGACGCGTGGGGCATGGGCTCGGTCATCGACACCCGCGGCTCGGGCGAGGGTTCGCAGGCCCAGATCGACTTCGGCGGCACCGTCGGCGTCAAATGGCTGATGCTGCGTTACGCGCCGGTCCAGAAACTCTGAGGTTGCGGACGACCTGCCGGTATCTCTCGGGGTAGCGGGGCGGTTCAGCTGAACGCATCCCGGGCGTGTCGAAGGTCGGCACACAGGTCGACCGCCGGCAACCGCGAAACTGTCGGAGGGCGTTCCTAGCGTCGAGCCATGACCACTGCTCTTCAGGAACCGCTGTCCGGGACGACCCTCACTCTGCTGCCGGACGAGGCCGAGCTGTCGATCGACGACCTCGGCGAGCGCATCGTCGGCATGGCCGGTCGGCTGGCCGCTGCGACCTGCCGATGGTTGCTGCTCGTCGCGGCCTTCGACGCGCGCGAGGGGTGCGCCCGCTCGGGCCTCTCCTCCACCGCGCGCTGGCTCACGCACTGCTGCGGGCTCTCGACCCGCGCGGCCAGGGATCACGTGCGGGTGGCCAGAACGCTTGCTGCCTATCCGACATTGGCCGGCGAGATGACCGCGGGCCGGCTTTCCTACTCCCACGTCCGGGCGATCGCCCGTCTCGCGCCGGGCAGTGACACAGCGCGCGATGAACGCCTGGTCGCAGAACTCGTCGAGGTCGCGGAAGCGGGCACCGTCGGTCAGCTCGAGACCGTCGTCCGCGGCCTGCGCACGGTGGACGACATCGAGGCCAATGACGGCGCGACCGACGCACGTCCGCCCGAGGAGTACCTGCGCGCCGGCTGGACAGAGCACTCGCAGTGGCAGCTCACGGCCCGGCTCGACCCCGAGCGGGGCGCAGTGATCGACAGAGCCCTCGACACGCTCGCTGCGGCCGAAGGCATCAGGCGGGTCGATGCGTTGGAACGGCTGGCCGAGATAGCGCTCGTCGTACTGACCGACGCGGGCCGGACACGTGACCTCCGCGGTGACGAGCGGGCCGCGATCGTCGTGCACCTCGACGCAACCACTGCGGCAGAGCCGTCGACCGATGTGGCCCCGACCAGCGCCACCGCGGACGCTGCCGTCCCGGAACACCACCGACCGGGAGCGCGACTCGCCGGCGGTCCTGGCCTGCCGCCACGCGTCGTGCAACGCCTGCTGTGCGAGGGGAGGGTGCGAACGAGCATGCACCGACCCGACGGCAGCATGTTCGACCTCGGACGGTCCCGCCGGGTGGTGTCCCGGCGACTCTTCCGTGCCCTGCTTCATCGCGACGGTGGGTGCACGCACCCCGGTTGCGGGTCGAAGGCGGGTCTGGAGGCGCACCATGTGTGGCACTGGATCGACGGCGGCCGCACCGACCTGGCCAACCTCGTGCTGCTCTGTCGACGTCATCACCACACCCACCACGACGGCGAGTTCAGCATTACCGCGGCGGCAGACGGGACCTTCGTGTTTCGCAGACCGGACGGCAGCGTGCTCGAGCCGCGCATCGATCCCTCACGTTCGATGCCCTACCTATCCGACCCGAACGCGGTCGACACGGTCGCTCCGCGCTGGACCGGCACCGGCGAGCGCCTCGATCGCCACTACGCGATCTCGGTCCTGGCGCAGTGCCGGTACTCGGACGCCTCGACCGTGCGCGGGATCGTCGCGTAGCGGTGCGGAATCGGAGGCGAATACGCTGCGTCGGTGCCCGAGCGGACCCGCGTCATCATCGCCGAACCGGGGCACGACCGGGGGGCCGAGGTGATCGCGAGGGCACTGCGCGATGCCGGTATGGAGGTCGTCTACACCGGCCAGCACCAGACTCCCGAGCAGATCGTGCGGGCCGCCGTGCAGGAGGACGCCGATGCGGTCGGGCTGTCCAGCATGTCGGCGGGGCACCTGGCGGTGTTCCGCCGCGTCGTCGAACTGCTCACCGAGAACGACGCGTCCGACGTCGTGCTGTTCGGCGGCGGGATCGTGCCCGAGTCCGACATCCCGGAAGTGGAGGAGATGGGCGTCGGAAAGATCTTCACCGCGACCGCGACGCTCGACGACATAGTCGATTGGGTACGCGTGAATGCCGCTCCACCGGGCGCCGCCTGATCGGTGTCGCGACCGGCCGGCCCGTGAAACCAGTCTCAGAGCAGGGCAGGCGACCGCGACGGTCCGACAAGCTTGGCGTACAACCTCAGCTAGGAAGTCCAGCCAACGCAGAACGGACGTGTCAGAGTGGATCTGTTCGAGTACCAGGCCAAGACGCTGTTCAAGGAGCACGGTGTCCCGACAGCCCTCGGTGAGGTCGTGACCACACCGGACGAGGCGAAGGCGGCGGCCGAGCGGATCGGCGGCGTCACCGTCGTCAAGGCGCAGGTCAAGATCGGCGGCCGCGGCAAGGCGGGCGGCGTGAAGGTGGCGAAGACACCCGACGATGCCAGGGCCAGCGCAGAGCAGATCCTCGGCATGGACATCAAGGGCCACACCGTGCACCGCGTCCTCGTCGACCCGGGCGCGGACATCAAGCAGGAGTACTACGTCTCCTACCTGCTCGACCGCTCCAACCGCACGTTCCTCGCCCTGGCGTCCTACGAGGGTGGCATGGAGATCGAGCAGCTGGCCGTGGAGCGTCCTGAGGCGCTCGCCCGCGTACCCGTCGACGCGATCGAGGGTGTCGACCTGGCCAAGGCGCAGGAGATCGCCCGCGCGGGCAAGTTCCCCGACGAGCTCATCGACCCGGTGGCCGACATCCTGGTCAAGCTGTGGGACGTCTTCGTCAAGACGGACGCGACGCTGGTCGAGGTCAACCCGCTCGCGCTGGTGGGCACCGGCTCGGGCGACGGCACGACGATCCTTGCGCTCGACGGCAAGGTGACGCTGGACGAGAACGCCGACTTCCGGCAGCCCGGCAACGCCGCGCTCGAGGACAAGGACGCGGCCGACCCGCTCGAGGCGAAGGCCAAGGCGAAGCACCTGAACTACGTCAAGCTCGACGGCGAGGTCGGCATCATCGGCAACGGCGCCGGTCTGGTCATGAGCACCCTGGACGTCGTCGCCTACGCCGGCGAGAAGTACAACGGCGTCAAGCCCGCGAACTTCCTCGACATCGGTGGCGGCGCGAACGCGCAGGTCATGGCCGACGGTCTGGACGTCATCCTCGGCGATGCACAGGTCAAGAGCGTCTTCGTCAACGTCTTCGGCGGCATCACCGCGTGCGACGAGGTCGCCAACGGCATCAAGGGCGCGCTCGAGATCCTGGGCGACCAGGCCACCAAGCCGCTCGTCGTCCGCCTCGACGGCAACAACGTCGATCGCGGCCGGGCCATTCTCGACGAGCTGAACCACCCGCTCGTCACGCAGGTCGACACGATGGACGGCGCGGCCGACAAGGCCGCCGAGCTGGCTTCGAAGGGCTGAGGAACATGTCGATCTACCTGAACAAGGACTCCAGGATCATCGTCCAGGGCATCACCGGTGGCATGGGTTCCAAGCACACCACGCTGATGGTCGAGTCCGGCAGCAACATCGTCGGCGGCGTCAATGCCCGCAAGGCCGGGACGCAGGTCGACCTCGGCGGCAAGACCCTGCCCGTCTACGGCACGGTCGAGGAAGCGATCAAGGAGACCGGCGCCGACGTGTCGGTCGTCTTCGTGCCGCCGGCGTTCACCAAGGACGCCTGCATCGAGGCGATCGACGCGGGGATCGGCCTGCTCGTCGTCATCACCGAGGGCGTGCCCGTGCAGGACACAGCCGAGATCTGGTCCTACCTGCAGGGCAAGAGCACCCGCATGATCGGGCCGAACTGTCCGGGCATCATCACCCCCGGCGAGTCCCTGGCCGGCATCACGCCGCACACCATCGCGGGCACGGGCCCGATCGGGCTGGTGTCGAAATCCGGCACGTTGACCTACCAGATGATGTACGAGCTGAAGGACATCGGTTTCTCGACGGCCATCGGCATCGGCGGCGACCCGATCATCGGCACCACGCACATCGATGCCCTCGAGGCCTTCGAGAACGACCCGCAGACGCAGGCCATCGTCATGATCGGCGAGATCGGCGGCGACGCCGAGGAGCGCGCTGCGGCCTACATCAAGGAGCACGTGACCAAGCCGGTCGTCGGATACGTGGCCGGATTCACCGCACCGGAGGGCAAGACCATGGGCCACGCCGGCGCCATCGTCTCCGGCTCGTCGGGTACGGCGGCGGCCAAGCAGGAGGCGCTCGAGGCGGCCGGGGTGAAGGTCGGCAAGACGCCGAGTGCCACCGCCCAGCTCATGCGCGAGATCCTCGGCGGCTGAGCACTCGCACCGACTCAAGGCGTCTCCAGAGGCCGTCGCAGGATCCGAATTTCGGGACTCCTGCGGCGGCCTTGTTCCATTTCCGGCCCGCGGGGCGCTACCTTCCCTCACAGCACTTGCTGAATGTTTGCCAAGATCCGCTCAGGGATCCCGCATCGAGGAGCACGCCATGACCTTCCAGCCGCCGCCCGGTAACCAGCCGCCGCCCG
>CAZZVT010000054.1:0-19205 GCA_964657545.1 uncultured Jatrophihabitantaceae bacterium
GGCGAGAGCGTGTCGAGCTTCTGCTCCAGGCCCAGCATGTTCAGCGTGGTGACGCCCAGGATCTGCGTCTCGCCGCGCTGGAACAGTGCCGAGCCGTGCACGCGGGGAAGCACCTCGACCTCGGCCGAGAGCGTGCGGATGTCGGCCAGACCGCGACCGTCGATGCGGACCTTGTCACGCAGGATGCGCTGGCGGATCAGCTTCTTGTTCAGCGCCCGGAAAGCGGGGCTGATCTCGTTGAACCTGTCCTCGAAGCGCTGCCCGAGCGAGTCGCGCACCTGCTCCTTGAGCTCGTCGAGCTTCGTCTCGCGCTCCTGCTTGTCACCGATGGTCAGGGCACCGGCGACCTCGGCCGACACCTCCGCCTCGACGGCCTCGAAGACCTCGTCGGTGTAGTCCAGGAAGACCGGGAAGTCCTGCACCGGCTTGGCTGCTACGTCGGCGAGCTTCTGCTGCGCGCGGCACAGCTCGGCGATGAAGGGCTTGCTGGCCTCGAGACCCTCGGCGACGACCTCCTCGGTCGGACGCGTGCCGCCGCCCTCGATCAGGGCGATCGAGCCCTCGGTGGCCTCGGCCTCGACCATCATGATCGCTACCGTTTCATCCCCGGAGACCGCATCTCGAGCTAGGCGACCGGCGACAACCATGTCGAACGTCGCCCGCTCGAGCTCGGTGTGCGTCGGGAAACCGACCCACTGGCCGTCGATGAGGGCCACGCGGGTGCCGCCGACCGGGCCGCTGAACGGCAGGCCGGAGATCTGCGTGGACGCGGACGCCGCGTTGATGGCGAGCACGTCGTAGGCGTGATCCGGGTTCAGCGCCATGACGGTGATGACGACCTGGACCTCGTTGCGCAGGCCCTTGGTGAAGGTGGGGCGCAGCGGACGGTCGATCAGCCGGCAGGTGAGGATCGCGTCCTCGGACGGGCGGCCCTCGCGGCGGAAGAACGAGCCGGGGATGCGACCCGCGGCGTACATGCGCTCCTCGACGTCGACCGTCAGGGGGAAGAAGTCGAAGCCCTCGCGGGGCTTCTTGCCGGCCGTGGTGGCCGACAGCAACATGGTGTCGTCGTCGAGGTAGGCGGCGACGGCGCCGGCGGCCTGCTTGGCCAGCCGGCCGGTCTCGAAGCGGATGGTGCGCTTACCGAAGTTGCCGTTGTCGATGACGGCTTCGGTCTCGAAGACGCCGGATTCGTTGTCGTAGGACTCAGTCATAGAGCCCTCCTCTCGTACGTGCCGACTGCACACAGGCGACGTACGAGCTGCTCTGATCCTCTTGTAACCGGTCTTCGATCGAAGCGAACGGGAACCGTGTCAGGCTCCGGGCCGCCACTACCGAGGACCGGCATCGTCAGCAGGTCGGTCATCGCAGGGACACGCGCACTGTGCGTCCGGCGTGGATATGGGGTTGTGAAACGCAGAGGGAGCGACTCGACGAGTCGCTCCCCGGATGGCTATCGGCGCAGACCCAACCGCTCGACGATCGAGCGGTAGCGGTTGATGTCGACCTTGGCCAGGTAGTTCAGCAGGCGGCGGCGCTGGCCGACGAGCAGCAGCAATCCGCGACGACTGTGGTGGTCGTGCTTGTGGAACTTGAGGTGCTCGGTGAGATCGCTGATGCGCCGGGTGAGCAGCGCGACCTGGACCTCGGCCGAGCCGGTGTCTCCGTCGACGGAGCCGTACTCGGCGATGATCTGCTTCTTGACGTCCTGGGCGAGAGGCACAGACGGCTCCTTCGGTTCGGTGCGGGCACGCTTCACCGGTCTGGTTCACGGCGAATGTCGGACGCGCTCGCTGGATGGGTGGGCGAGAAGCACCACACATCTGCCTTGACGGTACCAGCAGCCGAGCTCGGGGCCCGGACGACGTCGACCGGGCGTGAACCGGACGCGGCATCGGCGCTGCCTACACTGGCGAATCATGGCCCCCTTCGTCGTCACCGCGAACTCCTCGTTGCCGCCCGAGCAGGCCTGGGCCCGGGTGACGGACTGGCCACGGCACGGCGAGCACGTGCCGCTGACCCGGGTGCGGGTCGAGACCGCCCCGCCGGCCGGCGTCGGAACCCGCTTCACCGGCCGCACGGGCACTGCACGCCTCGGTTTCGACGACCCGATGGAGGTCGTCGTGTGGGAGCCGCCGGCCGACGGGCGGCCCGGCTTCTGCCGCATCGAGAAGCGCGGGCGGGTCGTGTTCGGCTGGGCCGAGCTGACCGTCGAGGCTCTCGGCGCGGGATCGCGCACCACGTGGCGCGAGGTCGCCAACCCGGCCCACCTGCCGCACTTCGCCGAACCGCTGGCCGCTGCTGCGGGCAGGCTCGTGTTCGGACGGGTCGTGCGCAAGCTGCTCGCCTGACTCAGCCGCGCTTCACCGCCCTGCGCCGATCCTGCGGATGCGGGTACGCAGCGGTGCCGGCAGGCGACGAGCCAGCTCGGCCAGCGGGGCCTGGCGGCGTTCCAGCACTGCCACCCGTGCCCTGGCGCGCTCGCGGGCCTCGGTGAGCGCGATCTGGCGACGTTCCAGAGCCGCGACTCGGGCGTTCGCTTCCTCGAGTGCCGCGTACTGCCTCGCCAGGTCGCCGATCAGGTCGTCCAGAGCCAGCGTCAGGCTGGTCGGCGGCCGCTCGACGTGCAGCGGAGAGCGCGCGTTCGCGGACGGGGAGGCCAGCCACACCGTCTCGGCCGGCCGCAAGGTGAACAGCATGCAGGCCGCCTGCCCGAGCAGCTCCAACGGCGTGATCTTGTGGACCGTGAGACCTGCCTCGACGAGACGGTCGTCGAAGTCGTCGCCGTAGAAGCGAACGTGATCCGCCTGACCGAATCTCCTGAGCCGCTCCGATTCGGAGGCGCCGGGATCCTCGTCGGTGAGCGTCCCCGGCCGGAACGGAACCTGCAGCACCGCCAGTCCTCCAGGACGCAGGACCCGCGCCAGTTCGGCCATCGCACGCCGATCGTCGGGTATGTGTTCGAGCACGTGATAACAGACGACGAGGTCGACGGAATCGTCCGGAAGCGGAATGTCGGTGAGGCTGCACATCACGTCGACGAGCCGGTTGTCCGCCCCGAGGTCGATCCGCACCTCGTGCTGCATGCCGAGTCGCGCGAGCAGGGGCGTGACCTGCGGCGACGGGGCAACGTCGAGCAGGACCTCACGCCGACCGAGTAACGGTTCCAGGCAGGGCAGCAGGATCGCCAGGAAACGATGCCGCTCGAGGCTGGAACAGTGTGGACAGCCGGCGTCCGGCCTGCCGCCCGGTCCCGGTTTGAACGGCGGCTCGGAGTCGCGGTTGCACACCGGGCAGTAGCGCTTCGGCAGGGTAGGGAGCACGGTCACTCGTCTACCTCCAAGGCCAACATTTCCGAACCGACGAGCGACCGTACATCGAGCTCAGGCGTTACCCGGTCACGTCATCAGCTGACGCGTGCGTTCGACGTCGAGCGCCATCTGCGCCACCAGCGCATCGATCCCGTCGTAGCGCTCCATTCCACGCAGCCGCTCGACGAACTCGACCCCGAGGTTCGAGCCGTACAGGTCGCCGGAGAAGTCGAGCACGAAGGCCTCGACGCGCCGCTGCCGCACGTCGAACGTCGGATTCGTGCCGATCGAGATGGCCGCGGTGCCCAGCGGTGGTGCGTCGACCGTGCGGCCCCACTCGTCCAGGCGCACGACCCGGCCTGCGTAGACGCCGTCGGCCGGCACCGCTGCCCGGTCGTCGGTGCGCAGGTTGGCCGTCGGGTAACCCAGCTCGCGGCCGCGTTGATCACCCCGCTCGACGACGCCGTCGAGGCGGTGGGGACGGCCGAGGATCTCGTTGGCGACCCGCAGGTCGCCGGCTTGCACGCTCGAGCGGACGTGCGTCGCACTCAGGGTCTGCTGGTGTTCCTCGAGCAGGTGGGCGCCGCGGGCGGTGAATCCGAAGCGGCGGCCGAACCCGATGAGCGTGTCGATGTCGCCTGCCGCCTGGTGGCCGAAGCGGAAGTTCTCGCCGACGATGACCGACGAGACGTGCAGCCTGTCGAGCAGCGTCGCGTGCACGAACTCCGCCGGCGACAGCTTCGACAGCTCGAGGGTGAAGGGCAGCGCGCAGAACACGTCGACACCGAGCTGCTCGACGATCTCGGCGCGCCGCACCAGCGTGGTGAGCACCGACGGGTGGGTGCCCGGGCGCACGACCTCGGCCGGGTGCGGCACGAACGTGATCAGCACGCTCGGCAGGCCGCGCTCGGCGGCCTCGGCCACTGCCTCGGCGATGATCGACTGGTGGCCGCGGTGCACGCCGTCGAACACACCGATGGTCACGACGCTGTGCCCCCAGCCGGTCGGCACGTCCTTGAGTCCCTGCCATCGCTGCACGACCGAACTGTACTGAGAGTGGTCGCGGCGTCCGGTGTCCGGATCGAGTTCAGCCCGCCGGCGTGAACACCAGCACCGGACGCGCGCGGCCCTCGCGATCCTGCAGCAGCGCGATCACCCGGCCGTCGGGCGCGAACGCGCCGTGGGTGGCCGGGTCGCCGGTGGGTCCGAGGCTTCGCCCGAAGGACAGTTCGCGGACCTCGTCGGCGTCGACGGTGCGGGTGGGCAGCGCGGTCGCCACCGCCTCGGGCAGCGCCAGCGTGACCGGGTGCTCGCGCTCGGCGAGCTCGTCGAGGGTCGCGGCGCCCGAGAGGGTGAACGGGCCGACCCGGGTGCGCCGCAGGGCGGTGAGGTGACCGCCGGTGCCCAACGCCGCGCCGAGGTCGCGGGCCAGCGCCCGCACGTAGGTGCCCGACGAGCACTCGACGGCGACGTCGACATCGAGCAGATCCGGCCCGGCCCGACGGAAGTCGAGTGCCTCGAAGCGGGCGACGGTGACCGGACGGGCCGGCAGGACGGGCGATTCACCGTCGCGGACCCGCTGGTAGGCGCGCTGCCCGTCGATCTTGATCGCCGACACCGAGCTCGGCACCTGCTCGATGTCGCCGGTGAGCGGACCGAAGGCGGCCCGCACCCAGTCCGGATCCAGGCCGGCGGCAGATGACCCGCCGGTCAGCTCACCCTCGGCGTCGTCGGTGAGCGTGCTCTGCCCCAACCGCACCGTCGCCTGATAGGCCTTGTCGGTGAGCACGAGATGGTGCAGCAACCTCGTCGCGGCACCGATCCCGACGACCAGCACGCCCGTCGCCATCGGGTCCAGGGTGCCGGCGTGCCCTACCCGGCGGGTGCGGGCCAGGCGCCGCAACCGGGCCACGACGTCGTGCGACGTCCAGCCCGCCGGCTTGTCGACGACGACGAGGCCGTCGGGCGCGGGAGGCCGGTCGGCGGAAGTGGTCACAGCTCGATGCCCACGAGCCGATCAGGGTCCGCGGTCCGGCAGGACGACCTGCCGCATCGCGACCTCGAGCAGCGTGCGTGCCCGCGAGTCGAACGAGTGCTCGCTGCGTACCTTCTCGGCCAGGGCGAGCCGTTGCTCCCGATCCGGCCAGTGCGTGCGCCAGTCCCCGGCGAAGACTGCCTTGACGTCGTGCTCGGAATGAAACAGCGGTACGGCCGAGCCGAAGAGGTCCGCCAGGCCGGTGACGTCGTCGCTGAGCAGGCGCCCGCCGCTGGCCAGGACGTCGAAGATCCGGTTGGCGATGAAACCCTCGTGGCGCATGTCGTCCCAGTGGTCGGACAGCACGACCCCGGCCGCTGCGTACAGCGCCGGCAGCTCGGCGTTCGGCACGTACTCACCGGCGATGCGGTCGTCGGGGATGACGCCGGACCACCCACCGCCCCAGACCACCGGCTTCATGCCCGCGTCGATCGCGTACTTGACCGACAGCCGCTGGACCTTTCGGGAGTTGCCGACGAACACCACGTCGTCGCCGGTGTCCGCAGCGGCGGCGTCGGGTCGGAACAGGTCGGCGTCGGTGCACTGCAGCAGCGGTTCGACGGTGAAGCCCCACCGGGCCGACACCGTCTGCGCCCAATGGGTGCTCGCCGCAAAGACCTTCGCGTACGCGGCGCACTCGGGCTCGGTGACGAGGTCGGGGTGGCTGATGATCCACATCAGGGACAGGCCGCCCGGCCGGGGGGCGACGAGGTCGAGCCCGCGCAGCACCACGGTCACGTCGTCGAGGTCGCGGTGTTGCGACATCCGGGCCTCGCGGAAATCGACGTGCACCTGCTGCCCGAGCCGCCGCAACGAGGCCGCCAGCGAATTGGCGAAATGCAGATCGCCCCACAGCAGGCCCTTCGGACCGGCGGGGGCGGCGATGTCCAGCGCCCAGCGCAACTGTCGCGGGTGCTCGTGGATCACCGGTCGAACGACGGGGGTCGCACCCATCTCAACGGGGGTGTTCGTGTGGGCGGGCAGCGACTGTGCCCGCCGCCCGATCACCTCGAAGTCGAGCAGCTTCCAGACCTCGTCCGAACTCGGCGGGTCGGAGTGCCGCAGGCGCATGAGCTTCGCCGACGCCGACAGATCGGGTGCGAGCCGGTACTGACGGGGCTCGCGAGCGATCACCTGCGCGTCGGTGACCACGGCGGTCACCCCGACGCCCTCGGCTTCGGCCCGCAGCGACAGGTCGACCTCACCGAGAGCGTTGCCGAAGATCGAGTCCAGGCCGCCGACGGACCAGAAGTCGTCGGCCCGCACGGCCAGAACGCCCGCGTAGGCCGCGGGGACGCGGGTCAGGCCGAGCGGCCGGGCGTCGTCGATCGGGAACCCGGCCAGCAGCGGCGACGGGAACGGGTCGGGTCGCACGAACGTGGCACCGGCGCTGCTGATGCGCCCGTCGCGCATCAGGGTGAGCGGCTGCACGATCGCGATCGAGGGGTCCTCGAGCGCACGACGCAGCGGCTCCCACCAGCCAGGCACCGGCAGGCAGTTGGGTCGCCAGGCGACGAGGTACTCCCCCGTGGCGTACGTGGCGCCGAAGCCGATGCAGGCGGCCCAGTTCAGGTCGGCGGACCAGTAGACGACCGAGATGTCGGGCACGCCGAGCGCAGCGGTCGACAGCGCGCGGGCCAGCGACTGGCTCTGACCGGCGACGACCACCACGATCTCCTGGTCGGCAGCTGCGTGCCGCAGCGCGGTGATCAGCTCGGCGGCGTCGTTGACCCGGTTCAGGATCGGCACCACGATGCTGACCCGACCGGCCACCCGTTCGCGTCGACGCTCGGCGTCGAGGTCGATCAGGTGCCGTTGCGCCACGACGGAGTTCCACGTGAACGCCTCCGCGACGCTGATGCGCTGGTCGTCCTCGCGGCTGTTGGCGTAGTTGGCGCCGACGAACGGGGCGAACCGTGGCGGCGCGGTGTTGCTGAGCCGCAGCACGAGGTCGTAGTCGACCGCGCGTCGCAGCGATTCGTCGAACCCGCCGACCTGGTCGACAACGTCTCGCAGCGCGACGAGCACGTTGAGGTCGATGTGGTTGCCGACGAGCAGATGCTCCCGGGTGCCCTCGAAACCGCGGTACCGCACGCCGTCCTCACCGATCAGCTTCATCGCGGCGTGCGCCCACGGCGCGTTCTCGGCCTCGGCGAACCCGATGATGGTGTGCAGGAAGTCGGGTTCCCAGGTGTTGTCGGAGTCGAGGAACGCCAGCCAGCGACCGCGAGCGGCGGCGATGCCGCTGTTGCGCGCCCGGCACACGCCGCCGTGCGGCATCGGCACCACGTGGATGCGCGAGTCGTGCCGGGCGAGTCCTTCGAGGACGAGCAGGGTGTCGTCGTCGGAACCGTCGTCAACGACGATCAGCTCCCAGTCGGTGAGGGTCTGCGCGGCCACCGAGGCAACCGCCGCACGCAGCAGCGGGGCGCGGTTCCAGGTAGGCATGACGATCGAGACCAACGGTGCCGCCGGATCCGGCGCGGTGGCGCGGGGCGCCGGCACGACGAAGGACGACGCCGCGGCAGGGAGCGCGCGTTGGGGCCGGATGTCCCTGCGCAGCTGGCGCATCCGCTGTGTCTCTCTCGCCCGCTCGAGCGCCTGACGCCGGAAGGCCGACCACGTCAGCGGGGTCGCCGGATCGGCCCAGGTGAGCGGCACGACGCTGTCGTCCTCGGCGTCGTCGGCCCACCGCAGCCAGCGCGGCCGTCCACGGTCGTGCTGGCCCCACGACGGCGCCAACGCCGGGTGCACGATGCCGGAAGCCGGGGACTGACCGCCCAGATGACGGGCGAGCGGGTCGAGCGCGGCGTCGTTGTCGAAGCTGTTGGGCCAGGCGACCGACGGTTCGAACAGCGGGTGCGGTGAATGCCCGACGCTGCGGCCCTTGCGGACGTAGTGCCAGCATGCGCGTTCGACGCTGCCGAACGTCAGACCCGTCTGCGCCTCGTACCACTCCTGGTCGAAGACGTCGGCCCGCAGGATCGTCCGCAGGGCCGCGAGTCGTCGCTGCTCGGTGAGCCCGGCCCGCACCGGGCCCGACAGCGTGTCCGGAGCGGCGTCGCCCAGGGCCGAGCGGGCCAGTCTGGTAATCCGGTTCATCGGTAGCGCACCGCCGGATACGCCACCCGCAACGGCGCGACCGGCGCCGGCAGGACCTCACCCTTGCGGGGCGGGTAGAAGCGCGCGGTCTCGGCCAGGAACGTCCTGATGTCGCCGAACTGCTCCGGGTAGGCCGCCTCGCAGGCGCTCAGCAGCGAGTCGGCACCGAGTCCGTAGGGGTCGTAGCGCAACGTGTCGATCTTGACCAGGGGCAGCCGGGACTCGCCCAGCGCGCGGTCGGCCAGCCCGGCGCACGGATTCCACGCCTCCGTCGCGAAGCGACGGAACGCGCCGAGCCGCGCCCGCGCGGGCTTCTTCTGGGCCCGCAACGCTGCCCACCACAGCACCCGGAGCCGGCCGATACGCCGGTCGGCGTCGTTCTCGGTGAAGTAGCTGCCGCCGGCGAAACCGGCTTCCTGCAGGGCGGTGGACATCCCGACCTCATAGCGACGGATCACCTGCAGACGATCGGACACCGGGCTCATCCGCTGCCAGAACTGTTGGAAGGCGTGCGAGCGGACCACCCAGGGCATGAAGCAGACGAAGAAACTCTGCACGTGCGGCGCGACCCGCTCGGAGCCCGTGAGCCCCCAGAAGTCGACGGGCCGGCGCGACATCGCCTCGAGGATCTGCTCGTAGTCCTGCAGGGGTCCGACGAAGGAGTCGTTGCAGATCACCACGCGGTCGTAGTCCTCGAGGTTGCCCGCCTCGAGCAGGCCGGCTCGGTAGCTGAAGAAGTCGTAGCCGTAGTTGGCGCGTCGATGCAGCTCGCAGTTCGCGACCAGCCAGGCCTCGTCGGCGGGTTCGAGGTCGGCGGTCGAGACCACCACGACGCGCTCGAACGCCTTGGTCAACGCCTCGACATGACGTCGCACGTGCGGGGCTACCCGACCGCGCGGGTCGTAGTGAGCCATGGTCGCGAACGCGCGCATGGTGTGACCTCCTTCGTGGCGCAGTTTATCGATCGTGGGCGTGCGTCCCGACCGAACCTGGCTCATCGAGCACGGCTCGGTGTACGGCGCAGCAGGGCGACGGGGGTGCCTCAGCGGCGCGGGACCACCGAGCGGACGAACCGGAATCCGGGCATCCGCCGAATACGCCGCTTGACGCGCAGCCAGGTCGCGCGCGACATCGACCGGTCGGCCGGCCCGCGCCGGGCTCGCTGCAGCTGGGTGGTCAGCTCGGCGATGCGGGCCGATTGCGCCCGGGTCTCGGAACGCGCGTCGTCGAGCTCGGTGCGCAGCGTCAGGACCTGCTCTCGGGCCGCGTCGCGATCCCGGGCCGCCTGCGTCGTCTCGATCAACCAGTCCGGCATCCGCCCGGGCACCGGCTCGTCGGCCAGGAGTTCGGGGTCCCAGTCGCTGCCCCGGGGCAGCCGCCGCAGCACCGCGTAGAACTCGAGCTGGTTGTGCTTGGTCGGGACGAGGGTCTCGACCCGCCACTCGGCCAGGCCTAGCGTGCGCAGCTCGATGATCTGTTCGAGCAGCGTTCCCGGCGTGAACAGCCACACATGGCTGTCGATGTACTCCCCCTGGCGCGCCCGCTCGACGAGCGACCGCACGAGGTCCAGCGCGAAGATGCGGTTCTCGTAACCGACGAGTTTGTTCGCCCAGACCATCGGCGCGCGCACCGATGCGTGGCCGCGCTTGTAGTCGTACACCGCGCGGACGGACGGAACCGTCTCGCGCAGTTCGTGGGCCTGCAGCATCTGGCCCACGGTGGTGCCGGGGCGGTGGAGGTCGAAGCAGTAGCGACGGTCCGGGACCGCGAGCACCAGCGCGCCGCCGTCGACGACGATCGTGGCGATGTCCTCGAGCCACCCGATGACGTCGGGCACGTGCTCGATGACGTGTGAGGCCATGACCCAGTCGAAGCGCTCGACGTCACCAATCGTCTCGGGGATCGAACGGACCCGGCCGCCGGCCGACAAGACGTAGTCGATGTCCGGGATCGCGTCGGTCGGCACGCCCGGGTCGTCGGCGTAGTTCGCCACGAGCTGGTCGCGGTCGAACACGTCGAGGTACCGGACGTCGGCGTGCTCCTGCGGCACCGCCGTGTTGTGCAGCGGCCCGATCTCCAGGCCTCGCCCCAGGGAGAAGTCGAACAGGCTCCACAGCAGGGTCTGACGCGGATTGAGGGTCTGCGGGGGCGTCATCTCGCGGTCCGGTTCGTGGGCATCGAGGAGAAACATATCGGCCCGGGTGTCGCGACGGTCGCAACCCGCAGGTACGTCGCCGACGCAGCGCTCACGTCGACACCCGGTAGAGGTGCACGACCGATCCGGTCTGCTGGCGGACGCTCGACACGGGCGTGAGACAGGACCCCGCCAGGGGGCTGTCGGACACGACCCAGCCCGGGCGGGCCCCGGCCAGCAGCGTGGGATCGCACGGCGACACCGTCAGCTGCATCTGGGTGCCGTGCGTCTGCACGATGGTGGCCGGCGTTCCGGCCGGAGCCGCCACCCAGCGGTACTGCGCGTAGTTGTTCCACAGGCTGCGCTGGGTGGGCGTCAGCCGACTCATCAGCGCGGCGTTCGGGTACAGCGTGGTCCCGGTCAGGCTCTGCAGGCCCGCCGCGCGCACCTTCGCGACCAGCACGAGGCTGACGCCCGTCTCGCGGCCGAAGACCTCGACGCGGGGGTTCGCGGTGCCGTGGGTGGCTGACTTCACGCTCCGCACCAGGCGATCTCGTGTCAGGGGGGTGATGCCGTGCTGCAGCGGGTTGATCAGCCCCCAGCTGACGACCGCGTAGACGGCGAGCGTCAGCGCAGCCACGACCGCCACCCTGCGCCGCAGGAGTCCGGCGAAGGTGGCCCCCAGTGCGAGGCCGCTGAGTACCACCAGAACGGTCGGGACCGAGGCCCGGTCCCACGGCAGGTGGCGCTCGGAGTAGACCGTCGTGGCGGCGGTCGCGAGGGCCGCCACGACCAGCACCGGCCAGCGCCACGCGACGGGTCGACGGACCGACACCCGGGTGGCCACGGCGACGAGAAGGAGGGCGTCGAACCCGAGGGCGAGCTGCGTGCGGTACGGCTCGACGCGCCGCAGCTCGGTGAGGCTGCCGAGCGCACCGGGCAGCGGCAGGACGGCCCACCCGAGCAACAGCAACCCGACGCCGGACAGCAGCGACAGCGTCCACACTAGGTCTCGCGTGACCTCGGGTGCGTCGGCCGCGGGCCGTGCTTCCCGGCGGCGCCGGCTGCGGAGTCCGACGACGATCAGTTCCAGCGCACCGAGCACGATGAGCGCGGCCACCGGCAGCGGCAACCAGCTGGACGCGGCCTCGGACTGGTTGGCCGGCGTGCCGAGGTGCCCCGCCGTGCCCAGCGTGCCGCCCGCAGTGCCGGTCATCCAGAAGTTCAGCGGGGCGTCGAGCAGCTGGGCCCAGGTCGCGGTGCCCGCGGCGCTGACCTGATGGCCGGGGTACACAGTGTCGGTCTGCGCCCGGATCGCGCCGTCGTTCTGCAGGAACCACACCCCGAGCAGCGCGACGGCCACACCGAGACCGAGGGCGGTGGGCCAGACGAGTCGACGCCACGGGATCGCGTGGTCGAGGCCGAACCCGACGACCAGCGCGGCCAGTACGAAGACGAGCGAGATCTCCCACGGCGGGTACAGCGCCAGGGTCAGCGCGACCCCGAACGCGCCCGCCGCGGCGCCCAGGACGGCGGCGACCCAGCGGCGGCTCACCAACCACGCACCGATCACGCAGGCGCCCGCCGCGGCGGTGTAGCCGATGTAGAGCGGCGGCGCCGGCGCCGACCACCACCCGGCGTAGGGGGTGAAGGTCGCCGCGCAGGCCAGCGCCGCGGACAGCAGCGGTCTGCGGGTCAGCAGCCCGATGAGCGCGAACGAGCCCCAGAGCCCGATCACGTACGGCCACCACCAGCTGACCGCGAGGCCACGACTCGACCCGGCGACGAGATATCCCCACGACTGCGGTTTGAACAGGGTGGGCCACTGCACGGTCGGGCCGGCGTGGGTCGTGGCGATCTGGTCGATCGGGGTCAGACCGATGTACTGGGTGTCGGGGAAGCTCTGCCGAACGGCCGAGACGGCAAGCGGCGTCTCGATCAGGTACTCGTCGGCCCGGATCGCGCGAGGCGTACCGGCGACCAGACCGGGCGCGTGGGTGGCATCCGACAGCAGCGCGATCGACGAGCCGTTCAGGTTCAACCCGACCATGACCACGAAGGCCGCGAACACCAGCACGGGAAATGCCACCCAGCGCCACGTGCGTCTGTCCCGCAAAACCCCTCTGTCGGTCACGGCGCGCCTCGGCGATCGTCGTTCTCCTTGATGATCGCGATTTCCTCGGCCAGCCGTTGGATGCGACGTTCCACCGAGGTCAGCTCGACGCTGATCTGCACGGCCACGAACAGCAGCAGCACGAACCCGGCGAAGAACAGCAGATTGGCCGGGACGATGAAGCCGAGCAGGTCGGCCAGCCGGCTCAGGCCCCCGGGAATCACCGCCGTGACCACGAGGACCACGCTGACGACCAACCACAGGGCGGCGTACTTGACGAGCAGCCGCCGGCGCATGACCAGTCGCAGGACCACGACGACCACGACCACCGCGCCGACGATGCCGACGGCGTCGGTGGCGTTCATGCCGCACGTCCGCGCAGCCGGCTGCGCAGCAGCCGCAGCAGCGACAGCGCCAGGATCAACATCACCCGGAACAGGTAGAGGCCGGCGCGGAAGGGCCGGTGGCTGGCCGCGCCGCCCTGACGGGTGAGCATGGCGACCGGTACCTGCGTCACGGTGAGCCGGTACTCCTTGGCCACGACCAGGGCCTCCACGGTGTCGCCGAGGTAGTCCGGCGGCATCTCACGGGACAGCACGTCGATGGCCCGCGGCCCGAACGCCCGGAACCCGGACGTGACGTCGGTCAGTTCGGTGTGGTGGACCCGCGACATCACCCGCGCGAGCAGCACCATGGCCCAGCTGCGGGCGCCGCGCACCCGGTAGTCGCCCACCCCGGCGAAGCGGGCCCCGATCACCATGTCGGCGCGGTCCAGGGCGGCGAGGAGGTCGGGAATGCTCGCCGGCGGGTGCTGACCGTCGGCGTCGCACTGCACCACGGCCTTGAAGCCCTCGCGACAGGCGATGAGCAACCCGGCCCGCAGCGCGCCGCCGACACCCACGTTGAACGGCATGTCGAGTACTCGCACCGCGGCCCGCCGCGCCACGACGGCGGTGTCGTCGGCGGATCCGTCGTCGACGACGAGCACCTGGACGTCGGGCAGGACCTCGCGGATCCGGTCGATCACCCCGGGCAGCGCCTCCTGCTCGTTGAGGGCCGGCACGACGAGCAGCACGTCGGCCGACCCGCGCCGCGTCACCACCTCGTCACCTGCACACCGTTCTTCCGGGTCTGGACTGGACCTTGCGAGGGTAGACGTCGCAGTGGCCCCCGAGCGCCGTCATCGCGCCGTGTCGCGGCCGGCAACCGTCGGCGGGACGAACACCCACCGGTGATAGGTGAGCGCGTTCACCGGCAGCAGCGCGGCCGTGGCCAGCAGCTTCGCGACGATCAGCCGAACTCCCTCGGACGCCAGCTGCGATTCGAGCGCGTCGGCCAGAACGGGCACGAGCACCGACACCACGGCCAGATTGACGGCGAACAGGGTGACGAACCGGAAAGTCTGGGCGCGCGTCGGGGCGCCGCGACCGCCGAAAACCCTGCTGTTGACGGCAAGGTTGCAGACCCCGGACGCGGTGAACCCGATCGCCGCCGCGACCGCGGCCGGCACGCCGGCACGGGTGGCCAGCAACCACAGCAGGGCGGTGTCGACCACCCAGCCGATTCCGCCTGCCAGGGCGACCCCGGCGAGCAGACGCAGCCACGGACGTCGAAGCGGTGGGCCGGTCACGAAAGCCGATCCTATCGAGGCCGGATCAGGGACCGGCCCGGCCCGTGACGAGCCACCGTTCGCCACGGACCCGCCAGAGCATGCCCGCCAGCCGCACCGCGATGAACGCGGTGAGCCCGGCCCAGATGCCACCGAGACCCCAGTGCCAGTGCAGCGCTGCGAGATTGAGCGGGGCGAAGGCGAACACCGCCGACACCACCGTGATCGTGCGCAGGAAGCCGACGTCGCCGGCACCGATCAGCACCCCGTCGAGGGCGAACACGACACCCGCGGCAGGCAGCATGACCACGAACCAGGGCCACAGCACGTGCGCCTGGTGCTGGACGTCCGGCGACGGACTGAACGCCTGCGGGATCACCGACCAACCGGCGGCGAACACCAGCGCGAACGCGACGCCGGCCACCAGTCCCATGCGGCCGATACGCGCTGCGACGAGCCGTGCGCCGGCGGCATCCGAGCCGCCCAGTGCCGCACCGACCAGCGACTGCGCCGCGATCGCGAACGAGTCGAGCAGCAGCGCCGTGAACTCCCAGAGCTCGAGGCCGATCTGATGGGCGCCGATCTGGGCGGTTCCCATGCGCGATGCGGCGGCGGCCGCGGTGAGGAACGCGACCTGGAACGCGGCCGCCCGGACGATGAGATCGCGGCCCACTGCGGCCTGGGCCCGCATGATCGTTAGGTCGGGGCGCAGGCCGACGCCGGCGCGGTGCAGCGCGCGCAGGAACAGCACCGAACCCACGGCCTGGGCCGCGACGTTCGCGACCGCCGACCCGCGCAGGCCCATCCCGGCCGGGTAGACGAGCAGCGGCGACGCCACCGCCGACAGCGCATTGGCGACCACGACGATCGCGACCGGTTGCCGGGTGAGCTGCACGCCGCGCATCCAGCCGTTGCCGGCCAGCACGACGAGCACCCCCGGCAGACCGAGAACAGCGATCCGGAACCACGACTCGGCGGCGACCTGCGTGGCGTGGCTGCCGGCGAGCAGGCCGGTGAGCGGTGCCGCGAAGGTCTCGCCCAGCACCACGACGACGGCGCCGATGGCGAGCGCCAACCAGGTGGCCTGCACGCCCTCGCGCACCGCGTCGTCGCGTCGGCCGGCGCCGTACGAGCGGGCCGCGCGTCCGGTGGTCCCGTATTCGACGAACGTCCCGATGACGGTCAGCAACCCCATCAGCGCAGCGCCCACCCCCAGCCCGGCCAGAGCGCGCTGACCCAGGTGCCCGACGACTGCGGTGTCGACGAGCAGGTACACCGGTTCGGCGGCCAGGACCACGAACGCCGACGCCGCGAGTGCCAGGATCCGCCCGGACGGCGGGGTGTGCTGTGCGGTCAACCGGGGGTGACCGCGTTGATCGAGCTGGTGACCCACCGACCGCTGACCCGTACCACGGTGACCCGGTAGCGGCCGTCGACCACGACCGACGTCCTGCCGGCGGTCGTGCGGGTGCCGGTGGCCGCGACGAGCAGGACCAGCGAGTCTCCCCCGGCGCTCTGGACCGCGACCGCCGTGACCGTGCCGGCCAGGTCGTAGCCGCCCTGGGTGATCCGCCGCCGGGTGGCGGCCGACTGACCGGTCAGGGATTTCCGCAGCGGGTCGACCGCGCCCGCCAGCGCCGTGTCGTAGTCGGCGTCGTAGTGGTCGTGCCGCAGGGTGAGCACGGCAGTGACCTCCGAGCGCCCGGCCTCGGCGGCCGCCCGCAGGCCTGCCGTGCCGGCCGGCAGACCGGCGTTGCGGCCGGCCTCCAGGTCGGAGATCAGGTAGCGGTTGGCCCTGCGCACGATGGTTGCGGTCAGGGTGACGAGCGTTTGCCGGGGCTTGCCACCGGTCGTGTCGTCGGTGTCGGACTGGGCACCGAACACGAGCACCTGCGCGCTCGCACCGTTCTTCGCGAGGGTTCCGATGCCGGCGGCGAGCAGGGCGAACGTCTGCACGCGGTGCACCCGCTTGGCCTCGGTCGCAAGCGATCCGGTCAGGGCCGTGCGGAACGCGTTCTGGTAACCGCCGGTGGTCACCGTCAGCCCGTTGTTCAGCGTGGTGTCCAGGCTGCGGTAGTCGTAGGTGGTCACGGCCGGGATGTCGGAGGTCGCACCGGCCACGAACGCGTTCGACGCCGTCGTGTCGGTGATGGTGGCAGTGCTCTGGTCGGCTGTCGTCGAGCTGGCCGTGGTGCCCGAACTGCCGGAGCGACCGTCGACGACGATCAGCACGGCCGCGACCACGACACCTGCCGTGATCACGACGGCCGCGACCAGGCCCCGGACGTTGCGCCTGTGCTGCCGGCGGGCGTCGGTGACCGCCGGCCCTTGGCTCGCGGCCGGCTCGAGCGGCTCGGCGTCGGGGACCGGCGCTGCAGCCGGGGACGGCCGCGGCCGCGGGCGGTGCGCGCCGTGCCGATGCTTGGGTTCCACCATGACCCGCGTCAGCCTGCCATTCCGTCCCGACGAACGCACGCGGCACGCGGCGCCGGCGTCAGCCCTCGTCGTCGAGGTCGCGCTCGCGCGGCTTGCGGTACGGGTCGGCCTCGCCCGCCGGGACCGCGCCCCGGCGTACGGCCTCCAGCCGGGCGTCCTCGGCGGCGGCTCGGGCGAGCAGCTCATCGAGCGCCTTCGCGTTCTCGGGCAGCGCGTCGAGGGTGAAGGTCAGCGACGGCGTGAACCGCACGCCGGTCTGCCGGCCGACCTCGCTGCGCAGAACGCCCTTCGCGGACTCGAGCGCCGCGGCCGAGGCGACGCGGTCCTCCTCGTCGCCGAGCACGGTGTAGAACACCGTCGCGTCGTGCAGGTCGCCGGTGACCCGTACATCGGTGATCGTCACCATGCCGAGCCGCGGATCCTTGATCTGACGCTCGATCACGGTGGCCACGATCTGCTTGATGCGCCCTGACATCCGGCGGGCGCGGGGGCCGTCGGCCATGACCTACTCCTTTGTGAGTGGACCTATTCCAGGTCGTCGTCGTCGAGCACCCGCGTCCGGGTGGACAGCAGTTCCAGCTCGGGACGCCCGGCCACCAGCCGCTCGCACTGCTCGAGCACCTCGACGACGTGTGCGCGCTCGCCGGACACGAGCGACACCGAGAACTCGGCCCGCCGGTGCAACCCGGCATCACCGGTCTCGGCGGCCGCAACCTCGAACCGCTTGCGCAACTCGGCCACAACCGGCCGCACGACCGACCGCTTCTCCTTCAACGAATGCACGTCGCCGAGCAGACAATCAGCGATCAGGACACCGACAACCATGCCCACTCACCTCCAACTCAAGCCAGGGCCTCGATCGAGCAACGACAGCAAGATCCACAATCGCACCGAAACAAGAAAGCGAAGACCTGGGCAACAGCGGAACAAGGAAGGGGCCCTGCGCAGGGATCAAGCCTGACCGCCCGGAGCAGGGCCCCTTCTTTGCGAAGCGCTTTAGACCCGAGGCTTCTCGCGCAACTCGAACGTCTCGATGACGTCGTCGATCTTGATGTCGTTGTACGAGCCGAGCCCGATACCGCACTCGTAGCCGTCGCGTACCTCGGTCGCGTCGTCCTTGAACCTGCGCAGGGACTCGACGGTGAGGTTGTCGGCGACGACCGAGCCGTCACGCACCAGACGCGCCTTGCTGTTGCGTCGGATCATGCCGGTGCGCACGAGTGAGCCGGCGACGTTGCCGATCCGCGGGACACGGAACACCTCACGGACCTCGGCGGTGCCGAGCTGCACCTCCTCGTACTCGGGCTTGAGCATGCCCTTGAGTGCAGCCTCGATCTCCTCGATGGCCTGGTAGATCACCGAGTAGTACCGGATGTCGACGCCCTCGCGCTCGGCGAGCTCGCGGGCCTTGCCCTCGGGTCGCACGTTGAAGCCGATGACGACGGCGTCGGAGGCGATGGCCAGGTTGACGTCGTTCTCGGTGATGGCGCCGACGCCTCGGCTGACGACCCGCAACGAGACCTCGGCGCGGTCCTCACCGATGTCGATGTTGACCAGGGAGTCCTCGAGCGCCTCGACCGAACCGGACACGTCACCCTTGATGATCAGGTTCAGTGCCTCGACCTTGCCCTCGGCGAGGGCCTGGTCCAGGTCGTCGAGCGAGACCCGGCGCCGGGAGGACGCCAGCTGGGCGTTGCGCTCGCGCGCCTCGCGACGGCTGGCGATCTGCCGGGCAATCCGGTCTTCCTCGACGACGAGGAACGAGTCGCCCGCGCTGGGCACCGAGGTGAGGCCCAGCACCTGCACGGGACGCGACGGGGTGGCGACGTCGACGTTGTCGCCGTTCTCGTCGATCATGGCGCGGACGCGACCGAACGCGTCGCTGGCCACGACCGAGTCGCCGACGTGCAGCGTTCCGCGCTGCACGAGCAGGGTGGCCACCGGACCACGACCGCGGTCGAGCCGGGCCTCGATGACGATGCCCTGCGCGTCCTGCTCGGGGTTGGCCCGCAGATCCAGCGCCGCGTCGGCGGTGAGCAGGATGCCCTCGAGCAGATCGTCGATGTGCAGGTTCGAGCGAGCCGACACGTCGACGAACAGGGTGTCACCGCCGTACTCCTCGGCGACCAGCCCGTATTCGGTGAGCTGCTGGCGCACCTTGGAGGGGTTGGCGTCCTCCTTGTCGATCTTGTTGACCGCGACCACGATCGGGGCGCCGGCCGCCTGGGCGTGGTTGAGCGCCTCGATGGTCTGCGGCATGACGCCGTCGTCGGCCGCGACGACCAGCACGACGATGTCGGTGGTGGCCGCACCACGGGCACGCATGGCGGTGAACGCCTCGTGACCGGGGGTGTCGATGAAGGTGATCGGCCGGTCGACGGGTCCGGTGCCGTCGTCGTGCTCGACGTGAACCTGGTAGGCACCGATGTGCTGGGTGATGCCGCCGGCCTCGTCGCCCATGACGT
>CAZZVT010000055.1:0-18600 GCA_964657545.1 uncultured Jatrophihabitantaceae bacterium
ACACACCCGTCTGGATCCCACCCACATGGCTCGACCCAGAACAACGACCGATCGGTGTCTAGTCGGTTACGTGTCCGCCGGCGAAGAAGGCGTCAAGGACGGCGGCGACGTCGGCGCGGGCAGGTGTCTCGGGCAGGGCCGGTACGTCCGCGCAGTGTGTGCGGATGTCGTCGATGACCGTGGGCGACGAGCCGGGGGTGCAGCTGAAGCGGACGCGCAGGTCGCGCATCTGCTCTGGGGGCAACCGGTGGGGTCGGGGCCGTCCGTTCTGGTCGTTGGTCCACTGCCAGGGGAAGTAGCCGCGAAGGCGCGTGAGGAGTTCGACGTCGGGCGCGCTGGCGGTGACGATGTCCAGGCAGCGGGCGAGGGCCATGGCGACGGGCTCCACGCTGAGGACGTACTCGCGGCCGACGCCGTCGGTCTGGAGGTCGACCGGTTCGCAGACCCGGGCGATGTCGCCCACTAACTCGATGTGTACCGAGTCGGTGATTCTCTCCCGTGTTGTCGCGGCGGCCCACAGACACGCGCCGGGTGGCGCGAACGTGGCCTGGAACGCCTGTACGCCCAACGGCGTCTGGCGGCGAGAAGGTGGCACCGACGGCGGCCACAACTGCACCACGCCGACGCCGTCGGTGCGCAGCTCGTCGGCGGAGTAGGTGTTCAGAACGACGCGGTGGGTGCGGGCCGCCTCACGCACCGCCTCGTGGTCGCGCAGGAATCGCCCCCATCGAACCGCTTTCAATCCGCCGCGGCCCGGGTCGGAGATCGTCTCGTCAGTGGTCAACCCGGAATCCCTCCTGCCACCCGGCGATGCTGTGACCGTGCACGTTGAACCACAGTCCCACGCCAGCGAGGACGAGGACGGTGATCGGGAACGTGCGGTTCTTCTTGCGACGCACGGCGCGGGGGAGATACGCGAGTGTTCCCAGCACCAGGACGCTGTCGATCACCAGTTGCGGGACGACGGACCCGGGGATGCTCATCGTCGGGTGGCGTCGGCGGCCGAGGCCCACTGCGCCCCCTGCTCGCCCCAGGTCGCCGCGACCAGGTCCAGCACCGACCGCTCGCTGACGCTGCGGGCCTGCCCGGCGTGCCCGTCGGGGCCGACCGGCGCCAGCGCTGCTGCGGCCGTGCCCGCCGAGGCCAGGAACCGCTGACCGCGGTCCAGAGAACCGGGCGGGAACAGTTCCAGGCGCCGCTGCACGACGTGCGTGCCCAAACCGTCGGGTGCCGGTCGCGCGTCCGGATCGGACGCGTCCGGCGGGGCGAGCAGGAACCGGGTGACCACGCCGGCGGCGTAGGCGGGCCGGCACAGCAGGTATTCGGCGATGCCGGTCATGATCCGCGCCTCCACGAGCACGGCGACGCGCTGCTCCGGGCCGAGGACGCCGTAGCAGCGCAGCGTGGGACTTGGCCGGCCCACGTTGCCGACCAGCGTGACGAACGCCGGCGCGCTGCGCAGCGCGAGCACGGTTCGCACGCGCGGGGTGACGTCAATCCGGGTCGCGCCGGCGGGGTCGAGCGCCACGAGGCCCCGGGCCAGCAGGCCCCGCTGCGCGGTCGCCGACACCTCGGTCCGGGTGCGTTCGTCGAGATCCGACCACCAGGTCAGGTCCTCGATGTCGCGCAGCAGGGGCTCGTCGCCGAGGCCGACGAGCTCGTCGCGGGTCAGCGGCGGGTAGCTGACGTACTCCTCGTCGCCGAGGTCGTCGAACAGCTGCTCGACCGCGAACGGCGGTTGCACCACGGACCTCACCTCAGAACGGGTTGTGGATGTGGATGTGCGGGAGGTGGCTGGTGACGAAGTGGCCGACGCTGTGTGCCGCGCTCGACAGCGCGTGCGGGGCGGTGTTCGTCACGAAGTTCGCGGTCGCGTGGTAGGCCGTGCTCGCGTATTTCGTGACCGTATCCCAGTGCTTGTAGACCTCATAGCCTGCAGTGATCGCGACAAGTCCCCAGCCGACGACGGGAACCC
Source organism: uncultured Jatrophihabitantaceae bacterium (assembly GCA_964657545.1). GTDB lineage: Bacteria > Actinomycetota > Actinomycetes > Mycobacteriales > Jatrophihabitantaceae > Jatrophihabitans. Next base: position 1,976 of record CAZZVT010000055.1, read on the forward strand.
AACCCACTGCGGCATCGGCACCGATCAGCCCGCTCGCCACCAGGCCGTCGACGGCCAAGCCGGAACCTGCGTCGGTCGTCAAGGCAAGGCCGGTGAGGTTGACCCCCGCGTCCACCTTGTCGTCGGTCTCGGAGTTCGGATCGGCCAGCGTCCAGACGTCGCCGACGACCGCAAGGCCGTCGAACACCCGGCCGACCGCCTCGAACTTGCCCAGGCCACCGATCGCTTCCTCGGCCTTGCTCAGATTGCCGGCGGCATCTACGGCGGCGTCGTCGGCCGGTGTCCACTTCGGCCCTTCCTCGATCTCCCGGAGCAGCGAGTCCGCGTCCTGGACCGGTCCCTTCGGGATGGCGTCGAGTTCCTTCTGGGTCAGCTTGTACAGATCGACGGGCAGCTGTGACTTCGCCGTCGTGAACTCCCGGGCCGCGTTGGCCAGTGACGCCAGCGACCAGCCCCCCGGGGCGGCGGTGGCGAGCGTCCAGTAGTCCAGCGTGGTGTCCAGGCCCTTCTTGGCCGGGTTCTCCTTCTCCTCCTTCGCGACGTCGTCCTCGAGCTTGTTGCCGTCGATGCTGCCGTCGGCGTTGATCGCGTCCTCCGGCACCTCGGTGGACGCCGTGGCCAGCGCACCCCACGCCTGATCGGCCGTCAGCGTGCCCTTGGCCAGGGCGGCCTGGATGCCGGCAATGCCGGTGGTGGTGTCGACGCGGCGACCGATCTCGGCGGGTGTCAGTGATGCGGAGTGGGGAACGGCCATGTCGGTGGCGGCGTCGACCATCGCGGCCACGGCCAGCGCCGAGCGCCGAACGTCCCCGCGCAGATCCTCGGCCTGCTGCTCCAGTGACCCGACGTAGGTCGCGGCGTGCTGGTACTCCAGGTCGACCGCGTCCGGACTGTGTGCGTGGTTCTTGGCGAAGGCGTCGGCCTGGGCGTTGCGGACGTCGGCCTGGTGCTTGAGCGCCTTGATCTGCTCGGTGTTGCTGCGCAGCAACCGGGCATAGCCCCGCAGGTCCGCCGTCGTGTTCTGCAGCGCCGTGCTGCCCTCCATGACCTGCAGCTGCATGCCGGCCGAGGCCTTGCGGAAGTCGTCGGAGCGGGTGCCGTGCCAGGTCGACAGCGCCGCGGCGAACCCGGATTTGATGCTGCCGCCGGACGTGTGCAGGGTCCCGGCGATGGATCCCAGTTTGGCGAGTCCGGCGTCGAGCGCGTCGGGATCTCCGGGCGGCAGTTCGAAACCCATCAGTGCCCGCCCGCAGTGGTGAGGTCCGCGGCCGCGTTCGCCGCCAGCTGCGCCGCCGTGCCGATCTGCAGCCCGGTGTCGCCGAGCATCGTCGACCACGCGGCGGTGAACCTGTCCACCGCACCGGCGAGAGCGGCCTCACCGGCGGCACCGGACACCGAGCCGCCGGCCGCGGTGATCCCGGCCCGCAGCTGATCCAACGCTGATCCCTCCCGATGCAGGGTCGCTGCGCCACCGCTCATCGCGGACGGATCGCCACCGACATTCGACACGGGTCACCTCCACGGTCGTCAAGGATTCGACACGGACGGTCGAATGGTAACGAGATGCCGGCGCAGTAGCCTGTCGAGCGTGGCCTCGCCAGATCCTGACTGCCTGTTCTGCAAGATCGTGGCCGGCGACGTCCCGTCCGTGAAGCTCTACGAGGACGAGCACAGCTACGCCTTCGCCGACGTCAACCCGCAGGCACCGGTGCACGCGCTCGTCGTCTCGCGGCAGCACTACGCCGACGTCTCCGACCTCGGCGGCGACGCCGCAGCCTCCGCCGGCGTGCTTGCCGGGATCCGTGGCTTCGCTGCGCAGGAGGGGTTGACCGACTTCCGCACGGTGTTCAACACGGGCGCGGGTGTGGGGCAGAGCGTGTTCCATGTGCACGCGCACGTGCTCGCCGGCCGCCCGATGGGCTGGCCGCCCGGCTAATTCGGGCGGAATCAGCCGTTATCGGGGGGCGTTGCGCCGGTACAGTTGCCAGCACAGTCCGCCGACCAGAAAGCCCGCGTTGACCGACACGCCTTCCAGCACATCCGACGTCGACCCCACGACGCACGCCGACCGCGTGTCAACGACCCTCGTCGTCCCGGGCGAGCAGGCGATGGTCGCCCTGCTCGGCTCGCGCGACGAGCTGCTGCGGGTCATCGAGACCAAGCTCGACAGCGACATCCACGTCCGCGGCAACGAGATCACGATCACCGGCGCGGCCGCCGACAACGCCACGGCCGTCCGGCTGTTCGAGGAGCTGCTCGAGCTGATCAAGCACGGGCAGAACCTCACTGCCGACGCCGTCTCACGCGCCTACGGCATCCTCACCGCCGATACCACCGAGACCCCGGCCGAGGTGCTGAGCCTCAACATCGTCTCGCGCCGGGGCAAGAACATCCGTCCCAAGACGCTGAACCAGAAGCACTACGTCGACGCCATCGACCACAACACGATCACCTTCGGCATCGGGCCCGCCGGTACCGGCAAGACCTATCTGGCCGTGGCCAAGGCCGTGCAGGCGCTGATGGCCAAAGAGGTCACGCGCATCATCCTGACCCGCCCCGCCGTCGAGGCCGGGGAGCGGTTGGGCTTCCTGCCCGGCACGCTGTCCGAGAAGATCGATCCCTACCTGCGGCCGCTGTTCGACGCCCTGCACGACATGCTCGACCCCGACTCGCTGCCCCGGCTCATGCAGGCCGGCACCATCGAGATCGCACCCCTCGCCTACATGCGCGGCAGAACCCTGAACTCCGCCTTCATCATCCTGGACGAGGCGCAGAACACGACCGCCGAGCAGATGAAGATGTTCCTGACCCGCCTGGGGTTCGGTTCGAAGGTCGTCGTCACCGGCGACGTCACGCAGGTCGATCTGCCCGGCGGCACGCACAGCGGGTTGCGGGTCGTGCGCGACATCCTCGGCGGCGTCGAGGACGTGCACTTCGCGACGCTCACGTCGAAGGACGTCGTGCGGCACCGGCTGGTCGGCGAGATCGTCGACGCCTACGAACGCCACGACGCGCGCGCCGGCGCGGCAGCCGAGCGCGTGTCGAAACCTCGTCGGTGATCCGTCAGCGATGAGCGTCGAGGTCAACAACGAATCCGGCGCGGACGTCGACGAGGTCGCCCTGACCACGCTCGGACGCTTCGTCCTCGACGCACTGGGCATCGACCCGCTGGCTGATCTGTCCGTGCTGCTCGTCGACATCGACACGATGGCCGGTCTGCACCAGCAGTGGATGGATCTGCCCGGGCCTACCGACGTGATGGCCTTCCCGATGGACGGCGCCGACGGGCCGGCCGAGCGGGTCGACCCGTCCGCACCTCCCGGCACCGACGAGAACCCAGGCGAGACGATGCTCGGCGACGTCGTGCTCTGTCCCGACGTCGCGGCCGATCAGGCGAAGGCAGCCGGCCACAGCGCCGAAGCCGAACTGCACCTGCTCTGCACGCACGGCATCCTGCACCTGCTCGGGTACGACCACGGCGACGCCGACGAGGAACGCGAGATGTTCGAGCTGCAGGCCGAGCTCACCCGCGAGTGGTCACGCCTGGCCAGGCGCGGACCCATCCGGGCACCCCTGCCCGGTACGAAGGGGGAGGTCCGAGGCTGATGGGCAGCGACCTCGTCGCGCTCGTCGTGGCCATAGTGCTCGTCCCGGTCGGCGGCCTGCTGGCCTGCGTCGACTCCGCGCTGGCGCGGGTGTCGAAGGCGCGGGCCGAGGAGCTCCTGCGCGAGGACGTCCCCGGGGCGAAGGCGCTGGGCGTCATCATGGCCGACCGCGCCCGCTACACGAACCTGCTGCTGCTGCTGCGGATGGCATGCGAGCTGACGGCCACGGTGATCGTCACGATCATCGCGCGTCGCGAGTTCGGGACGTCGTGGCCCGTGCCGCTGCTCACCGTGCTGCTGATGATCGTCATCGCGTACGCGGTGATCGGGGTCGGGCCCCGGACCCTCGGTCGCCAGCACGTCTACCGGGTGGCGCTGGCCGGCGCGCCCGCGGTGTGGCTGCTGGGTGCGCTGTTCAACCCGCTCGCGGCGCTGCTCGTGGCGGTCGGCAACGCCATCACGCCCGGCCGCGGCCTGCGGGAGGGGCCGTTCGCTTCCGAGATCGAACTGCGCGAGTTCGTCGACATGGCCGAGGAACGCGGCGTCGTCGAGCACGGAGAGCGGCAGATGATCCAGTCGGTGTTCGAGCTCGGCAACACCATCGCCCGCGAGGTCATGGTGCCGCGCACCGAGGTCGTGTTCATCGAGCAGGGCAAGAGCCTGCGCCAGGCCATCGCGCTCGCGCTGCGCAGCGGCTTCTCGCGCATCCCCGTGACCGGCGAGAACCTCGACGACGTCGTCGGGGTGGTGTACCTGAAGGACCTGGTACGTCGCGGGCAGGACGCCGAGGCGGGTTCGACGACGAATGTCCACGACGTCATGCGCACGGTCGCCTACGTGCCCGAGTCCAAGCCTGTGGACGCGTTGCTGCGCGAGATGCAGGCCGCCCGCTCGCACATCGCCATCGTCATCGACGAGTACGGCGGCACCGCCGGCATCATCACGATCGAGGACATCCTGGAGGAGATCGTCGGCGAGATCACCGACGAGTACGACAACGAGCGTCCACCGATCGAACGCATCGACGAGCACACGGCACGGGTTACCGCCCGGCTCGCGGTCGAGGACCTCGGTGAGCTGTTCGGGGTCGAGCTTCCCGACCGTGACGACGTCGAGACGGTCGGTGGCCTGCTGGCCGAGGCCCTGGGCCGCGTGCCGATCGCCGGCTCGAGCGCGGTCGTGCACGGCCTGGAACTCACCGCAGAGGACGTCGGCGGCCGGCGCAATCGCGTCGACACCATCCTGGTCACCCGGGTGCCCGACGAGTCCGACCTGCGTACCGAGCCGGCCTTCGAACGCGACCCTGAGGTAGCCGTCCATGACTGAGCTCGATCCCGAGGACGTCAAACTGGTGACCCTCGCGCGCTCCGCCCGAGCCCGCACCCGCGCCGCCCAGGGCGCCGCCGTCCGCGACGGCGACGGCCGCACGTATGTCGCATCGTCGGTGGAGCTGCCCTCGTTGTCGCTCTCGGCGCTGCAGGTGGCGGTGGCCATGGCCGTGTCTTCCGGGGCGCCCGGGCTCGAGGCCGCGGTGGTCCTCGGCGACGACCCGTCCGACCCGGCGGGGGAGCAGGCCGTGCGCGAGGTCGCAGCATCGGCGGTCGTCCATCACGCCGCCGCCGACGGCACGCTCATGTCCGGCTAGCCAGGCAGACGTCCGGCGAGCAGCGACGGCAGCGCGTCGCGCGCGGCGGCCCAGGCCGGAGTCGTCGGGTCGATGAGCGTGAAGTGGTCGCCGGCGACCTCGCGCAGCGCGGCCGAACCGCCCGCCGCCCGGACGTAGGCGGTGCTCTGCGCGATCGGCACGTTGACGTCGCCTTGCGCGTGGACGCACAGCACCGGGACCTCCAGCGGCAGCCGCTGGATCGGGTCGGCGAGGCGGTACCGGTCGGGGACCTCCGCCGGTGTGCCGCCGAGCAGGTCGGCCGCCGCGCCCGCACCGACACCGGTGTCCTGCGCCACGGCCAGGTCGAGCACGCCCGCCTGCGACACCGCGCCCGTCAAGCGCACCGTCGGCGTCGACCGACCTGCTGCCCAGACCGCCAGGTGCCCACCGGCCGAGTGCCCGACCGCGACGACGCCGCTCGTGTCGACGTCGAGCGTCGACAGGTGATCGATGCCCTGGGCGATGTCGTCGAACGTCGCAGGCCAGCCGCCGCCGTCGCCGACCCGGCGGTACTCGAGGTTCCACGCCACGTACCCGCGAGCGGCCAGATCGTTCGCCAGCGGGCGGCCGAGCGCCAGGCCGTACTTCGCGCGCCAGAAGCCGCCGTGCACGATCACCACCGTGCCTGCATATGTCGCCTCGGTCGGGCGGTAGAGCTCGCCGAACTGCGCGTGGTGGGCGCCGTACTCGCTGCGGATCGGTGTCATGTGCCCCTACTCGGTGACGGACTTAAGGACAGCGGTGAGGATCGATGCGGTGTTGTAGGTGCCCGTTGTGTCGACGCTGCGCACGAGCACCAGCACCGAGCCCTTGTTGACGGTGCAGGCCCAGTCCTGCCCCTTGTCCTGCGGGTCGAAGGCGTTCTGGAAACACAGTCCGGTGACTCCACCGAAGGTGACCTGGGTGGCCGAGGGCCCAGCCCGCAACACGAAGGCGTTGTGTGCGTCGACGGTGGAGGCGTAACGCGTGGTGGTGATCTCGACCGCCGGCTGGTCCGGCCCCGGCAGGTGTTCTTTCGAGTGAAGAGTTCCGTACTGGTAGGCGTAGAAGCGGCAACCCACGGGTTCGCTGCCGGAATGCAGCACGGTGAGCCTGCCCAGCCGCATGCCGATCGTGGGGTGGACGAAGCTCGCCGCCACGAGCGGACAGGACGTCGCGCGGGCCGCGGTCGTCGGCCCGCTCGAGACCGGCGTGGGCGCTGCCGTCGGCTCGACGGTGCGCACAGACGTCACGACCGAGGTGGACGGCGACGCGGGGGCCGACCCGGACGTGCACGCAGCCAGCAGGGAGGCCGATGCCAGAGCGGCGAGGACCTGCGAGGCAAGACGTTGCACGACCTGATGGTGTCAAACGACGTCCGACGGGGTGGGAAGATGTGCCGGTGACCTTCCGCTCGGGCTTCTGCTGCTTCGTGGGCCGCCCGAACGCCGGCAAGTCGACGCTCACCAACGCCCTGGTCGGCAGCAAGATCGTCATCACCAGCGACAAGCCGCAGACCACGCGGCACGCGGTCCGCGGCATCCTGACCCGCGAGGACGCACAGCTCGTGCTGGTCGACACCCCGGGCCTGCACCGGCCCCGCACGCTGCTCGGCCAGCGACTGAACGACGTCGTCCGCGCCCAGCTGGCCGAGGTCGACGTCGTCGGCTTCTGCGTGCCCGCCGACCAGCGCATCGGCCCCGGCGACCGGTTCATCGCCGCCGAGCTCGCCGAACTGAGGGCCCCGGTCGTGGCCATCGTGACCAAGACCGACGCCACGTCCACGGCGAAGGTCGCCGAGCAGCTGCTGGCGTTGTCGAAGCTGGCCGAGTTCGTCGACCTCGTGCCCGTGTCGGCCGTCGACGGCAGCCAGGTCGATCTGCTGGCCGATCTGCTGGTCGGGCACCTGCCCGAGGGCCCGATGCTCTACCCGGAGGACGTCACCACCGACAACGACGAGCAGACGCGCCTCGCCGAGCTCGTCCGCGAGGCGTCACTCGAGGGCGTCCGCGACGAGTTGCCGCACTCGATCGCGGTCACCATCGACGAGATCATCCGTCGCGAGTCGGGACTGCTGGAGATCTTTGCGACCATCCATCTCGAGCGCGACAGCCAGAAGGGCATCATCATCGGCCCCCAGGGCTCGCGGCTGCAGCGCATCGGCACCGACGCCCGCGCAGGCATCGAGTTGCTGCTCGGTGAGCGGGTGCACCTGGCGCTGCACGTGGCCGTCGAACGCGATTGGCAGCGTGACCCGAAGAAGCTCGACCGGCTCGGGTTCTGAGTGTTCCGGACCTACCGCTCGGTTTTTCGCACGCCCGGCACCGCCGCCTTCTGCGCCGCGGGTTTCGTCATGCGCATGCCGATCGCGATGTATCCGATCGGGCTGGTGCTCATCGTGTCGTCCCGCAGCGGGCACTACGGCTTCGCGGGCGTGCTCAGCGCTGTGTACGTGATCGCGAACGGTGCCGGCAACCCGACGCTCGCGCGTGTCAGTGACCGCGTCGGCCAGCGACGCCTGCTCGTCGTCGCCTCGATCGTGCACACCCTCGCCGCCCTCGCGCTGGCGCTGTGCTTCGCCACCCGGCTGCCGGACTGGACGCTGATCGCGCCGACCGTCGTCGCGGGTTTCACCTTCCTCTCGGTCGGGTCGTTGGTGCGGGCACGCTGGTCGTTCGTGCTCGCCGGACGCCCAGATCTCGGCACGGCCTACTCGGTGGAGTCGACGTTGGACGAAGTGATTTTCGTCCTCGGTCCCCTCATCGCCACGCTGATCGCCACCCAGCTCGAACCGGTTCTCGTGCTCCTGATGGCCGCCGCGCTGGTACTGGGCGGGGCGCTGTGGCTCTCGCGGCTGCGCAGCAGCGAACCGCCCGCACAGCCGAAGGGCGCCGTGCGCCACCGCCCGGCGGTCTTCGAACGGGGCATGCCGCTGCTCACCGTCTTCGCAGCGGCGATGGGCATGATCTTCGCGAGCACCGAGGTCACGATCATCGCCTTCTGCGGGCAGCACGGTCACCGCGGGATCAGCGGCGCCGTGCTCGCGTCATTGGCGTTCGGCAGCGCCTCCGCAGGGTTCCTGTACGGGGCGCGGCGCTGGCGGGCCGAACTGCTCGACCGCTACCGGCTGCAGGCGTTGATCTTCGGTGCACTGCCGCTGCTCTTCCTGGCCGCGGTCAACATCGGCGTGCTCGCGGTGTGTGCGTTCGTGGTCGGCGCCGGCATCGCGCCGACGCTGACCACCGCATTCGGGTTGATCGAGCGCATCGTGCCCGCGGCCTCGCTGACCGAAGGACTGGCCTGGCTGGTCACCGGCCTGAGCGTCGGCTACGGCGCGGGCGCTGCAACCGTCGGAGCCATCGCCGACGACCGTGGGGCGCGGTCCGCGTTCGCGGTGACGATCGTGGCCGGTCTGCTGATGGCTGCGCTGGCGTGCGTCCAGCACGCCCGGCTGCGCGGGGCCGCGTCGGAGTCGGTCGCGGTCGGCTGACGGTGCGACCATGGAGGCGTGCCGCTCTATCGCGATGATGCGGTCGTCCTGCGCGTGCACAAGCTCGGCGAGGCCGACCGGATCGTCACCATGCTCACCCGCCGCCACGGGCGGGTGCGCGCCGTGGGCAAGGGCGTGCGCCGCACGTCGTCGCGCTTCGGTGCGCGGCTCGAGCCGGGCAGCCACATCGACGTCCAGCTCTACTCCCGCCTGCCAGAGGGCCAGCCGGCGCCCGGTGGCCGGCGTGGGCTCGATGTCGTCCAGCAGACCGAGTCGCTCGACCCGTTCGGGGCCCGGCTCGCCGACGACTACGGCCGGTGGACCGCGGCATCCGCCATCTGCGAGACCGCCGAGCGGCTGACGGAGGAGGGCGAGCCTGCGCTTCGGCTGTACCTGCTGGTGGTCGGGGCACTGCGGGCCCTGACCGTGCGCGAGCACGACGCCGGCCTCGTCCTGGACGCGTTCTTCATCCGGGCGATGTCCAACGCCGGCTGGGAACCGGCCCTCAGCGCGTGTGCCAAGTGCTCGGCACCCGGGCCGCACGTCGCCTTCAACGTCCCCGCCGGCGGTGCCATGTGCGACAACTGCCGGCCGGCCGGGTCCGCGCGCCCGCAGCGTGAGTCGGTCGAGCTGATGGCCGCCCTGCTCGGGGGCGACTGGACGGTGGCCGACGCCGCGGCCGCCGAGCCCCGCCGCGAGGCCAGCGGGTTGATCGCTGCCCACCTGCAGTGGCATCTCGAGCGCGGCCTGCGCTCGCTGCCACTCGTCGACCGGACGCCGTCGACCTGAGAACCTGCCCCGTAGAGATGACGATTACGTCTCGAAAGCAACCAATGTCCGTTCAGCGACGTCCTTGTCGTTGTGAGAGCTGCGCACACTGATCCCATGACTCGTACTTCCCGTCCCGGCCGCACGGCGGCCCGGTTCGCCGTACCGGCGCTCGTCGGCGTGCTGGCGCTCGCCGGCTGCAGCGCCTCGCACGCCATGTTCTCCGGCGGCTCATCGGCCGCGAACAGTGTCTCGGCCTCCGGAACCGCGAGCACGTCGACCGGTTCCACTGCAGCCCAACCGGCCCTGATCACGACCGCACCGGCCGCCGGCGCGAAGAAGTTCGACCCGGCGCAGCCGGTCACGGTCAGCATCACCCACGGCACGCTGAGTTCCGTCAAGATGACCAACCCCAGCGGCAAGGTCGTCTCCGGTGCGATGGGCGCCGGCGGCACGAGCTGGCACAGCACCGAGGAACTCGGTTACGGCCGGACGTACACCGTCGCGGCCACCGGGGCCGACGCCCAGGGTCACGCCGTCACCCGGCGCAGCAGCTTCACCACCGTCGACCCCTCGAACCAGGTCAACGCCACCATCGACCGCATCGGCGGCTACGCCCTCACGGACGGCGCCACCTACGGCGTCGCCATCGTGCCGATCGTGCACTTCGACACGGCCATCTCCGGAACGGCCGCGCGGGCTGCGGTCGTCAAGACGCTGTCGGTCAGCACCTCTCCGCACGTCGCCGGCGCCTGGGCCTGGTACGGCACCCACGACGTCCACTTCCGCCCGCAGGCCTACTGGGCCAGCGGCACGAAGGTCACGGTCGCCGCCAAGATCTACGGAAAGGACCTGGGGCGCGGCCTGTACGGCGCCTCAGACGTCAGCGCCTCGTTCACCATCGGCCGCAAGCAGATCACGATCGCCGAGGACAACGCCCCGAAGGCCGTCAACAAGGTGCGCGTGTACCGCGACGGCAAGCTGGTGCGCACCATGAACACCTCGATGGGCAAGCACACCGGCACGACGTCCGGCGGCCAGTACATCGACTTCCACACGATGAAGGGGACCTACACCGTCCTCGAGCACGACAACCCGGCCATCATGTCCTCGGCCAGCTACGGGCTGAAGGCGACCGATCCGGGCGGCTATGCGCCCGAGAAGATCTACTACTCGACCAAGATCAGCACCGACGGCATCTACCTGCACTACCTCGACACGCTCTACGCGCAGAACCACGGCCGCGACGTGTCGCACGGTTGCCTGAACCTCAACCACCCGAATGCCGTGTGGTACTTCAAGAACTCGATGGTCGGCGATCCGGTGCAGATCTCGGGTACCGACGGCCCGAAGATCGACGTCGCGCAGGGCGGCGACTGGAGCGTTCCGTGGAGCGTCTGGACGACCGGCAAGATCACCAACGAGTGAGAGCGCAGGGGATAGCCTGATCGGATGACCGCCCCGACCCAGCGCAACCTGCTCGGTCGCTCACCTGTCGTCTGGCCCGACCCGCCCGAACACCCCTCCGGTGCGCGGCCGCCGCAGATTCCGGCAGCACTGGTGCCCAGGCACGTCGCGATCGTCATGGACGGCAACGGGCGCTGGGCGCACTCGCGCGGCCTGTCGCGCACCGAGGGCCACCGGGCCGGTGAGGCCAGCCTTATGGACGTCCTCCATGGTGCCATCGAGCTCGGCGTCGGCACTGTCTCGGCCTATGCGTTCTCGACCGAGAACTGGCGGCGCTCGCCCGAGGAGGTCCGCTTCCTCATGGGTTTCAACAAGGACGTCATCCGCCGTCGTCGCGACGAGCTCGCTGCGCTCGGGGTCCGCATCCGCTGGGCCGGACGCCGCCCACGGCTGTGGCGCAGTGTCATCAGCCAGCTCGAGGACGCCGAGGCCTTCACCCGCGGCAACGACCGTCTCACCCTGCAGTTCTGCGTGAACTACGGCGGCCGCGCCGAGATCGTCGATGCCGTCCGTGCGATCACCAGGGACGTGCAGGCCGGCACGCTGAACCCGGCAAAGATCGACGAACGCACCATCGGCGCCTACCTCGACGAGCCGGGGTTGCCCGACGTCGACCTGTTCATCCGCACCTCCGGTGAGCAGCGCACGTCGAACTTCCTGCTCTGGCAGTCCGCCTACGCGGAGCTTGCGTTCGTCGACACGCCGTGGCCCGACTTCGACCGGCGCCACCTCTGGCAGGCCTGTCTCGAGTACGCCCAGCGCGACCGCAGGTTCGGGGCGGCCGGACCGATCGAAGCGCCCACCGAATGATCGCGATCACGCACTTCTCCGGAGCCGAGGTCGAGGGCATCCTGGAACGGGCCCGGCCCGCCCTCGAGGCGCTGTCCAGGTGCGCGGGGTACTGCCGCGGGTCGATCGGCCGCAGCACCGACGACCCCGACGCGTGGGTCCTCGTGAGCGAATGGCGAAATGTCGGCTCGTACCGGCGGGCGCTCGGGACGTGGGACGTCAAGCTGCACGCCACCCCGCTGCTGAGCTTGGCGCGCGATCTGCCCAGCGGCTTCGAGAGCCTCGTCGAGATCGATCAGCAGGGCGAGACGATCGCCCGCCCGAGCGACCGGGAACCGCAGGCCTGAGCCCCGATACCCTGTGGGTGTGTCTGCAGCCCGAAACGATGCCGTCGTCAACCTGTGCAAGCGCCGCGGTTTTGTCTTCCCGTCCAGCGAGATCTACGGCGGTTCGAGATCGGCCTGGGACTACGGCCCGCTCGGCGTCGAGCTCAAGGAGAATGTCCGTCGCCAGTGGTGGAAGGCCATGGTGCAGCGCCGCGACGACGTCGTCGGCCTCGACTCGGCCGTCATCCTGTCGACGGACGTCTGGAAGGCCTCCGGGCACCTCGACGTCTTCACCGACCCGCTGGTCGAGTGCCTGAACTGTCACAGGCGCAACCGGGCCGACCAGCTCGAGGAGGCGTACGAGGGCAAGCACGGCAAGGCCCCCGAGAACGGCTTGAGCGACATCCCGTGCCCCCACTGCGGCACCCGGGGGCAGTGGACCGAACCGCGCGACTTCAACATGATGCTCAAGACCTACCTCGGGCCCGTCGAGTCCGCGGAAGGCATCCACTACCTGCGTCCCGAGACGGCACAGGGGATCTTCGTCAATTTCCTGAACGTACTGAACACCTCGCGGCGCAAGCCGCCGTTCGGCATCGCACAGACCGGTAAGAGCTTCCGCAACGAGATCACGCCGGGAAACTTCATCTTCCGTACCCGCGAGTTCGAACAGATGGAGATGGAGTTCTTCGTCGAACCGGGCACCGACGAGACCTGGCACGAGTACTGGCTGCAGCAACGCTGGGACTGGTACGTCGAGCTGGGCATCGACCCCGAGAACCTGCGCCGCTTCGAGCACCCGGCCGAGAAGCTGTCGCACTACTCCAAACGCACCGTCGACATCGAGTACCGCTTCGGCTTCGGCGGCACCGAGTTCGCCGAGCTCGAGGGCATCGCCAACCGCACCGACTTCGATCTGTCGACGCACTCCGAGCATTCCGGCACGAACCTGTCCTATCTCGACCCCGCGACGAACGAGCGTTACACGCCCTACGTCATCGAGCCGGCCGCCGGGCTGACCCGCGCGGTGCTCGCCTTCCTGCTCGACGCCTACACCGAGGACGAAGCGCCGAACGCCAAGGGCGTGATGGAGAAGCGGACAGTGCTGAAGCTCGACCATCGCCTGGCGCCGGTGAAGGCCGCGGTGCTGCCACTGTCGCGCCACGCCGACCTCTCGCCGAAGGCCCGCGATCTCGCGGACGCGCTGCGCAGGCATTGGAACGTCGATCACGACGAGACGCAGGCCATCGGCAAGCGCTACCGCCGTCAGGACGAGATCGGGACGCCGTTCTGCGTCACGGTCGACTTCGAGACCCTCGACGACGACGCGGTCACGATCCGCGAGCGGGACACCATGACCCAGGAGCGCGTCGGCATCGACCAGGTCGAGGGCTACCTGGCGACGAGGCTCCTCGGGGTGTAGCCATATACCATGGCGTGTACGTTGGTGTCATGAGTCGGACGAACATCGACATCGACGACGACGTGCTGAGCGAGGTCATGCGCCGCTACGGCTTCAAGACCAAGCGCGAAGCAGTGGACTACGCACTCCGAGCGCTGCATGTAGAACCCATGTCGCGTAGTGAGATGCTCAGCCTCGAGGGCGTCGGATGGGATGGCGATCTCGACGTGATGCGGGGCCGGGTCGCGGCGGAATCGATCAGCTCGTGATTGTCGATTCGTCGGCTTGGATCGAGTTCTTCCGAGGCAACGATCATCACAGCAAGGTTCGCGCTGCGATCGAGGATAATTCGATAGATCTCATGACGACTGACGTCATACGTCTGGAAATCCTCGCCGGTGCTGACCACGACTCGGTGCGCGCGCGGATGAACTCACTGTTCGCCGGATGCACGGACATCGCTCAGATCCCCCGAGCCGACGTCGACGACGCAGTGGCACTGTTCCAGCAGTGCCGGAAACGGGGCGAAACCGTGCGGTCACCGAACGACTGCTTGATCGCGGCAATCGCCGTTCGCATGAACGTCGCGGTCATGCACGCGGATCAGGATTTCGAGGTCATGACGCGACACACCCGTCTGCGGACGGTGCCACTGCGATGACAGCTGTCGTCGCAGCCGCTGCGCCCCTGGTGCTGTCCGAACGCGTCGTCGCCGACCCGCCGATCGTGCTCGCGCCGATGGCCGGCATCACCAACACCGCGTTCCGCCGGCTGTGCCGCGAGGCGATGTCGACCCAGCTGCAGCCCGGGCAGCGCGGCGGGTTGTTCGTCAGCGAGATGATCACCTCGCGCGCGCTGGTCGAGCGCAACCCCAAGACCCTGCAGCTCATCCGCTTCGCGTCCGAGGAGACGCCACGTTCGCTGCAGCTCTACGGCGTCGATCCGGCGGTCGTCGGCGCCGCGGTGCGCATGATCGTCGACGAGGACCTCGCCGATCACGTCGACCTGAACTTCGGCTGCCCGGTGCCCAAGGTGACCCGCAAGGGCGGGGGAGCGGCACTGCCCTGGCGGCACCAGCTGTTCGACAGCATCGTGCGTACCGCCGTTCACGAGGCCCGCGGCGTCGTGCCCGTGACCGTGAAGATGCGGGTCGGTATCGACGCCGAGCACCTCACCTACCGCGAGGCCGGGCTGCGCGCCCAGGACGCCGGCGCCGCCTACGTCGCGCTGCACGGGCGCACGGCGCTCGAGTACTACGGCGGCGAGGCCGACTGGTCACGCATCGCCGACCTGGTCGAGGCGCTCGACATCCCGGTGCTCGGCAACGGGGACGTCTGGGAGGGCGAGGACGCGCTGCGCATGGTCCGCGAGACCGGGTGCGCGGGCGTGGTCGTGGGCCGCGGCTGTCTCGGGCGGCCGTGGCTGTTCGCCGACCTCGCGGCCGCGTTCGCAGGTTCCGGGGAGCGGGTACGCCCGACGCTCGGGGAGGTCGCGGCGATGATGCATCGGCACGCCGAACTGCTCGGGGAGTGGCTCGGCGAGCAGCGTGGCGTCGTCGAGTTCCGCAAGCACGTCGCCTGGTACCTCAAGGGGTTCGGGGCGGGTGGCACGCTGCGCCGCGAGCTGGCGCAGAGCTCCAGCCTGACCGAACTCGACCGCCTGCTGGCCCAGCTCGACCCCGCCGAGCCGTTTCCCGAGACCGTGCTCGGCCGGCCGCGCGGACGCACAACGGCCGGGCACGGCGTCTCGCTGCCCGACGGCTGGCTCGACTCCCGCGAGTCCTGCGAGATCCCGGCCGGCGCCGAGAGCGAGCACAGCGGCGGCTAGCCGAACGGTCTCAGGGCGAGGACTCGGCGGCCTTCTCGAGGTCGTCGGCCGCGTTGCCGCCCTGCGCTTCGCGCCCGTCCGCGCCCGAGGGTGCCTTCTGCTCACCGGCCTGGTCGCGCTGCGCCTTCACCAACGGGTCGCCCTGCACCGAGGCGTCGTCGTCGTAACCCGCCTCGCGCCATTCCCGGCGGGTCATCCCGTTGGCCCGCAGGCCCACCTCGGACCCGGCGGTGAGCGCCGAGGCCACCATGCCGACTGCCGACACCTGGGACACCACGCCCACCACCCGGCGGATCTTGCGCTGGGTGGTGAGCTGCGCCCACGGGGTCGGCCGCAACCGGCTCAGCACGCTCATGGGAACGCCGGGACGCGTTCGTCCAGAGCCGCCCGTGCGGCCTTGACCTCGGCCGGCTCGACGTACGGCTCACCCTTGGGGCGGCGGTGACCACCGGGGAAGGCGAGGCGCAGGATCGTGCGTTGGACGCCGCCCCACTGCTTGCGCATCGGCCCGGTGTTGTAGGGCAGCCCGTAGCGCTCGCAGAGTGCACGCACCCGCGGGGCGATCTCCTGGTAGCGCGAGCTGGGCATGTCGGGGAACAGGTGGTGCTCGACCTGGAAGGACAGGTTGCCGCTCATGACGTGGAAGAACGCGCCGCCGTCGATGTTGGCAGCGCCCACGAGCTGGCGGACGTACCACGCACCGCGGGTCTCGTCCTGCACCTCGTCCTCGGTGAACACGAACGTCTGGTCGGGGAAGTGGCCGCAGAAGATGATCGCGTTCGACCACACGTTGCGCACGATGTTCGCCGTGAAGTTCGCCCAGAAGGTGGACTTG
Organism: uncultured Jatrophihabitantaceae bacterium; assembly: GCA_964657545.1. Classification (GTDB taxonomy): domain Bacteria; phylum Actinomycetota; class Actinomycetes; order Mycobacteriales; family Jatrophihabitantaceae; genus Jatrophihabitans. Next base: position 18,130 of record CAZZVT010000055.1, read on the forward strand.
AAGCCCGCCCTCGCGTTGGCAGGTCCGGACGCGGCAGCGGACAGCCCCGGGAAGACCAGGTAGTCCTTGACGATCTGCCGCACGCCCTTGAGCCCGATGGCCTTGAGCTCGTCGTTGAACTGCTTCTGCGTCTTGCTGCCCTTGCGCACGGCGCCGAAGTCGAGGTCGTGGACGGCGACGCCCCACTCGAAGAACGCCATCAGCAGCAGGTTGTAGAACGGCTGCAGCAGGAACGACGGCTTCCACGGCTGGCGCGGGTCGATCCGCATGATCTCGTAGCCGACGTCCTTGTCCTTGCCGATCACGTTGGTGAACGTGTGGTGGACGTAGTTGTGCGAGTGCTTCCAGGCCGCGGCCGGGGACGCGGTGTCCCAGTCCCAGGTGGAGGAGTGGATGTTGGGGTCGTTCATCCAGTCCCACTGGCCGTGCATGACGTTGTGGCCGATCTCCATGTTCTCGAGGATCTTGGCC
>CAZZVT010000056.1:0-5029 GCA_964657545.1 uncultured Jatrophihabitantaceae bacterium
TGCGCCGATAGGGTGAGCGCTGTTCGGCCGAACGTCGAGACGGCGCCGACACCTGAGAACACCCGAGAGGACGAAGCCGTGGCGAGCATCGAGGCCGTAGGAGCGCGCGAGATCCTGGATTCGCGGGGCAACCCGACCGTCGAGGTCGAGGTGGCGCTCGACGACGGCACCCTGGCCCGTGCCTCAGTACCCAGCGGCGCGTCGACCGGTGCGTTCGAGGCCGTCGAACTGCGTGACGGCGGCGAGCGCTACGGCGGCAAGGGTGTGCAGAAGGCAGTCGCAGCCGTCCTCGACGACATCGGCCCGGAGGTCCTCGGCCTGGAAGCCAGTGAGCAGCGCATCCTGGACCAGACGCTACGCGACATCGACGGCACCCCGGACAAGAGCCGTGTCGGCGCCAACGCCATTCTCGGCGTCTCACTCGCCGTGGCACGCGCCGCTGCCTCGTCGGCCGAGCTGCCGCTGTTCCGCTACGTCGGCGGCCCCAACGCGCACCTGCTGCCGGTGCCGATGTTGAACATCCTCAACGGTGGGGCGCACGCCGACTCGAACGTCGACGTCCAGGAATTCATGATCGCGCCGATCGGGGCCCCGACCTTCGCCGAGGCGCTGCGCCAGGGCGCCGAGGTCTACCACGCGCTCAAGTCCGTGCTGAAGCGCAAGGGGCTGTCGACCGGGTTGGGCGACGAGGGCGGCTTCGCACCCGACCTCGCCTCCAACCGCGCGGCCCTCGACCTGATCATCGAGGCGGTGCGTGCCGCCGGGCTCGTCCCCGGTGTCGACATCGCGCTGGCCCTCGACGTCGCAGCGAGCGAGTTCCACGCCGACGGCGGCTACCTGTTCGAGGGCACCTCGCGGACGGCCGACTACCTGATCGAGTACTACACCGGCCTGGTCGACAACTACCCGATCGTCTCCATCGAGGACCCGCTCGACGAGGAGGACTGGGACGGCTGGATCGGACTGACCACCGAACTCGACGAGCGGGTGCAGCTGGTCGGCGACGACCTGTTCGTCACCAACCCGCAGCGACTGGCCCGTGGCATCGAGACCGGCGCCGCCAACGCACTGCTGGTCAAGGTCAATCAGATCGGCACGCTGACCGAGACGCTCGACGCCGTCGACCTCGCCCATCGGCACGGTTACCGCTGCATGATGAGCCACCGCTCGGGCGAGACCGAGGACACCACGATCGCCGATCTCGCCGTCGCCACCAACTGTGGCCAGATCAAGACCGGCGCCCCGGCTCGCAGCGAGCGGGTGGCCAAGTACAACCAGCTGCTGCGCATCGAGGCCGAACTGGACGACGCCGCGCGCTACGCCGGCGCCGCGGCCTTCCCGCGCTACACGCCACAGGAGAACGACGGCCCGGGCGCGGACGAGCAGCCCGACGTCGACGAGTCGGGCGAGGACTGAGCGCGCCGGTGGTTGCACCGAACCGTCGACGCACCCGCCCGGTGCTCACCGGGCGGGCCCTGGTGCTCGGCGCGATCATGGTGTTGCTGATCGTGGTGCTGGCTTCGCCGATCACCCGGTATCTCGGCAGCCGTAGCGACGTCGACCATGCCGCTGCTCAGCTGCAGGCCGACCGCACCGAGCTGCGCCAGCTGACCCAGCGCAAGCAGCGCTACGCCGACCCCGGGTACATCCAGCAGCAGGCGCGCGACACCCTGCAGTACGCGATGCCCGGCGACACCGTCTACGTCGTGGTCGACAAGGGTGCGAAGTCCGACCTCGCCGCGAACCCGGGCACAGCGAAGAGCAGGCCGGCCAAGGGCCTCGCCTGGAACACCCGGCTGTGGGACAGCGTGCGCAGCGCGAGCCGGTGACCGCACAGCCCGAGCTCGACGATCTCGACCGCGCCGTCGTCGGCGCGCAACTCGGACGCCCGGCACGAGCCATCCGGACGGTGGCGCACCGGTGCCCGTGCGGCAACCCCGATGTCGTCGAGACATCGCCGCGGTTGGCCGATGGCACACCCTTCCCCACGCTGTACTACCTGACCTGCCCGCGGGCCGCGGCCGCGATCGGCACGCTGGAGGCCGGCGGTCTCATGCGCGAGATGACCGACCGGTTGCAGACCGATCCGACACTCGCTGCTGCGTACGCGCGGGCACACGAGTCCTACCTCGCCCGACGCGAGGAGATCGCACATGTCGACGAGATCGACGGCGTCAGCGCCGGCGGCATGCCGAGCCGGGTGAAGTGCCTGCACGTCCTCGTCGGGCACAGCCTGGGTGCGGGCACCGGCGTCAACCCGCTCGGCGACGAGGCGCTCGCTGCCCTGCCCGAGTGGTGGTCGAAGGGCCCGTGCGTCGATCGTGCCGCCCTCGCCGGTGACGCATGAGGGTCGCGGCCATCGACTGTGGCACCAACTCGATCCGTCTGCTGGTGGCCGACGTCGACAGGGGAGTCCTGACCGACGTCCACCGCGAGATGCGCATCGTCCGGCTCGGCCAGGACGTCGATCGCACCGGCCGCCTCGCACCCGAGGCTCTGGAACGCACCCGGGTGGCGCTCGCCGACTATGCGGCGATCGCGACGACGGCCGGCGCCGAGCGGGTCCGTCTCGTCGCCACCAGCGCCACGCGCGACGCGCAGAACCGCGACGAGTTCGCGGCCCTGGTGCGCAGCGAACTCGGCGTCGATCTCGAGGTGGTCACCGGCGCCGAGGAGGCCGCGCTGTCGTTCACCGGGGCGGCGAGCGTGCTCGGCGACGTGTCGTCGGGACTGCTGGTCGCCGACATCGGCGGCGGCTCGAGCGAGCTGGTCCGTGGCGGCGACGAAGCGCTGCGCGCGCACAGCATGGACGTCGGTTCGGTGCGGATGACCGAGCGGCACCTGCACGACGACCCGCCCACCGCGGCCCAGGTGCGGGCGGCCGAGCAGGACATCCGCGCGGCCGTCGCGGCGGCCCGCCGCGACGTTCCGCTCGACGCCGGGGTGCCGCTGGTCGGGGTGGCCGGCACGGTGACGACCGTCGTCGCGATGGTGCTGGACCTGCCCCGCTACGACTCGGCGCGGGTGCACGGCGCGGTGGTGACCAGCGACGCGGTGCGAGCGACGACCGAACTGCTGCTGCGCATGACGCACGACGAGCGGGCAGCCGTGCCGGTGATCCATCCCGGCCGGGTCGACGTCATCGCCGCCGGGGCACTGATCCTGCAGACCCTGCTCGAGGAGATCGGCACGACCGAGTTGATCGCGAGCGAGCACGACATCCTGGACGGGATCGCGCTCGGGATGGGTTAGTCGTTCGTTGCCCGGGCCTTCTCGCTCGCCTGCGCCAGCTTCTTGGCAGCCTTGCTGGGCTTGGGCGGCGGCGGCTCGAGCCCGGTGAGCTTGCGGTAGGCGATGTCGGTGCCCTGCCTGGTGAGGAACTCGGCCACGACGATGCCAGCCGCCGACAGCACGGCCCAGCCGATCGCGTCGGCCCAGCGGGTGTCGGCGTCCTTCGCCTTGCGCGGCGGATCGTCGGGGCGCGCTGCGGCCCACGTACGTTCGACGATCTTCTTGGTGGCGATGCCGACCGGGATGCTGATGGCCGTGTTGATGATCTTGATGCCGATCTTGCTCGCGATAGCGATGTCGAGCTCCTCTCGTCGTCCGCGAAGCAACCCTACCCAGCCTGCACCGCACCCCACCGGTGACAGAGTGGGTCTATGAGCACCCGACCATCGACGGGGTGGCCCGGTGATCCGGCGACACCGCAGACCCCGATCGCCGGCTCGGCCGATGACGTCGCGGCGCTCGCGGCGGGCGCCGGCACCCTGGCCGAGCTGTCCGCGCGGGTCACCGTCTGCCGCGCCTGCCCGCGGCTCGTCGACTGGCGTGAACAGGTGGCCCGCGACAAGCGCCGCGCGTACGCGGATGACACCTACTGGGGGCGTCCGGTCGCCGGCTTCGGCGACGGGGCCGCACGCATCCTGGTGCTCGGACTCGCGCCGGCCGCCCACGGCGCGAACCGCACCGGACGGATGTTCACCGGTGACCGCAGCGGCGACTGGCTCTACGCCGCGCTGCACCGAGCGGGGCTGGCCAACCAACCGACGTCGGTGTCGGCGCAGGACGGGCTGACCCTGCGCGGCGTCCGTATCACCGCGCCCGTGCACTGCGCGCCGCCGGCGAACAAGCCGACGACGGCCGAGCGCGACACCTGCCATCCGTGGCTCGAGCGGGAACTGCGACTGCTGTGGCCGGGGCTGCGCGCTGTGGTCGTGCTCGGCGGCTTCGGCTGGTCGACGCTGTGGCCGTCGCTGGCCGCGGCCGGTGTGCCCATCCCGTCGCGGCGCACACCGTTCGCGCACGGGGCGGAAGTCCGGGTCGACGGCCGCACCGTGCTGGGCTGCTACCACGTCAGCCAGCAGAACACCTTCACCGGACGCCTCACCGAGCCGATGCTGGACGCCGTGCTGGCCCGTGCCGCGAGCATCGCCGGGCTCGGATCCACCGAGGCAGAATGAGCCGACAGGCCCCCGTAGCCCAATGGCAGAGGCAGACCTCTTAAAAGGGTCGCAGTGTCGGTTCGAGTCCGACCGGGGGCACCTCGCCGGCCCGATCGCAGTGGCCGCGTTCGGCGGCCCGCGCCTGCACGTCGGCGTCGGAGCAGAAACCCAGGCCGTTGCGTTTCAGGCACAGCAGCCCCAGCAACCGCTGACGGGCGTCGACGACGGCGAGCCGCCGGCGACCGGAACGCACCAGGTCGAGCCGGGTGCGCTCGAGGTCTGCGTCGGCCGCGACGATCCGCCCCTCGAGTCGGCCGACGGACCGAGCGGGGGTGTGCTCGTCGTCGGCGCTCGGCAGATCGGCCCGCTCGACGACGGACAGCAGCGTCGCGTCGTCGTCGAGGACCAGCAACGCATGCAGGTGGTCGTCGCGGAACGCCCCATGGGCCTGGGCCGCCGTGATCGTTGCCGGGCAGATCAGCGGGTGACGCAGCATGGCATCGACGACCGTGTCGACGGCCGGCGGGTCAGCCGCTCTTGCGTCGGAACGTGCGTTTGCCACCGGCTGCCCCATGCGTGTCGTT
>CAZZVT010000056.1:5129-18432 GCA_964657545.1 uncultured Jatrophihabitantaceae bacterium
GATGGTCGTCCCCTGCCAGTCATAACCCTCCTCGCCGTCGGTGGCCTCGTAGCGGGCGACGTGTTCTTTGCCGAAGAGCATGAGCAGTCCTCTCGGTGGGGGTCTCGGAATAGCGTGCCCCGACGGTGGGTTCTCGAAGCAGTTGCGCGTGCAACTACATGACGAAGGAGCTGATCATGGTCGCAGTCACGGCTGACACGCTGATCCTGCCACGGGTGAAGCGCGCGGGGCTCGGCGACGTCGAGCGCCCGGTGCTGGCGGTCTCGACGGGTCCGCAGGGTTTCGAGGGTGAGGGCTTCCCGGTGCGGCGCACGATGGCCGGCATCCGCTACGAGCACCTCGACCCGTTCATCATGATGGACCACATGGGCGAGGTGGACTACGCCGCCGGCGAGCCCAAGGGCACCAACTGGCACCCGCATCGCGGCTTCGAGACCGTCACGTACCTCATCGACGGCCAGTTCATCCACCAGGACACCCACGGTGGCGGCGGGGTCATCCACGAGGGCTCGACGCAATGGATGACGGCCGGGTCGGGCCTGCTGCACATCGAGACGCCGCCCGAGCAGCTCGTCGAGCAGGGCGGGCTGTTCAACGGCTTCCAGCTCTGGGTGAACCTGCCCGCAGCGCAGAAGTTCGCGACGCCGGCCTACCAGCCCGTCGAGGCGTCGGACCTGCTGCTGCTCGCCAGCGACGACGGCGGTGCGCTGTTGCGCGTCATCGCCGGTGAGATCGACGGGTACCGCGGGCCGGGTTCGACACACTCGCCGATCACCCTGCTGCACGCCTCGATCGCGGCCGGAGCGTCGCTGTCGCTGCCCTGGCAGGCCGACTACAACGCGCTGGCCTACGTCTACGCGGGCTCGGGCACGGTGGGGCCGAAGTGCGAGGCGATCCACGCCGGCCAGCTGGCGGTGTTCGGAGCCGGCGACCGGCTGACGCTCTCGGCCGACGCGGCGCAGGACAGCCGGACGAGCTCGCTTGAGGTCATCCTGCTCGGCGGGAAACCGATCGATGAGCCGATGGTGCAGTACGGCCCGTTCGTCATGAACACCAAGGCCGAGCTGCAGCAGGCCATGAGCGACTACCAGTCCGGCCGCCTCGGTGTCATCCCGCCCGACGCGATCATGCCGCACGTCTACACCGGTCAGGGGTCGAGCACGTAGCGCAGGAAGATGGCCGGGTCGGCCAGGAAGTCCGTCCAGTTCCGGACGAGTTCCAGGTCGGCCCACTCGACCTCGCGCAGGCCGTGCCCGCCGACCTCGATGATCCGGGCACCGGGTGTGGCAGCGACGATCGGTGAGTGGGTGGCCACCAGCGCCTGCCGCCGTCCGTCGCCCGCCATCCGGTGCAGCAGGCCGACCAACGCGAGGCAACCGCTGAACGACAGCGCGGACTCGGGCTCGTCGAGGACGTAGAAGCCGGGGTCCTCGAACTGGTCACCGAGCAGCTCGAGGAACGACTCTCCGTGTGACATCTCGTGGAACTTCTCCGGCTCGCCGTTGTTGGTCTGCTCGCGGTAGGTGAAGAAGCCGTGCATCGTCTCGGCCCGCAGGAAGTAGCCCCAACGCGCGGCGCCGATGCCCCGCTGAACGTGTAGCAGCCGGTGCAGTTCCGACTCCGTCTGCCGGGTCGTGTGTCTCGCGCCGGTCGAGCCACCCTCGGGCGACAGCCCGTAGGCCTGCGCGATGGCCTCGACGAGCGTCGACTTGCCCGAGCCGTTCTCGCCGACGAGCACGGTGAGCGGGCCGAGCTCGAGCCCGCGCGTCAGCAGGTCGGCGACGGCCGGGATGTCGGCCGGCCACGAATCCGGGTCCAGGTCGGTGGAGTCCGGATCGCGCTGTACCGCTGTCACGGGTAGCTCCTGGAACACCGCGTCAGCGTCTCAGACGCGTTCGCTCTGGGCGTACGCCGCCGGGAAACAACAGGCCTCGGGTGCAGGTTGAGCCGACAGGACTCAAGCTGAGGAGCACTCCATGTCCGACGTCATCACCCTGCCGATCCTGTCTCTGCCCGACCTCGTCGTGCTGCCCGGAATGGTCGTGCCCGTCGAGCTCGACAGCGACACCCGGCCCGTCATCGAGGCGGCCCGCGCAAGTTCGGAAGGCCGTTTGCTGCTCGCCCCGCGGCTGGCCGACCGCTATCCGACGCACGGCGTCATCGCCACCGTCGAGCAGCTCGGGCGGTTGCCCGACGGCGGTCCGGTCGCCGTGCTGCGGGCCGGTGGCCGCGCCCGCCTGGGTTCCGGGGTGTCCGGCCCGGGTGCCGCGCTGTGGGTCGAGGCCGAACCGGTCGACGCCTCGCCGGTCACCGAAGCGGTCCGTGCAGTTGCCGAGGACTACCGGAAGGTCGTCATCGCGATCCTGCAGCAGCGCAACGCATGGCAGGTCATCGACACCGTCCAGAAGGTCACCGACCCGTCCGAACTGGCCGACATGGCCGGTTACGCGCCGTACCTGTCCGACGAGCAGAAGCGTGAACTGCTCGAGACGCCGGACGTCGAGGCACGGCTCGGGCACGTCCTCGAGTGGGCTCGGGAACACTTCGCCGAGCTCGAGGTCAGCGAGAAGATCCGCGATGACGTACGCGAGGGTATGGACAAGCGCCAGCGCGAGTTCCTCCTCCGCGAGCAGCTCGCCGCCATCCGCAAGGAATTGGGAGAATCGGAACCGGACGGAACCGACGACTACCGCGCCCGCGTCGAGGCGGCAGACCTCCCCGACAAGGTGCGCGAGGCCGCGCTGCGCGAGGTCGGCAAGCTCGAGCGTGCGTCGGACCAGTCACCGGAAGGCGGGTGGATCCGTACCTGGCTCGACACCGTCCTGGACCTGCCGTGGAACATCCGCACCGAGGACAACACCGACCTGGCGAGCGCGCGGGAGATCCTCGACGCCGACCACCACGGGCTCGACGACGTCAAGGAACGCATCGTCGAATACCTCGCGGTACGGTCGCGTCGGGCGTCACGTGGGCTCGAGGTCGTCGGCGGACGGGGCTCGGGCGCGGTGCTCGCCCTCGTCGGGCCGCCCGGGGTCGGCAAGACCTCGCTCGGCGAGTCGGTCGCGCGGACGCTCGGCCGGAACTTCGTCCGCGTCGCCCTCGGCGGTGTGCGTGACGAGGCCGAGATCCGAGGTCACCGCCGCACCTACGTCGGCGCGCTGCCCGGTCGCATCGTCCGGGCGATCACCGAGGCAGGATCGATGAACCCGGTCGTCCTGCTCGACGAGATGGACAAGGTCGGCTCCGACTACCGCGGCGACCCCGCCGCTGCCCTGCTCGAGGTGCTCGACCCGGCGCAGAACCACACCTTTCGCGACCACTACCTCGAGGTCGACCTCGACCTGTCCGACGTGCTGTTCCTGGCCACGGCCAACGTGCTCGACAGCATCCCCGACGCGTTGCTCGACCGCATGGAGGTCGTCACCCTCGACGGCTACACCGAGGACGACAAGGTCGCCATCGCACGCACCCATCTGCTGCCGCGCCAGCTCGAGCGGGCGGCGCTGTCGCACGACGAGGTGACGATCGACGACGACGCGCTGCGCCTGATCGCCGGTCAGTACACCCGCGAGGCCGGTGTGCGGCAGCTCGAGCGTGCGCTGGCGAAGGTGCTGCGCAAGGTGGCCACCCGGCTCGGGTCCACCGACGCAACCGCCGTTGCCGTCGACGCCGACAACCTGCGCGACTTCCTGGGGCGTCCACGATTCCTGCCGGAGTCCGCCGAGCGCACGGCCGTCCCGGGCGTGGCCACCGGCCTGGCCGTCACCGGCGCCGGCGGCGACGTCCTGTTCATCGAGGCAGCAGCGACGGACGGTGACCGCGGGCTCACCCTCACCGGGCAGCTGGGTGACGTGATGAAGGAGTCTGCGCACATCGCGTTGAGCTATCTGCGCTCGCACGGCGCGACGCACGGCGTCGATGCAGCAGCCCTCGACCGCGCACTGCACCTGCACGTGCCGGCCGGCGCGGTGCCGAAGGACGGCCCGTCGGCGGGCGTCACGATGGTCACGGCGCTGGCGTCGCTGGCCACCGGACGTCCGGTGCGTTCGGACGTCGGGATGACCGGCGAGGTGACACTCAACGGGCGCGTCCTGCCCATCGGCGGGGTCAAGCAGAAGCTGCTCGCCGCGCAGCGGGCCGGCTTGACGACGATCTTCATCCCGAAGCGCAACGAGCCCGACCTCGACGACGTCCCGGCCGAGGTGCTGGCCGATCTCGACGTCCGACCGGTGAGTGACGTCGGCGAGATCCTCGCCCACGCGCTGGAGGAGGCACGGACGGTGACGGTCGCGGCCTGAGACGGACCGTCAGAGCCGGCCACCCGTCAGAGCCGGCCTCGTAGGGCTTTGCGGTCGAGCTTGCCGATGCTGGTGAGCGGCAGCTGGGGGACGAGGTGGATCTCGCGCGGGTACTTGATCTTCGACAGGTGCTCCCTGGCGAAGTCGACGAGCTCGGCCTCGGTGGCATGTGCGCCGTCGTGCAGCTGGACGAAGGCGACGATCTCCTCGCCCTGGGTGGCGTCCGGCCGCCCGACGACCGCACAGACCGCGACGGCGGGGTGACGGATCAACGCCTCCTCGACGTCGCGCGGATACACGTTGAAGCCGCCGCGAATGATGATGTCCTTCATCCGGTCGACGACGAAGAGGTAGCCGTCGGCGTCGAGGTGGCCGATGTCGCCGGTGTGGAACCAGCCGTCGCGGATGGCGTGGGCGGTGGCCTCGGGGTCGTGCCAGTAGCCGGTCATCAACGCCGGGCTCCTGACGCAGATCTCGCCGTCGACGTCGGCTGGTGCGTCGGTGCCGTCCGGCGCGTCGATCCGGACCTCGACGTTCGGTGCCGCCCGCCCGACGCTGCCGGCCCGAGCTTGATGCATCGGCGTGGTGCAGGCCAGGGCCGCGGTCTCGGAGCAGCCGTAACCCTCGACGACCTCGACCGTCGGCACCCTCCGATTCCATTCCTCCAGCACCTCGGCGGGCAGCGGCGCGCTGCCGCTGACCATCCGTTCCAGCGCGGACAGGTCGTAGGACTCGAGCGGGTGTGTCGTCAGCAACCGCAGCATGGTCGGCACGACGGCCGCCGTCTGCACGTGCTGGTCCTGCGCGAGGGTCAACCAGCCGACCGGGTCGAACCAGCGCATGAGGACGGTGCGGCTCGGGCGCACGGCATGCAGGCTCATCGTCGACACGAGCAGGCCGTAGGCGTGCGCCAGCGGCAGCGGCAGCAGCGAGACGGCGTGCTCGTCCTCGACGCTCGACAGCGTCGCTGCCCACGCCGAGGACGACAGCGCGTCGTGGCTGAGCACCACACCCTTGGACCGCCCGGTCGTGCCACCGGTGTAGAGCAGCGCGGCCATCTCGGTGGAGTCGACGTCGGTCAGCGGCGCCTCGGCCCCGGCGGCGAGCTCGTCGAACGCGAGGGCGTCGGCGGAATCGGCACCGGTGACCACCACTCGCACGGGCAGCCGCGCGCTCGCGGCCAGCACCTTGGGCAGGAACTCGGGCGTGGTGACGATCGCCGACGCACCCGAGTCGTCGAGGGCATGACGCAGCTCGTCCTCACTGAGCAGGAACAGCAGCGGCGTGACAGCGGCGCCGAGCCGCCATACCGCCTGGTACGTCTCGAGCACCTCGGGGCAGTTGGCCATGCAGACCGCGACCCGGTCGCCCCGCGTGATGCCCAGGCCGGCAAGCCCGGCTGCGAAGCGTCGACCCTGCGCGCCGAGCTCGGCGTTGGTGATAATCGTGCCTTCGAACAGCAACGTGCTGGACGCACCGAAGCGGGCCTCGGCCTGCTCGGCCAACACCCCCAGCGAGCTGCCGCGTGAGGTGCTGAGCATGCGGGCGTCGGACGTCGTCGTCATGCCTCGACGCTAGGCCTGCCGACGATCAGAACGGAAGGGTTACTTCAGCTCCGACGAACTCTTGCCCAGCAGGCGGCGGGCGATGATCAGCTGCTGGATCTGCTGGGTGCCCTCGAAGATGTCCAGGATCTTGGAGTCGCGGGCCCACTTCTCGAGCAGCGACTCCTCGCTGTAGCCCAGCGAACCCGCGAGCTCGACGCAGCGCAGCGTGATCTCGGTGCCGACCCGGCCGGCCTTGGCCTTGGCCATCGAGGCCTGCAGCGAGTTCGGTTTGCGGTTGTCGGCCATCCACGCCGCCTCGAGCGTCAGCAGATAGGCGGCCTCCCAGTCGGCCTCCATCTGGAGGTAGACGGCAGCCGCGGCGGACTGCGAGAGGGCCGGGGTGTCCCAGTCGACTTCGACGCCCGCCTCCTTGAGCAGATCCTGCGTGACGTCGAGCGCGGCGCGCGCGCACCCCACGGCCATGCCCGCGACGAGCGGCCGGGTGTTGTCGAAGGTCTGCATCGCGCCGGCGAAACCCTGGTCGTCGTTGATGTCCGGCGAGCCGAGCATGTTCTCCTTGGGCACCCGGCAGTCGGTGAAGCGGATCGTCGCGGTGTCGGACGCGCGAATGCCGAGCTTGTGCTCGAGACGCTCGACGACCATGCCGGGAGTGCCCTTCTCGACCACGAAGGACTTGATCGCGGCGCGGCCCTTCGACTTGTCGAGCGTGGCCCACACGACCACGGCGTTCGAGCGTCCGCCTGCAGTGACGTAGATCTTCTCGCCGTTGAGCACGTACTCGTCGCCGTCGAGCACCGCGGTCGTGGACACCGCGGAGGAGTCCGAGCCGAAGCCCGGCTCGGTGATGGCCATCGACGCCCACAGCTTGCCGAAGCGCTCGAGCTGGTCGTCGTTGGCGACCGAGGCGATGGCTGCGTCGCCCAGGCCCTGACGCGGCATGGACAGCACCATGGCGACGTCGCCCCAGCACGCCTCCATGACCGACAGCACGCTGGACAGGTTCGTGCCGTTGCGGTTCTCCTTCGAGCCGTCGCCGGAGTCCCGCCGCACGCCGCGTGCACCGGTGCCCCCTTCGCCGCCGTCGTTCATGCCGTCGATGAGCGCGGCCAGCGCGTCGAGCTCCTTGGGGTAGTCGTGCTCGGCGCGGTCGTACTTGCGCGAGATCGGCCGGAAGATCTCCAGCGACACCTGGTGCGCCTGGTTGATCAACATGCCGAACTTCTTCGGCGTCTCCAGTGAAATCGTCATCAGACCAACACCACACCTTCCATGACCGCAGCGGCGCGCAGATCTCGGTACCAGCGCTCGACCGGGTGTTCCTTGACGAAGCCGTGGCCGCCGAGCAGCTGCACACCGTCGGAGCCGATCCTCATGCCGTACTCGGCGGTGAGGCGCCGGGCCAGGGCGGCCTCGCGTGCGTAGTCCAACCCCTGGTCGGCGCGCGAGGCGGCGCGCAGCATCGTCAGCCGGGCACCTTCGAGCTCGATGGCGATGTCGGCGACCTTGAAGGCGACGGCCTGCCGGTTGCTGATCGGCTCGCCGAAGGCCTTGCGGTCGTTGACGTAGGGGATGACGTAGTCCAGAACGGCCCTGCCGGTGCCGACGGCCAGCGCCGACCAGCCGATACGGCCGAGCCGGATGCACTCGGCGTACACCTCGCGCGACGCGTCGCCCAGCAGCGCATCGGCCGGCAGGGTGACGTTGTCGAGCACCAGCTTCGCGGTGGATGCCGCGCGCAGGCCCATGGCCGGTTCGGCCTCGACGGTGATGCCGGCGGAGCCTGATTCGACGAGGAACAGCGCCGGCGAGCCCTCGAGCTGCGCGGCCACGACGAACAGCTCGGCCGTCGCCGCGCGCGGGACCAGCGACTTCGCGCCGTCGAGCACGAACCCGTCGCCGGAGCGGGTGGCGGTGGTGTGCAGCGCGAACGGGTCGAACAGCGGGCGGGACTCGAGCACGGCCAGCGCTGCCGCCGGCACGTCGTCGCCGACGAAGGACGGCAGGTAGGTGGACTGCTGCTCCTCGGTGCCCCAGAGCACGAGCGCGTTGCCGACCGCGGCCGGCGCGAGGCAGGCCACGGCCAGGCCCATGTCACCGTGCGCGAGGGCCTCGGCGACGAGTGCGCCGGTGGTGGCCGACCGCTCGGAACCCATGCCCCCCAGGCTTTCGGGCACCCCGACGAGCGTGACGCCCAGCTCGGTGACCGAACGCTTGAGCAGGGTGTCGGGCGCGGCGCACTCGGAGTCCGCCTCGGACGCGACCGGTCGCAGTTGCTCGGCGGCGAACTCGGCGGTGGCCTCGACGATCATCTTCTGCTCGTCCGTCGGCGAGAGGTCGAACAGCCCGCTGCTGCTCGTCGTCCTGGGCCGCTCGGCCTGCGCGCGGCGGGTGACGGCGGTGAAGTTGCGGTTGGCGGCGCCGACCGAGGCGACGGCCCGGAAGCCCGCCTTGCTGCTCTCGTAGACCGCGCGTTCGAGTGGCTTGCGCAGGCCGAGCCGGTCGATGGCCCCGACCCCGGCCAGCTTGTTCAGCACGGCCAGGCCGTAACCCATTGCGTCCCGGCCTCGTGTGTTGCGTCCCGACATCGCTGCTCCAGACTGCGGTGATTTCAGTGATACGCCAAGTTCCATATAAATCTACCCGCCGGTGGCAGCTGCGCCAAGCGGGGGAACGGCACGTGTCTACGCTGCGTTGAACCAGGTGATCGGTCCACGTCAGGGCCGCTCGAACGAGGAAGGCGATCATGGCTCAGAACCCCGTCATCAACCGGTTCGGCCGCGAGTCCGGCGGCAATTACCCCGCGCCGAGCGCCGGCCAGCTGCAGGGCATGTACGACCGGCCCGCCTATGCCGGCCCCCGGTCGAGCCCCCAGGGCCAGACCTTCATGACCCTTGACGACGTCGTGCAGCGCACCGCCGCGATGCTGGGCACGATCTTCGTCGCGGGCGCGCTTGCGTGGGTCGCGCTGCCCGACTCGCTGTTCGTACCGGGCCTGATCATCGGCGCCATGGGCGGGCTGGTGCTCGGCCTCTACATGTCGTTCACGGCAAAGGTCAACGCCGGCACGGCACTGCTCTACTCGGCGTTCGAGGGCGTCTTCCTCGGTGCGATCAGCCGGTTGTTCGAGCAGCGCTGGGACGGCATCGTCATCCAGGCGGTCGCCGGCACCACGATGGTCGCTGCGGGCATGCTGTTCGTCTACAAGATCGGCGCCATCCGGGTCACGCCCAAGTTCACCCGCATCGTCGTCGGTGCCACCATCGGTGTCTTCGGCCTGATGATCGTCAATCTGGTGGCGTACCTGTTCACCCCCGACGGTCTGGGCCTGCGCTCCGGCGGTCCGCTGGCCATCGGCTTCAGCCTGCTCTGCATCGTGATCGCCGCGTCCAACCTGGTGCTGGACTTCGACATGATCGAGCGCGGCATCCGCAACGGGGCGCCGCAGAAGATGGCGTGGTTCGCCGCATTCGGGCTCACCGTCACGCTGGTCTGGCTGTACCTCGAGATCCTGCGCCTGCTCGGCAACCTGCGCCGCTGAGCGCGAGGCACGAACGACAATCGGCGGGCCGGAGATCATCTCCGGCCCGCCGTTGTGCTGTTCCCATGTCCCGCCACGGTGTTACCCCGTGGACCGCGGTCGGGCGTTCCCCACTGCGTGACGTCCGAACCCGGTTGCCGTGTCCAACGACGTCGCAGGCCGGGGGTTACGCCTCAGTGAAGCCGCTCGATGATCATCGCCATGCCCTGGCCGCCGCCGACACACATCGTCTCCAGCCCGAACTGCTTGTCATGGGTCCTGAGCGAGTTGATCAGCGTGCTGGTGATGCGCGCGCCGGTCATGCCGAACGGGTGCCCGACGGCGATCGCCCCGCCGTTGACGTTGAGGCGGTCCATGTCGATACCGAGCTCGCGCTGCGAGGCCAGGACCTGCGCCGCGAACGCCTCGTTGATCTCGACGAGGTCGATGTCGTCGATGGACATGCCGGCCGAGGCCAGCGCCTTCTTCGTCGCCTCGACCGGTCCCAGGCCCATGATCTCGGGCGAGAGACCCGACACCCCGGTGGCCACGACCCGCGCCAGCGGTGTCAGGCCGAGTTCGAAGGCCTTCTCGTCGCTCAGCACGATCAGCGCCGCTGCGCCGTCGTTGAGGGCGCAGCAGTTGCCGGCGGTGATCCGTCCGTCAGGCCGGAACACCGGCTTGAGCCCCGACACGCCCTCGTAGGTGACGCCGGCGCGCGGGCCGTCGTCCTTGGACACGACCGTGCCGTCTGGCAGCGTCACCGGCGTGATGTCGCGGGCCCAGAAGCCCGACTCGAGGGCGGCCTCGGCCAGGTTCTGCGAGCGGACACCGAAGTGGTCCATGTCCTCGCGGCTGACGTCGCAGAGCAGGGCGACGTTCTCGGCGGTCTGGCCCATCGCGATGTAGACGTCGGGCACGTCACCGTCGGCGCGCGGATCGTGCCACTCGCCCGCTCCGGACTCGGCGACCTTGGCCGTGCGCGCCATCGCGTGGTCGTAGCGCGGGTTGCGGGTGTCGGGCCAACCGTCGGAGCTGCCCTTGCCGAAGCGCGAGACGGTCTCGACGCCGGCGGACACGAACGCGTGCCCCTCGCCGGCCCTGATCGCGTGGAAGGCCATCCGGGTGGTCTGCAGCGACGACGAGCAGTACCGGTTGACGGTGGTGCCCGGCAGGAAGTCGTGACCGAGTTGCACGGCGACGGTGCGTCCGATGTTGAAGCCCGACTCACCGCCCGGCTGGCCACAGCCCATGATCAGGTCGTCGAGCTGGTGGACGTCGAGCTCGGGCACCTTGTCCAGGGCTGCACGCACCATCTGCGCGGCCAGGTCGTCGGGGCGGATGCTGACCAGCGAGCCCTTGCCCGCGCGCCCGATGGGGCTGCGGGCGGTCGAGACGATGACGGCATCGGGCATGGCTGCTCCTCGGGACGGATCGGGTGTCGATCTCGATGGTGCCACTCGGCACTGCGCGGTTCAGGCTTCGAGCACGGCCGCGCGCCGTCGCAGGCGGCGGGGCATCCGACGGGGCACCCGGCGGCGAAGCTGCGCCAGCGTGCCCCGGCGGTTCTCGGTGCGGCCGAACCGCTCGGCTGCGGCGACCTCGCTGCCGGGGCGGACGGCGGCCTGCGCAGCGGCGCGCGCCACCGGCTTCACCCGGCGGGTGGTGAAGGCACTCGCCGAGCGTGACCGGGTGCGCAGGCCCAGCGCGTCGAGGGCCGAGGGCAGCACGGCTTGGGCGGCCTCGGCATATCCTGCGGCCGAGGGGTGGAACAGGTCCTCGGCGAAATAGCCCAGATCCTTCATGAACAGCGGGCCCAGCAGGTCGCCGAGCGACACCGTTCGGCCGCCCGCCTCGACCGCGGCGACCGTCTGCGCGCGGGCCATCCGACGCGACAGCCGCCGGGCGTAGGCCCGCAGCGGCTGGGCCAGCGGGCGGACCGTGCCGAGATCGGGGCAGGTTCCCACGACGACCTCGCAGTGCAGCGCGAGCAGCGCGCGCACGGTGTCGCCGAGGGGCGCCACCGCGTCGGCGGGCGGCACCCGGGCCGTGACGTCGTTGGCGCCGATCATGATCACCGCGAGGTCGGGGCGCGCGTTGCCGAGGGCTGCGACCTGGGCGGGCAGCTGCCTGGACTGCGCGCCGACCACGGCGACATTGGTGACGTGCACGGGTCGGCGGGCCGACTCGGAGACACCCAGGGCGATCTGCGCCGCCGGGGTCTGGCGAGCGGTCCGGGCGCCGTAGCCGGCGGCCGTCGAATCCCCGAGCATGGCGAGCCGGATCGGCGGCCGACGCATTCCCACCCCGGCCGCCGCCCACGTCGTGCCGTCGGACACCGGTGGCGGCTCGGTGGCCTGCGGGATTCGTCGACGCGCCAGGCGGGTCTCGGCGTGCAGGACGCCGATCAGCGCGCCTACGGAACCCGCGCCGGCCGACCCGAGACCCACGCCGATGTAGGCCGCGAGACGGCGACGGCTACGTGAGGACACCCCACGAACGTAGCGAGGGGCCGAGCCGGTGCGCGCACCGCTACGGTCGTGGGCATGCGCTACAGCGACTCCGTCGTCGAGTTGATCGGCAACACCCCGATGGTCCGGTTGCGGCGGTCGATCGGCCAGGACGCCGACCGGCAGGACGGCCCGATCGTGCTGGCCAAGGTCGAGTACTTCAACCCCGGCGGGTCGGTGAAGGACCGCATCGCCGTCCGGATGATCGACGCCGCCGAGGCCTCCGGCGAGCTGCGTCCGGGTGGCACCATCGTCGAGCCGACATCGGGCAACACCGGCATCGGCCTGGCCATCGTCGCCCAGCAGCGCGGCTACCACTGCATCTTCATCTGCCCGGACAAGGTGAGTCGCGACAAGATCGACACGCTGCGGGCCTACGGCGCGGAGGTCGTCGTCTGCCCCACGGCGGTCGATCCGGCCGACCCGCGCTCGTACTACGAGGTGTCCGACCGCCTCGCGCGGGAAACGCCCGGTGGGTGGAAGCCCAACCAGTACGCGAACGTCAACAACCCGCGCTCGCACTACGAGACCACCGGCCCCGAGATCTGGGCGCAGACCGAGGGCCGCATCACGCACTTCGTCACCGGGATGGGTACGGGCGGCACGATCAGCGGAGCCGGGCGCTACCTCAAGGAGCACGGGCCGGTGCGGGTCGTCGGCGCCGACCCCGAGGGCTCGGTGTACTCCGGCGGTACCGGCCGCCCGTACCTCGTGGAGGGCGTGGGCGAGGACTTCTGGCCGACGACCTACGACCGCGACGTCTGCGACGAGATCATCGCGGTCAGCGACGCGCACTCCTTCGCCATGACCCGGCGGCTGGCCCGCGAGGAGGGCCTGCTCGTCGGCGGCTCGTGCGGGATGGCTGTGGTGGCCGCGGCCGAGGTGGCCCGTACCGCCGGCCCCGACGACGTGATCGTGGTCCTGCTGCCCGACGGCGGCCGCGGCTACCTGTCCAAGATCTTCAACGACGACTGGCTCAGCGACTACGGGTTCGTCGAGGCACCCGGCGAGGAGACGATCGGCGACGTGTTGCGGGCCAAGTCCGGCGACACACCGTCGCTCGTCCACGCGCACCCGAACGAGACGGTCCGCGACGCCATCGACATCCTGCGCGAGTACGGCGTCTCGCAGATGCCGATCGTCAAGGCCGAGCCCCCGGTGACGGCCGGCGAGGTCATCGGGTCGGTGTCCGAGCGCGACCTGCTCGAGGCCCTGTTCGCCGGCTCGGCCGCGCTGGCCGACGCGCTCGAGCCGCACATGTCGGCCAGCCTGCCGATCATCGGCTCCGGTGAGCCGGTGTCTGCGGCCATGGCGGCGCTCGAATCTGCCGACGCGCTGCTGGTGCACATCGACGGCAAGCCGACGGGCGTCATCACCCGTCAGGACCTGCTCGGCCATCTCGCCGGGATC
>CAZZVT010000057.1:0-18097 GCA_964657545.1 uncultured Jatrophihabitantaceae bacterium
CATCCCGTGGTTCCACGACCGGTCGTCCTTCCAGATGTTCTTCAGGAACGTGGATGATCACGAAGGTCACACGTAGCGCCGGCGCGGACGGGTCAGGGGAGCCGGGCGTCGACGAGGTCGTCGATGATCCGGAAGTCACCGAGGTTGAGGGTGAGCAGCGGTACTCCCTCCGTCACCGCGGTGGCGGCGATGGCCAGGTCCAACTGCCGGCGGCGGGGTTCACCGCCGCGCTGAGCGACTGCCGCCGCGAGCCTGCCCCACGCTCGCGCAACCTCCACCGTGACGAGCAGCGGGTCGAATGTCGCTTCGACTGCTGCGAGTCGATCGGTGCGCCGAGCACGCTCGTCATCGTCACGCGCGAGCAGGGTTCCGAAGTGCAGCTCGGTGATCGAGACGACGCTGATGGCGGCCTCGACGTCGGTCGGAGCCGCCTCGGCGATGAGCACCGAGGTGTCCAGGAGCGCCCTCACGCGTCGTACGGGTCGATCACCGACGCATCGATCACAGCGATGTCGCGTTCCAGATCACGCGGGGCCGGACCCCGCCACACGCGATCCAGAGCGGGCCCACCCACCCAACGATGCCGACGGACCGGGCTCAGCTCGGCGACCTCACGACCGGCCACCGTGACGGTCAAGGTCTCCCCGGCTTCGACGCGACGCAGCACGTCGCTGACCTGATTGCGGAGTTCCTTCTGCGGGATCGTCGCCACGAAATCCACGGTAGCAGTTCTGCTACTCACAGGAGTGGTTCGCGCGATCACACCGTCGCCGCGTCCGAGCGTGCCAGGTCGACGTCCACCGGACGTCAGCACCAGATGCACGCCGAACAACGCGGTCATGCCGTCGTTCCACGACCGCTTGGCGGCCCAGATGTTCTTCAGGAAGGTTGATGATCATCCGGGTTACATGTCGGCCTGGGGGTCTCGCACTGCGACCTCTCGCGAACCACCCGGCGAGTCGGTGAGGCCGGTCGGCGTCCACGACGGCCAGTCCGGCCCCTCGACGGCGACACCCTGAACAAAGCGCGCCACCCTGCGCGGTTGCCGATCCAGCGTGGTGTTGTCCCACACCGATGCGGAGTCGCTCGGACTGATCGCGACTCGCACCAGGGGCCACAGTCGTTCGTAGCGGTCACGGATCTTGCCCTCCGGCACCGGATGTCCGCCGGCGTCGACACGTCGCCGCACTCGGGCGACGGACACCTCGACCGGCACCAGCACGACATGCAGCGCCACCGTGTAGCCGGCGGTTTTCGCGGAGCGGACCAGGTCGAGCTTCGATTCGTGGGAGAACACCGTCTCGGCAATGAACGGCAGCCTGGCCTCGATGAGCGCGGCTCTGGTGCGCTCGGCGATCCTCGCGGCCTCGTATGCATGACGTTCGGTGTCGCCCGGCCACCGCTGTTCGGCGATGACGTCGGCATTGACGAAGGGCGCGGCAAGCGAAGTTTGCGACAGTACCAATTCAGCGATGGTCGTCTTACCGGCACCGTTCGGCCCGACGATCAGATCGAGCCGCACCGGTCAGCCTGCAACGACGACATGACCGCCATCCGGCAGGTGGTGCACGAGCCGACCCTCGTCATCGAGGGAGACGGTAGAGACGCCTCGCGCGTCCAGCAACGCACCGAAGTCGGTAGTGGTCATCCGCAAGTCGATGTCGGCATCGATCTCAGCGTTGAGCACGAGGCGCTCGTCGTCAGTGAGACCGGACATCGGCGCATCGCCGGCAAGGACCTTCTCGATCCGGTGCCGGGCCGCGCTCTGGTGGAACGTGACCTCGCGGCCGACCCGGGCCCAGTAATCGAGCTGCTGCTTGGCCGAGCGGCTCTGACGCGCGCCCTCTACGGCTGCGGAATCAAACAGATCCGACGCAACCCGGGTAACCCGATCAGCTGTGGCTTTCACCGGCGACCCCTCCTCGTAGCACTCTGCTACAAGCGTACCTCGATCCGAGAGCGGAGCCAGCCGGAAGGTTCAGCACGCCGATGATCGTCCCGAGCGTCAAGGACACGACGGTCAACACGAGGTGCACGCCGAAGAACGCGGTCATACCGTCGTTCCACGACCGCTTGTCGGCCCAGATGTTGTTCAGGAACGTTGATGGTCACCTAGGTGACATGTCGGCGCCGGTCGTCGTCTTGATCATCTCGCGTTCTGCAGGTCGACAGGCCTGCAGGACGCGTGTTGATCATGGATGTGTAGGTCGACTTAGACGACGCTGGTGGCGATGCTCGGCGAGCTGCGCCTCGTCCCCCACCGGGGTCACACCGAGGGAGCGGGCGCGCGGAACACAGTCATCCCGTCGTTCCAGGGCGCTTGTCGGCCCAGATGGTCTCTTCAAGAATGTCGGTGATCGCCAAGTGACATGTCGAAGGACCGCTGAGTTGCCCTTACGCCCAGGGATCGAGGCATACGACGCCCAGCGGTTCGAAATGTTTGGTGTTTCGTGTAGCGACCGTCATCCCGGCCGACTGCGCAATCGCTGCGATGAGCGCATCGTCGAACGGTGCATGTTCAGGCACACGGTAGGTCGCCAGGACACGAGCCGCAGACAGGTCGAACGGCAGCACGCGACCGTCGAAGGCGGGCAGCACGTTCTCATCGAACCATCGTCGAAGAGTCGCGCCCTGCTGTGCGTCGGATCGCTCCTTGGCAACGACACCGCGCTCGAGCTCGGCGATGGTCATGGCCGTGACGAACAGGTCGCCGATGGCGACGCCGGCGGCCCACGCCTCCACCGCATGGTTGTGTCCTCGCACCCGGAGCGCGGACACCACGTTCGTGTCCAGGACGAACTTCACAGTTGCGCAGGCCGGTCCGTCAGGCCAAGGCGGTCGGGCTCGAACTCGATATCAGCACCGTCATCACTACCCAGCAGATCGAGGATCGTGACCGGGTCGTCTTGCAGAGCCCTGGTCAGCACATCACGCGCTTCGGCCTCGACCGAGCTGTGCCCCTTCTCCGCTCGCGCGCGCAGCGCGGCCTTCGTCCCCGCAGGCAGATTGCGGATCAATATCTGCTCCACGCCGATCACCTCCGATATCAACGAGATGATATCACTGAGCCAACGGCTGTCCTACAGTCTCAACCCGGTGACCGAACGGTCGGCGTCAACCGCACCGGCCGCCGGTCGGGCACGCACCGCGCGAACGCCCAGTACACCGATGATCGTGCCGAGCGCGAGCGACACGACTGTCAGCACGAGGTGCACGCCGAAGAACGCGGTCATGCCGTCGTTCCACGAGCGCTTGTCCGCCCAGATGTTCTTCAGGAACGTCGGCCAGATGATCCAGCTCCACACACCGAACGCGACGAGGAACCAGGCGACTCGCTTCGAGATGACCACCACTGCAGTATCCGCGCCGGAATAGCGCGGTGCGCACCGAGGTTGGCGGCAGCAGAGGCTCACAGGACAGTCCTTGACTCCTCTCACTGAACTCACTGTGCGCAGCGGCAGCATTCGGAGCACGCTCACACGAACCGATCGATGAGGAACACATGATGACTGCCACCACCTCGGCTCGCGCCGATCTGCTCGCCGCCCGCCTGCGCGATCTGCGTACCGAGCGTGACGAGGCCCAGCTCGAGCTCATCGGTGAGGCGTCCGGCGACGCGGCCGACCGGGCGACCAACGTCGACGCGAACGTTCGCTTCGCGCTGCTCGAACAGCGGGTACTCGCCCTGGAACTCGAGCTCGCCGAGCAGCCGCTGGCCCGCGCGCGCGACGGCGAGGTGGCGGTCGGTGACCTGGTCACCCTCGACCTCGGCGACGGCCCGGAGGCCTTCCTGATCGGCAGCGTCGATGAAGCGGTGACCGGTGTCGACGTCCTGACCCCGACCAGCCCGCTGGGTCGGATGGTGCTCGACGGCAAGGTGGGCGAGACGGTCACCTACCGACCGCGCCCGGGTCGCACGCTGCAGGCCACGATCATCTCCGTCGAGTAGTCGCCGTGCCTCACCGGGCGACGCCCGGCCCGCGCCTACCCTTGGGCGGTGCGCGTACGACGGATCCTGACGGGCGCGCTCGTCGCGATCACTGTGCTGACACCGGCGTCCGCGGGCGCTGCACCGACCCCGCATTCCGTCCCACCGGCTGCGCCCAGCCCGACGTCTGACGGCAACTCGCCCGACGCCCCCGATCCGCACCCGCCGCGCGGCGGTATCGGGCCGCAGGGCCAGGCCGTCGGTGGTGCGGCGCTGCTCTCCCGCACGACGATCCTGCCGACCGGCGCGCCTGCCCTACCCAAGGACCTCACCGCGCGGGCCTGGATGGTCGCCGATCTCGACACCGGCGCGATCGTCGCCGCCCGCGACCCGCACGGGCGCTACCAGCCGGCGAGCATCCAGAAGATCCTGACGACCGTGACGCTGCTGCCACGTCTGCCGGGCACGCGGCGGGTCGTCGTCAGCCGCAGCGCCGCGGACACCGAGGGCTCGCACGCCGGGCTCGTCGCCGGCGGCACCTACACGATCGATCAGATCTTCGAGGGTCTCCTGCTCGTCTCGGGTAACGACGCCGCCGAGGCGCTGGCCCAGGCCGCGGGTGGCCGCGCGCAGACGGTCGCGTCGATGAACCGCACCGCCCTCGCCCTGGGCGCGTACGACACCTACGTCCAGACGCCGTCCGGGCTCGACGGGTGGCAACAGCTGACCAGTGCCTACGACATGATGCTGTTCCTGCGCGCAGCCCAGGCCCAGCCGCGCTTCGTCGCCTACGAACGCACCCGCACCCTGACCCTGCCCAAACAGGGCGACGTCGCAGCCGTACGGCTGTACAACCAGAACCTCGACTTCCTCGACGGCGTCCCCGGTGCGGTCGCGGCCAAGACCGGCTACACCGACGCGGCACAACACACCTTCGCCGGCGTGATCACGAGCCACGGCCACCGCTACGGCGTCATCCTGCTGCGCGCCCAGCGCTACCCGCAGGATCAGTACGTGCAGGCCGCCCGGTTGGTCCGCTGGGCGGCCGCCCTGCCTGCCGGGACTGCGCCGATCGGCACCCTCGAGACGCCCGTACAACCGCGCCGTGCCGCAGCGGGATCAACGACGTCGAGTGCGCCGGCCACACCGTCGCCGTCTCCGTCGACCGGATCGGCGCGCACCTCGAGCAGCGGAGGGGTCAAGGTGCTGGTCGCCCTGCTGCTGTTCGGTGGGCTGTTCCTGCTCACCCGCCGCATGCGCGGACCGGGACGAGGCTCACGAGCGCGCGGACCTCGACGCCGTCCGTGACGCCGCCGGTTTCGGTCGCGTCGCTGCCCAGAACCCGACCGCACCGACCACCGCACCGGCCCCGACCAGCGTGGCACCGACCGACGCCGGGGTCAGGCTCGGAGCATCGCCCGACGATCGTCGGACCATCGCCGGCGGCTCGATCACGGGCAGCGAGTTGGCCGTCCGCCCCTCGGCGGTGAGGGTGGCTATCCAGGCGCAGCAGAACAGCAGGAACCGCGTCACGAGCTGGATCCAGATGAGCACGGCCAGGATGCTCGCGAACGGTCCGGCGGTCTTGCTCTGCGAGGCGTGCGCGATCGTGTAGCTGCCGACGATCTTGAGGACCTCGAAGCCGACAGACGCCATCAGCGCACCGCGGAACGCCACCCTGCGTTCGACGGTCTGCTCGGGGATCTTGACCAGCAACCACCAGAAGATGATGACGTCCGCCAGCGCCGCCACCGCGATGCCGACCACCTTGAGCAGGATCGTCGAGCCCGGCAGCGAGTTCAGGCCGAGCGTCGAGGCGATCTGCGTGGTCAACGACGTCCCGATCACGGTGAGCCCCAACGACACCACGATGCCGACGCCGAGCCCGACGAGCACGAACAGGTTGCTCAGGCGGCTGGTGAGGAAATTGCGCTTGGGCGCCGCGCGGCCCCATACCGCGTCGAGCGCCTGGCGCAGGTTGCCGATCCAGCCCAGGCCGGTGAGCAGGACGCCGACCAGGCCGATCAGGCCGACGCTGGTGCGGTTCGCGATCGACTTCTGCACCGCGTCCTTGATGGTCGTGCCGAACGAGCCCGGGATGGCGTCGGTGATGTGCGAGAACAGGCTGCGCTGCAGGCCTGGGTCGTTGTAGAGCACGTAACCGGTGACGCCGACCGCGAGCAGCAGCAGCGGGAACAGCGCCAGGAAACTGAAGTAGGTGATCGCGGCGGCGTACTGGTTGCCGTTGTTGCGGGTCAACCGACCGTAGGCCTCGACGACGTGCCGGATCCAGACGTAGCGCTTCTGCAGCGCGGCCCAGCGCCCGACCGCCTCGTCCTTGGCCCGGACGACTGCGTTGGGCCCACTGTCCTGCTGCTCCTGCGTCATGCCAGGGGGTCTACCCCGGTCCGGCCGATTGCCCACCGAGCTGGAACTCGCGGCCCCAGGTCCAGCTGCCGTCGGAGCCGCGGGAGAACAGCACGAAGCTCTCGACCGGGAAGCGGGCGACGAAGCCCGACAACCCGTCGTAGGCCTCGTCCAGGGCTGCCTCGGCGAGATCCTGGGCCACCGTGACGTGCGGGTGGTACGGGAAGTCCAGCGCCCGGGTCAACGGCCCGCAGCGGACGGCCTGCTCGAGGATCTCGCACTGCGACACCCCGGTGGCGATCTGGATGAACACCACCGGCGAGGTCGGCCGGAACGTGCCCGTGCCGGCCAGGTGCATGGTGAACGGCTCGATCGACAGCGCCGCCTTGACGAGGTGCTCCTCGACGTCGGGCATCGCGTCCGCCGCCACCGGGGTCGGCGGCAACAGCGTGACGTGCGGGAAGACGAGATCGGCTGCGGGGTCCCCGATCCGGCGACGCCACATCGTCAGCACCGACGCGTGCGGCTGCGGGATGGCCACCGCGACGCCGAGGGTGGTACGCCCGCCCATCAGCCGACGCGGGGCGGGACGAACCCGACCCGCTCGTAGACGTCGGCCACCGTGGCCTCGGCGACCGGCCGGGCCTGTTCGGCGCCCCGGGCCAGGATCCGGTCGAGCTCGCCCGGGTCGGCCATCGCCTCACGCACCCTCCTCGCGAACGGCTCGGCGAACGCGACGACGGCCTCGGCCACCTCGACCTTCAACGTCCCGTACCCCTGGCCGGCGAACCGGTCGACCAGCGTCTCGATCGGCGAGCCGCCCACCGCCGACAGGATCACGAGCAGGTTGGACACACCCGGCTTGGTCTCGGGGTCGAAGCGGATCTCGGTACCGGTGTCGGTGACCGCTCGTTTGATCTTCTTGGTCAGGACCTTCGGGTCGTCTAGCAGGTTCAGCGTCCCGGCATCGGGCAGCGACTTGCTCATCTTCGACGTCGGGTCCTGCAGGTCGAGGATCTTCGCCGAGGACTTCGGGATGTGGGCCTCGGGTACGACGAACGTCTCGCCGTAGCGGGCGTTGAAGCGCTGCGCGAGGTTGCGGGTCAACTCGATGTGCTGGCGCTGGTCCTCGCCGACCGGCACCTGATGTGCCTGGTAGATCAGGATGTCGGCAGCCTGCAGGATCGGGTAGGTGAACAGCCCGACGCTGACGCGCTCACCGCGGGCCGATTTGTCCTTGAACTGGGTCATCCGACCCGCCTCGCCGTAGCCGGTGAGGCACTCGAGCACCCACGACAGCTGGGTGTGCCCGGGCACGTGGCTCTGCAGGAAGATCGCGCTGCGCTCGGGATCGACACCCGCGGCCAGCAGCTGGGCGACGGCCTGCCGGCTGCGCTGGGTCAGGACGGCGGGTTCGGGCGGGTCGACGGTGATCGCGTGCAGGTCGGCGAGGAAGAAGAACACCTCGTGGTCGTCCTGCAACTCGACCCATTGCTTCGTCGCCCCGAGGTAGTTGCCGATGTGCTGTGACAGCGACGTGGGTTGGATGCCGGAGAGCACCCGCGTGCGTGCGGTTCGAGCGAGGGAAGCCACGACAGACGATTGTTCCATCACGCGGCCAACCTGTTCAGCCGGCCCGATCAGGTCGCCCGGGCGGGGTTCGCTGCACCGGCCTGCGCGTCGCCGACCTCGGCGTCGGGTCGCGGCGGCGGCGTGAGCCGCACCCGGGCCACCCGGCGTCCGTCGATGCGCACCACGGCCAGGCGCGCCCCGTCGTGCTCGACGACATCGCCGGTGCGCGGCATGCGGCCGAGCTCGGACATCACGTAGCCGCCGAGCGTCGAGTACGGGCCGTCCGGCAACTCGACGCCGGACACCTCGCGGACCTCGTCGAGGTTGAGCCGGCCGTCGACCTCGACGTCGCCGCCGGCGAGCCGCGAGGACTGCACCTCGTCGGCGTCGTACTCGTCGCGGATGTCGCCGATGACCTCCTCGATCAGGTCCTCGAGGGTGACGACGCCGTCGGTGCCGCCGTACTCGTCGACCACGATCGCCATGTGATGGCCCTCGGCGCGCATCTCCGACAGCGCCGCCAGCACCCCCTTGCTGCCGGGCAGCGCCTTGATGTCGCGAGCGACGCTCGCCACGGTGCGGTCGCGGTCGTGACGCAGGGACGGCAGCAGGAGGTCGCGGATGTGCACGAAGCCGAGAACGTCGTCGTGGCCCTGACCGACCACCGGGTACCGCGAGTGCGGCGAGTCACCGGCGACGCGGGCGGCACGGCTGACGGTCAGTGATCCCTCGAGGAACGTCACCTCGGTCCGCGGGACCATCACCTCGTCGATCGAACGGCTACCGGCGGCGAACACGTCGTCGATGAGCGTCCGTTCGTCGCTCGAGAGCGACTCGTGGGCCGCGACCAGGCCGCGCAGCTCGTCGTCGCTGATCGGTTCACGGCCGGCGTTCGGGTCGCCGCCGAGCAGCCGCACGACGACGTTCGTGGAGCGCGACAGCAGCCAGATGATCGGCCGCAGGCCACCGGCGATGCGATTCAGCGGCGGGGCGAAGAAGGCGGCGGCCTGCTCGGCGCGCTGCAGGCCCAGCCGCTTCGGCGCGAGCTCGCCCAGCACGAGGGTCACGAACGAGATGATCAACGTGACGCCGACGACGCCGAGCGCGCTGGCCAGCCCGTGCCCCAGGCCCCGATCGCGCAGGAAGTCGGCAGCCTGATCGGACAGCGTCACCGCCCCGAACGCGCTCGACAGCAGCGCTGTCGACGTCACGCCGATCTGGACGGCGGCGAGGAACCGGTTCGGGTCGGACACCAACCTGGCCACCGCGGCCCCGGCGCGACCGGTCTCGGCGAGCGCGCGGACCTGGCTCTCGCGCAGCGACACCAGCGCGATCTCGGCCGCGACGAACACGCCCTCGATGAGGATCAGCAGCAGGACGATGCCGATGTAGAGCAGCGTCTGACTGGACACGCTCGCGAGTCTAGGCCGGGACGCCCCGTGAGCGAGTGAAGGGTTCGCCACGCTGAGCGCGGCGAACCCTTCACCTGTCGGAACGACTCAGCCGCGCAACCTGGCCAGCTCGGCCGCGACCATCGCCTCGTGCTCCTCCTCCTCGCGCTTCGCCCGCTTGGGGCTCCACGCACCGGTAAGCAGGAAGATCAGCGGGATGAAGACGATCTCGCCGCCGACCGCGATCCAGTAGTAGTTACGCCACTGCTTCGGCGAGTCCTTCGACGCCGTGGACGCCTCGTTCAGGATCTTCGTGTCGGCGGCCGGGATCTTGCCGAGCGCCGTCAGCTGCGCGGTCGCTGCGGTGATCTTCGTGCCGTCCTGCGAGACGAGGATCAACTGCGCCGTCGGGATCTTGGCCAGCGCCTGCAGCCGGGACACCGCCTCGGCCTGGCTGATGCCGAGCTTCGAGGTGATCTCGCCGACGGCCGTGGCCGCCGCTGCCGCGTCCTGCGGGTTGGTCAGCAGCGTGGTCGCGGTCTTGGTGTCCAGAGCCTGGGCCGCAGCGAGGGCCGGTCCCTGGGTGGCGGCGAGCGTGGCGACGGTGGTGACGTCGGCAGCGCTGTACCCGGTGATCTCGCTGATCGCCTTGATGCCGGCCGTCTGATCGTTCGGGTTCTTCGTGAGCGCCGCGAGCGTGCCGGAGTCGACCTTGGCCGCCGTGGTCAGCTGGGCGGAGTACTTGGCCGCCAGACCCTGCGCGACCGGTCCCTTCTCGACCAGCGTCGACACCGTGGTCACGATGTGCGGGACGATGAAGACCGACACCGCGATGACGATGCGGATCACCAGACCCCACACCGCCAGGCCGGTGGCCGTCAGGGCCGGGTTCCGCTTCTCGACGGTCTCGGTGAAGCTCGCCATCCACGGCGCGTAGGCCACGCCGAGGAACACGGCGAGCAGGCTCAGGATGATGACGAACGAGGTGTAGCTCGTGTCGGGGTGCGTGGCACGGGTCGCGAAGATGACGGTCATGACGATCGCGCCGATGGCGCCGACGACCATGAAGGGCTTACGGACCCGCAGCTTGTCGGACAGGTAGCCGATCACCAGCAGCGCGCCGGCATCGAACGCCCAGATCCAGTTGCCGAGGCCGTTCGCCTTGCTCTGCGAGTAGCCGAAGATCGTCTGGAAGTAGACGGGGAAGAAGCCGACCGCCACGTAGTAGATGATCAGGAACACGCTGATCGCGAAGGCCGACAGCACGATGTCGGGCTTGAGCATCTGGCGGAACGGCTTCTTCAGCGCCGCCTCGACGTCGATACCCGCTGCGCGTGCCTCGACGAGCGCGCGGTCGTTGGCGCTGACCATCACCTGGTCACGCAGCTGCGGCGACAGCTCGCGCAGGAACAGGAACGACAGCGCGGCGACGATGAGCCCGACGACGCCGGACGCGACGTACTGGTTGTGCCACGGGGTGCTGGTGCTCGTGCTGCTGACCTGGATCGAGACGATCAGCGAACCGAGGACCGGCCCGAGCGTCCAGAAACCCATGGCCGACGCGCGGCCGAGCTGCGGGCTGAAGTCGCGGATCAGCGCCGGCGTGGCGACGAGGATCATGCCCTCGACGAGACCGATGGCGCCGAACACGATCGCGAAGCCGACCTTGCTGTCGGCCAGCGGGATGCCCACGAGACACAGCAGCGCGACGACCACCAGACCGCCGGTGATGATGTTGACGCGTCCGACCTTGTCGGCGAAACCGGAGACGAACGAGGCCAGCGCGCCGAGGACGTAACCGACCACCGCGATGTTGACGTAGTAGACGAACGACATGTGGTAGTCGGTCAGGATGCCGTTCTTGCCGTTGGTGCCGGCCGCGACCGCACCGGCCAGATAGAACTGGTAGTACAGGACGACGGTCGCCAGCACGACGATGCCGAGGCACAGGAAGCGCTGCCTCCCACCGGGGTAATGGCCCAGCTCGGTACGGCGCAGCGGACGGGCCTCGGCAGGGCGCGGCTGGGAAGTTGGCGCGGACATCGTTCCGGACGACATTTCCACCTCGGTGTGGTCTAGTTCACTGGTATGAACGACTGTTTACAACACCGGGTGGGGGCGGGTCAAACATCGTGACCGAGCCGCAACACGCCGCGGCGGAGTTCGAACGGATCTTCGCCAACGCCGCCGACCTCGATCATCTGAGCTATGCCGCGCGCCGCGTCCTGGCCATGTCGGCGGCGCTGTTCTACCGCCACGGCGTGGGTGGCACGTCGATTCGCGACATCACCCGCGCCTGCGGGTTGTCGCCCGGCGCATTGTACAACCACTTCGCCTCGAAGGACGACGTCCTGCACGCCCTCGTCCGGCACGGACACGACTGGCTCGAGCAGTCCCTGCAGGCATCGATGGACTCAGCCGAGCCGACCTGCCAGGCGCAGCTGGCGGCGTTCGTCCGCGCCTACCTGCTCGCCCACCTGCGCAGCCCGCAGCTGGCCCAGCTGGTGCGTCGCGAGTACAACTACCTCTCGCCGGAGCGCCGCGAGGAGATCATCGGGCGCCGCCGTCGGCTACGCCAGCGGCTGGCGCGGCTGCTGGCCGACGGTCATCACAGCGGCGAGCTCTCGCTCATCGACGGGCCCGAGAACGCAACCCGCAGCGCCGTGATGATCCTCGACATGTGCAGCCGGACGAGCGAGTGGTACCACCCCGACCGGGGCGGCACGCCGGGTCCGCTGCTCGCCGAACGCTACGTGCAGGCAAGCCTGCGGCTGGCCGGCGCACAGGTCGACGCACCGCTCGTCAACGCCTAGCGGGTCAGAGCCCGGAGACGTCTGCCTGCTTGGCGCGAACGGCCTCGGCCGCCTGCGTCAGTCCGGCGAGCTCGGAGTCGGTGAGGTCGCGCTCGACGACCTTCTTCACGCCCCCGGCGCCGATCTGGGCCTCGACCCCGAGGTAGACGCCGCTGATGCCGTACTCGCCGTCGACCCAGGCGCAGACCGGGATGGTCTCGCCCGAGTCGGTGATGACCGCGCGGGCCATCCGCGCCGCGGCGGCGGACGGTGCGTAGTACGCCGAGCCGGTCTTGAGCAGCGCGACGACCTCGGCCCCACCGTTGCGGGTGCGGGCGACGAGCTCGTCGATCTTGTCGGCGGCCATGACGTCGGCCAGCGGCTTGCCGTCGACGAAGCACGCCGACGGCACCGGCACCATCGTGTCGCCGTGCGAGCCGAGGGTGAGCGTCTGCACCGAGCCGACCGGGACGCCGAGCGTGGTGGCCACGTTGTTGGTGAAGCGGGCGGTGTCGAGCACGCCGGCCTGGCCGAACACCCGGTTCTTCGGGAACTGCGAGGCCTGCTGCGCCAGCGCCGTCATCTCGTCCAGCGGGTTCGACACGATGATGATCACCGCGTTCGGCGAGTGCTTCGCGACGTTCTCGGCCACGCCGCGGACGATGCCGGCGTTGACCTCGAGCAGGTCCATGCGGCTCATGCCGGGCTTGCGGGGCAGGCCCGCGGTGACGACGACGACGTCGGAGCCGGCGGTGGGCTCGTAGCCACCGCCGTCAGCCGTGGTGGTGGCGCCGACCACGGTGGTCTCGAAGCCCTCGATCGGGCGTGACTGGTTCATGTCCAGCGCCAGGCCCTCGGGCTTGCCCTCGACGATGTCGGTGAGCACGACGGTCTCGAACACGTCGTACTCGGCCAGGCGCTGGGCCGTGGTCGAACCGTAGAAGCCGGCACCGACGACGGTGACCTTGCCGTGGCGTTTGTCGGACATGCGAATCTCCTCGATTGAAGGCAACTGGAAAGCAGGCTAGGCCACTGCCGGGTCACTGCCGGAGGCGGATGTCCGCGGCGAGCATCAGGCCACCGAGGACCACCAGGGAGGCGGTGTCGATCCAGCGGTTGCGCACGGCGAGCATGCCCACCGCCGACGTCGGCAGCACCAGACGCATCAGAGCTGCAGCCAGCGCCACGGCCGAGATGGCGAGGGTGCCGCGGACGGGGTGCTGCGGTTCGGCGAGCAGGAAGCAGAAACTGAGCGTCAGGCCGGCCAGGACGATCAGGAACGCGAGCTGTTCGCGCACCCAGAGCCTGGCCCGGCCCCACACGCTCATGCCCGTTCGGCGAACCGGCGCTCCGCGGCCTCGACCACGTTGGACAGCAGCATCGCCCGCGTCATCGGGCCGACGCCGCCCGGGTTGGGGCTGAGGTAACCGGCCACCTCGGCGACGTCGGGCGCGACGTCACCGGCGATCTTCCCCTCGACGCGACTGACGCCGGCGTCGAGCACCGCGGCACCGGGTTTGACCATGTCGGCGGTGATCAGCGACGGCGACCCCGCCGCGGCGACCACGATGTCGGCCCGCCGGACGTGCGCGGCAAGGTCGGCCGTGCCGGTGTGGCACAAGGTCACGGTCGCGTTCTCGGACCGGCGGCTGAGCATCAGCCCGAGCGGGCGCCCGACGGTGATCCCGCGGCCGACGACCACGACGTCGGCGCCCGCGATCGGCACGTCGAATCGTCGCAGCAGCTCGATGATCCCGGTGGGCGTGCACGGCAGCGGCGCCGGCTTGCCGAGCACCAGCCAGCCCAGGTTCGTCGGATGCAGGCCGTCGACGTCCTTGTCGGGGTCGACGGCCGAGAGGATGTCGAACTCGTTGAGGCCGGTGGGCTGCTGGACGAGAAAGGCCGTGCACGCCTGGTCGGCGTTGAGCTCGGCGACCACGGCCTCGACCTCGGCCTGGGTGCTGCCGGCCGGCAGGTCGCGGCGGATGCTGGCCACGCCGATCTGCGCGCAGTCCTTGTGCTTGGCATTGACGTACCAGGTGCTGCCCGGGTCGTCGCCGACGAGCACCGTGCCGAGCCCGGGCTGCACCCCCCGCTCGGCAAGTGCCTGCACCCGGACGATCAGCTCGGCCTTGATCGCCTCGAGCGTCGCCTTGCCGTCCAGAACTATGGCTGCCACGGCGACTATCGTGCCAGCCCTGCCTAGTGGGCGAAGTGGCGCGTGCCGGTGAAGTACAGGGCGACGCCCGCCTCGGCGCACGCCGCGATCGTGTCGTCGTCGCGGATCGACCCACCGGGCTCGACGATGGCCCGCACCCCTGCGGCCAGCAGCACCTTCGGCCCGTCGTCGAAGGGGAAGAACGCGTCGGATGCCGCGACGCTGCCGCGGGCCCGTTCGCCCGCACGCTCGACGGCCAGCCTGCACGAGTCGACCCGGTTCACCTGCCCCATGCCGACGCCGACGGTCGCGCGGCCGGAGGCGAGCAGGATGGCGTTGGACTTCGCCGCGCGCACGGCCCGCCAGGCGAAGGCCAGGTCGGCGAGGGTCTCGGCGTCGGCGGCCGTGTCCGATCCGGCGCCCGCCTGCAGCGTCCACGATGCCGGGTCGTCGCCGGGGGCGTCGATGGCGTCGGCGGTCTGCAGCAGCATGCCGCCCGAGATCGGCCTTCGCTCGACGCTCGCGTGGGCCGGGCGTGGCTTGGCCACCAGCAGCCGCAGGTTCTTGCGTCGTTCCAGTACGGCGAGCGCGTCGTCGTCGAAGGCGGGCGCGACGAGCACCTCGGTGAAGATGGTGGCGACGAACTCGGCCATCTCGGCCGTCACCGGTGCATTGGTGGCGATCACGCCGCCGTA
This sequence comes from uncultured Jatrophihabitantaceae bacterium, assembly GCA_964657545.1. GTDB lineage: Bacteria > Actinomycetota > Actinomycetes > Mycobacteriales > Jatrophihabitantaceae > Jatrophihabitans. The sequence continues at coordinate 14,904 of CAZZVT010000057.1, forward strand.
GGCGCTGACCGGGTCGCAGGCGTGTGCCTTGCGGTGCGCGTCGGCGATGTCGGTGCCGACGGCGATCCCGCACGGGTTGGCGTGCTTGATGATCGCCACGCACGGGTCGGTGAAGTCGTAGGCCGCCCGCCAGGCCGCGTCGGCGTCGACGTAGTTGTTGTAGCTCATCTCCTTGCCCTGCAGCTGATCCGCGTGCGCCACCCCGCCCGAACGCCCGGGCGTGATGTAGAGCGCCGCCTTCTGGTGCGGGTTCTCGCCGTAGCGCAGCACGGCGGCCCGCTCGTACTCGGCGGCGACCCAACCCGGGAATCCACTGGGCTCGCCGTCGACGTCGTCGTCGGGGGCCACGGCCGAGCCGAGCCAGGAGGCGACGCCGATGTCGTAGGCCGCGGTGTGCCGGAACGCGGCGAGGGCGAGCCGTCGACGGGCGCCGAGGTCGAAGCCGCCTGCGCGCACGGCATCGAGCACGTCGCCGTACCGCGCAGGGTCGGTGACCACTGCGATCGAACCGTGGTTCTTGGCGCTCGCGCGCACCATCGCCGGGCCGCCGATGTCGATCTGCTCGATGACCTCGGCCTCGGCGGCACCGCTCGCGACGGTGGCCGCGAACGGGTACAGGTTCGCGACCAGCAACTGGAACGCGTCGATGCCCAGGCCCTGGATCGTCTCGACGTGCGACGGGTCGTTCTGGTCGGCCAGCAGTCCGGCGTGGACGTGCGGGTGCAGCGTCTTCACCCGTCCACCGAGGATCTCGGGGAACCCGGTGACCTCGTCGACCGGGGTGACGGGCACGCCGGCGGCACGGATGACGCCGGCGGTCGACCCGGTCGAGACGATCTCGATACCGGCCGCGTGCAGGCCGCGGGCCAGCTCGTCCAGCCCCGTCTTGTCGTACACGCTGATCAGCGCACGCCGGATCGTGACGGTGGTCATGGAAACTCCTTGACGAGGGTTCGAAGGGTGTGTAAGTAGAGGGGCTTCTCGGCGGCCTGGACGCGCCGGCGCAAGGTGGCCTCGTCGTCGCCGGACTCGACCGGCACGCGGGCCTGGGCGATGACCGGCCCGGTGTCGACGCCCTCGTCGACCCAGTGCACGGTGACGCCGGTTTCCGTCACACCGGCCGCTAGGGCATCGCGGATCGCGTGGGCGCCGGGGAAGGCCGGCAGCAGGGCGGGATGGGTGTTGACTACGCGGAAGCGGTGCACCACCCCGGCGTCGACGATGCGCATGAACCCGGCCAGGACGACGAGGTCGGGCGCGTGGGCGGCGATGGCGTTCTCGAGCGCGCGGTTCCACCCACCGCGGTCGGGATGGGCGGCGAAGTCGACGGCGAAGGTGCCGACGCCGGCGCGCTCGGCGCGGGCGAGGGCGGGCGCTGCAGGCCGGTCGGACCCGACAGCGACGACGAGCGGACGCAGCACCGGGTCCTCGAGGACTGCCTGGACGGTGGTGCCGGTGCCCGACGCGAGGACGACGAGGCGGGCAGGCACTGCCGTAACGCTACCGGCCGGCGCTATCCGGCCAGTTTTCCGCCCCTGTGGTCGTCCTCGCCCGGATCGTCGCTGTCGCGATGGGGGTCGTTGGGGTGACGGTGCACTGCCGACACGACAGCGGCCGCCTTGGCCATCACGACCGTGCTGACGACGTCGGTCACGCGGGCGCCTGCCTCGGCGAGCGGGACGTACTCGGGGTCCTCGGCCTGCCGGTCGCGCAGCGCGTCGCCGACGGTCTGCAGGCCCAGCACGATCGCGCCGGCAACTCCGGCGCCGGCCCCGACGGCCAGGCCGAACTGCCAGGGCGACGCGCCGACGGCGTGCAGCCGTCCGCTGCCGATCGCCCCGCCGCCCTGCCAGCCGAGCAGCATGCCGAGCACGACGACACCGAGCGCGCCCCGGCCCAGAGTGCGCCACGGGTCGTCCGCACGCCGGGCCAGCGCAGCGGCGTACGTCCCGGCGATCAAGGGGGTCAGCACCGCGAGCAGCCACACCGACCAGCTGGCCATACCATGCGGTATGGCACCGAGGATGGGGAATGACGGCAACGTGCCCCGCGGCGTCGAACTCAGCGCGACGTCGGTCCCCTGACCGACTGCGAACCCGGGGCCCGACAGGTAGGCGGCACCGGCGATTGCCGCGTTCGGCGCGGCAAGCAGCCCGAGCAGCAGCACCGGGACGCCTGACCAGCCGCTGCCGACCTCGTGCGAGAGCCGCGCGACCTGACTGTGATGCGCGACGAGTGACCCGACGACGAGCAGCGCGCCCGCCACCAGGTAGGTCGCGGCGACCGCGGCGACGACCCGCGCCGCCGGGGCGAGCCACGCCGGGATCGCCTCCGTCCCGGCCTCGCGCAGTGGGGACTGCCACCCGAGAGCGACGCCACCGGTGATCAGGAACAGCACGAGACCGCCGAGGAAGGTGCCCACCGGCGGCACGCTGCTCGTACCCAGCGGCGAGAGCACGGCCAGGACGGTGCACGCCACAGCGAACGCGACCGCTTGCACCAACCCAGCTCGCACCAGGCGTCGGGCGTCGGTGACGCCCAGGTCCTCGGCGGCGTCGGCCAGCCCGCAGCCGGCGCGCCAGGCCAGCAGGCCCAGGGCGAGCGTCAGCCCGAGCGGGAGGAAGGCGACGTCGAGCCCGTCGACGGTGACGCCGCCACGGGTGGCGGACAGGAAGGTGATCAGCCCGGCGCGGATCGCAGACCCGGCGCTGCCGGCCTCACCGGCGGCCGGCAGCCAGCACACGGACACCGCGACGATGGCGATGACGGCCGCCACGAAGGCCGTACCTGCGCCGGTCCAGACCGCTGCCACCCACAACGAGCGACCGGCCACAGGGGGGACGACGCTACGGCGGTTGTCGTCGTCGAGGTGGCCGGCGGGCATCGGTCCAGGTTGGCAAGACAACGGCTGGATCCGGCGCAGACGCGCCGGACCCAGCCGTGGTGATCGCGGGTGTCTACTCCCCCGGGCGGTCGGCCGGACGCTCGTCGGGCCGCGGCTGCGAGCCGAAGCCCGGGTTGCTCGGTGGCGGCGGACCCTGCTCCGGGTTGTACCGCGGAAACACCTGGGTGCGCGAGGAATCGTCCTCGTCGGACGGCGGCCGGCTCGGCGCGGCCGGCGGCTGGGGCGGCGCGTAACCCGGAGGTGGCCCCGACGGCGGACCGTAGGACGGCGCGCCGCTGCGTGGCGGCGT
>CAZZVT010000058.1:0-18087 GCA_964657545.1 uncultured Jatrophihabitantaceae bacterium
CCCCACGATCCGACGGGTCAGCACCTCGCCGGCGCCGACCCCGACGGCGATGAGCAGCACGGCGGCCCCGCCGAGGAGGAGGAACTTGCTGTCCTCACCCTCGTAGCGCTGCGAGTTCGGCAGGTAGCTGCGCACGACGTAGAGCCCGTCGGGCGAGAACGCGGCGGCCTGGGCGACCTCGCCGCCGGGGGCGGGCTGCAGCTGCCCGGTGGGCCGTTGCCCGTCGGAGTTGGGGGAGCCGAACGTCCCGGGAATGGCGCTGTTGCCGTTGGTGCCGTTGTCGGAGCCGCCGGTGATCAGCGTGCCGTCGGCGGGCGTCGAGCCGATGACGGTGCCCGACGGCAGCGTGATCGAGATCGGCCGGCCGCTGGCCTTCACCCGTGCGGCCACGTACTTCTTCAGCGCTGCGACCGTCGGGGTCGGGTACCCGCGCAGCTCCAGGGTGGCGCGCGCGGCCTCGGCCTCGACGTCGGTGCGCACGGTCCCGGCCACCGTCGAGCGGATGAGGATCGACAGCGGGATCGCGAACGACAGCACCACGAGCACGGTCATGCCGACGACGAGCAGCAGGATGCGTCGGCGCACGCTCAGGCCTCCGAAGGGATGGCGAGGCGGACACCCACGCCGCGCACGCTGTACAGGTAGCGCGGCTCGGCGGCTGTCTCGCCCAGCTTGCGCCGCAGCCAGGACAGGTGGACGTCGACGGTGCGGTCGGAGCCCCCCCATGCCAGCTGCCACACCTCGCTGAGCAGATCGCGTTTGGTGACCACCTCGCCCGCGCGGCGGGCCAGCGCGAGCAGCAGCTCGAACTCCTTGCGGGCCAGCTCGACCGGACGGCCGTCGACGGTGACCTCGTAGCTGCGGGTGTCGATGACCAGGCCGCCGACGGTGATCACCGGGTCCTCGTCGGTCTTGCCGGTCCGTCGCATGACGGCCCGGATCCGGGCCGTCATCTGGGCTGCGGTGAACGGCTTGATGACGTAGTCGTCGGCGCCGAGGTCGAGCAACCGGATGATCTCCTGCTCGTCGTCACGGGCGGTGGCGATGATCACCGGCACATCGCTGACCGCTCGCAGCATCGACAGCACGTCGGCGCCGTCGATGTCGGGCAGGCCGAGGTCGAGCAGCACGACGTCGGGCTTCTGCTCGACCGCTGCGCTCAGCGCCGGCATGCCCTGGCCGACCGCGGTCACGACGTGCCCGTGCTCGCGAAGCGCGCGGGTCAGAGCAGTCCGGATCGCGCCGTCGTCCTCCACGAGCAGCACCTGGGCCACTGAGCCTCCTGTCTCTTCGCGCGAGCGGTCATCGCCGCGAGGGTAGCCGTCGATACTGGTCGGACGGTCGACAGCGCGGTCAGGTGCCGCTGCGGGATCCCGGCGGCGCGTGGCCTGAGCGTCATCGGCCTGCAGGTCACCGGGTTCGACGAGAGCGGCGTCCTGATCGAACGCGCCCGGGCTCTCGGACTCTCCGGGATCCTGCGAGGCCGTGATCGCCCGGTACCCCGATCACCATCGAAGGGGCTTACGACACAGCCTGTTCGGCCACAACGGGACGCCCTCAGATTACCGATCTGACCGCCCTTTTGCTCTGCTCAATCACAGTGAGCACGCCGTCTGCTCACTCTGACTGAGCAGAGCAAACTGCGCGCGGGTGATACTAGCTCAGCGGTCCCGGCGGGGAGCTTGTGGACAACGGCCCGGGATACTGGACAGATGGCCTATGCCGATCTGCAGGAATTCCTCGCCGCCCTCGAGAGCGACGGCGATCTCGCCCGGGTGAGCGCTCCCGTCGACCCGCATCTGGAGGTCACCGGGATCGTCCAGCGGGTGATGCGCGAGCACGGCCCGGCGCTGCTGTTCGAGAACCCCACGCGTGGCCGGATGCCGCTGCTGATCAATGCTTTCGGCACCGAACGCCGGATGACCAAGGCGCTCGGTGTCGATGATCTGGACGAGATCGGCGACCGCATCGCCGAGCTGCTCAAGCCCGAGCTGCCCAAGGGGATCAGCGGTTTCCGGGACGCGCTCGGCAAGGTCGGTCAGCTGAAGAACGCGCCCCCGAAGCACGTCAGGAGCGCGCCCTGCCAGGAGGTCGTGGTGCGGGGCGACAAGATCGACCTCGTCGACCTGCTGCCCGGCATCAAGGCCTGGCCCGACGACGGCGGCGTCTTCCTCAACCTCGGGCTGACGCACACCAAGCACCCCGACACCGGCGCCCGGAACCTGGGCATGTACCGCCTGCAGCTGCAGGACGCCCGGACGGTCAGCCTGCACTGGCAGATCCACAAGGACTCGACGTCGCACGCCGCGATCGCCGAGCGGCGCGGCGAGCGGCTGCCCGTCGCCATCGCCTTCGGCTGCCCGCCCGCGGTGACGTACGCGGCGTCGGCCCCACTGCCGGGTGACATCGACGAGTACCTGTTCGCCGGCTTCGTCGCGCGTGAGCGGGTGCCGATGGTCGACTGTGTCAGCGTGCCGTTGCAGGTCCCGGCCGACGCGCAGGTCGTGCTCGAGGGCTGGGTCGAGCCGGGCGAACGGCTGCCCGAGGGTCCGTTCGGTGATCACACCGGCTTCTACACACCGGTCGAGCCGTTCCCGTTCGTCCGCGTCGAGACGGTGACGATGCGCAAGAAGCCGATCTACCAGTCGATCATCGTTGGCCGCCCACCGCAGGAGGACGGCCCGATCGGCAAGGCAACCGAACGCATCTTCCTGCCGCTGATCAGACTCACCACGCCCGAGATCGTCGACTACGACCTGCCCGAGGCGGGTGTGTTCCACAACGCGGTCATCGTCAGCATCGACAAGCGCTTCCCCAAGCACGCCCAGAAGGTCATGAACGCGATCTGGGGCGCGGGCCTGATGTCGCTGTCGAAGCTGATCGTGGTCGTCGACGCCGACTGCGACGTGCACGACTACGCCGAGGTCGCGTGGCGGGCGTTCGGCAACGTCGACTACGGCCGCGACGTGCTGCACAGCGAGGGCCCCGTCGACCACCTCGACCACGGGTCCTACGAGCAGTTCTACGGCGGCAAGCTCGGTATCGACGCCACCCGCAAGCTGCCCGCCGAGGGCTACCACCGTGGCTGGCCCACCGAGTGCGTTCTCGAGCCGGCTACGCGGGAGACCGTCGAGCGGCGCTGGGCCGAGTACGGCATCGGCGCGCCGCCGCCCCGAGCGCACCGCTGGTCACGCCGCTAGCGCCGGCGTCACGCCGCACGCAGCGTCACCCAAAGGAAATGTCGACCGAGCACGATCGGGGCGGTGTTCACCCGGGACGTCCTTGCGCTGACGCACGCCGATCTCGTCGTGCGCGAGCTCGGCGAGTGCCGCCACGTCTCGCCACTGGCGCACGAACTCGACGGCCGCCGCGACACCGTCCACTGGGTCGGTGAGTCCGACCGCGTGCTGCTCGACGACACCCGGGCGATGGCTGTCGAGCGCGCAGTGGCGGTCGGCGCGCTGCCCGCCTTCGAGCCGGCCGGCCCGCGCCGCAGCCTGTACTTCGACCCGGCCGCCACCCGCGTCGGCATCGTCACCTGCGGTGGCCTGTGCCCGGGTCTGAACAATGTCGTCCGCGGGCTCGTCCTCGAGCTGAACGACCGCTACGGCATCCACGACATCGTCGGGTTCCGCAACGGCTACCGCGGTCTCACCGCCGAGGGCGCCAAGGACACCGTCGCCCTCACCCGCGCAACCGTGCATGACATCCAGCACCGCGGCGGCACCGTGCTGGGCACCAGCCGTGGCGCGCAGGATCCGGACGAGATGCTCGACTCGCTGGTCGGGCTGGGCATCTCGGTGCTGTTCGTCGTCGGTGGCGACGGCAGCCTGCGCGGTGCGCAACGCATCGCCGAGGCCGCCGACGGGCGCGGGTACGACCTCGCCGTCGTCGGCGTCCCGAAGACGATCGACAACGACATCCCGTTCATCGACCGCAGCTTCGGCTTCGAGACGGCGTTCACCCGCGCCGCCGAGTCGATCCGCGCGGCCGGCACCGAGGCCCGCTCGACCCCGAACGGCGTCGGCCTGGTGAAGCTGATGGGCCGGCACTCGGGCTTCATCGCCTGCTACGCAGCCCTTGCCCAGCACGACGTCGACTTCGTGGTGATCCCTGAAGTGCCGTTCCGCTTCGAGGGCGACGCCGGCCTGCTGAACGCCCTGCGCCGTCGGGTCGACGCCAACGGGCATGCCGTCGTCGTGGTCGCCGAGGGAGCAGGGCAAGACCTGCTGCAGACGGCCGGCACCGACGCCTCCGGCAACGCCCGGCTCGCCGACATCGGCACGCTGACACGGGACCGGGTCGTCAACCACTTCGCCCGTGAGGGCGTCGAGCTGAGCCTGCGTTACGTCGACCCCGGGTATGCGATCCGCAGCGTGCCTGCCAACGGCTACGACGCGGTGTACTGCCTGCGACTTGCCCAGGCCGCCGTCCACGCGGCGATGGCGGGCCGGACGTCGATGGTCGTGGGCATGTGGCACGGACGCTTCGTGCACATCCCGATCCCGCTCGCGACGAGCGGTCGCAACGAGGTCGACCCCGACGGTGACCTCTGGATGGCGGTGCTCGAGGCAACCGGTCAACCGGCGCGTTTCTGCTGAGAGGCAGAATTGAGCCGTGACCACCGGCGACCTCACCGCACCCCTCGCGAGCGCGCTACCGCGCAGCAACGTCCGCAAGTTCCTGTCGCTGGTGATGATCGAGCACTCGGTGTTCGCGCTGCCCTTCGCCTACATCGCTGCGCTGACGGCCATGTGGCGCGAGACCCGCTCGGTGCACTGGGTCGAGCTGCTGCTGATCACCGTCGCCATGGTGTCGGCCCGAACCGTCGCCATGAGCGCCAACCGGATCCTCGATCGCAGCTTCGACGCGCTCAACCCGCGCACCGCCCGCCGCGAACTCGTCACCGGCGAGGTCACGCTGTCGACGGCGTGGGCCGGCACCGCCGTCGCGTTGATCGTCTTCCTGGGCGCCTGTGCCGCGCTGTCGTGGTTGTGCCTGGCGCTCGCCCCCGTCGCGGTCGGCCTGCTCGTCCTCTACTCCTACGGCAAGCGGTTCACCGACTACCCGCAGGTCCTGCTCGCGCTCGCGCAGTTCGTCGCCCCCGTCGGTGCGTGGATCGGGGTCACCGGACACGTGACGTGGGCAGCGACCGGGCTCGGGCTGGCGGTCGGCACCTGGATCGGCGGGTTCGACCTGATCTACGCCTGCCAGGACTACGAGGTCGACCGCGTCACCGGAGTCCGCTCGGTGCCCGCCCGCTTCGGCATCCCGGTCGCGTTGCGGGCGTCGATCGCCGTGCACGTGATCACGGTCGCGGCGTTCGCATGGTTCGGTCTCGCGGCCGGGCTGGGCTGGTTGTGGTGGACCGGCCTGGCGCTGACCGCGCTCGTCCTGGTCTACGAGCACACAATCGTGCGCGCCCGGGACCTGTCGCGGGTGAACCGGGCGTTCTTCACCGCGAACGGCGTCATCGGGATCGGGCTGTTCGGCTTCGCGCTCGCCGACCTGCTGATCCACGGGCTCGGTTCATGATCAGAAGACCCTGGGTCGTCGGGGTATCGGGCGCGTCGGGGACGCCGTACGCGCGCTCGGTGATCACGGCGTTGCTCGACGCGGGTGAGCCCGTCGACCTGGTCGTGTCACGCGCGGCGCGGCTGACGATCCTCGACGAGACCGGCATCTCCTTCCGCGACTCGCACTGGCGCGAGGACCTCGCGACCTGGCTGGGCCGCGACCCCGGTGACACGGCGTACTGGTCGGCGGGTGACCTCGGCGCCGGGCCGGCCAGCGGCTCGTACGAGGCCCGCGGCATGGTCGTCGTGCCGGCCTCGACCGCGGCCGTCGCGGGGATCGCGATCGGGCTGTCGAAGGATCTGCTGCAGCGCGCCGCCGACGTCACGCTCAAGGAACGGCGGCCGCTGGTCGTCGTACCCCGCGAGACACCGTTCACCCGCTCGACGCTGGCCCATCTGCTCACGCTGCACGACGCCGGCGCGGTGGTCCTGCCGGCAAATCCCGGTTTCTACAGCGCGCCGCAGACGATAGGGCAGCTCGTCGACTTCGTCGCCGCCAAGATCCTCGACGCGATCGGCGTCGAGCACACCCTGATCACCCGGTGGACGGGCGAGCTGGGCGGTGCCCGTCAGACCTGAGGTGACTCAGCCCAGGCGCGCCGCGACGACGTACAGCCCGTCGTCGCACACCCGGCCGCCGGTGGCATAGCGGCGGGTCAGCCGGGGTGCTGTGGCGAGGTCGACGGCGCGAAAGCCTGCAGGCTCGAGGACGTCGGACACCTGCTCGCTCGGCAGCACGAAGGTGATTGGCTCGCCGATCAGACGCATCGCGCGCACTGCGGTGCGACGCAGCCGGGCGAGCGGCGGGTACTGGCCGACGTGCTGCCAGAAGTCCATGCACAGCACCGATCCGTTGCCGCAGACGGCAGCCAGCGCCTCGATGGTGTCGATCACCGCCTGCTGGCTCAGGTACATGCTCACGCCCTCCCACACCACGAACGTGGGAACGCCGAGCCGGAAGCCCGACCCGGCCAGGCGGTGCCGCAGCGACTCGGTGCGGAAGTCGATCTCGACGCGCTCAATCCTGCCCGTCCGGAAGCGCTCGGGGTGGGCGGCGACGACGGACGCCTTGGCCCGCGACAGCGGTGCGAGGTCGACCTCGAAGACCGGCCGATCACCGATTGCGCGCGCGAAACGGTACGCGCGGCTGTCGTACCCGGCCCCGAGGATGACGAGCTGCTCGACCTCGGGCAGCGACTCGAGCAGGTGTGCGTCGATGAACGCGTGCCGGCACAGTGCCGCGGTGCTGATCGCGGCGGCCGCCGTGCGTTCGATCTGGTGCCAGAGCGGCGCGGCCACGGTCAGCGGCGTGAGTGCGCGACGGCCGGCGGTGGTCAGGAAGACCGGCGCGTACGGGTCGCTGACGATCCGTTCACCGGCGGGCCGTTGCAGTTCCAGCGCGCGACCGAACGTCGTCCATTGCGCCGTCGCGCTCGGCCGGTCGGCCGTGTGCAGTGTGCGGGGGACCAGAGGAGGACGCGGCACGTTTCGATCCTGCCGTCTGCTCGTGTCGCTGGTCGACCCGGTCGGAAGGTGGTCGATCCCGCGCGCGGACTGCCCGCGGCCACGGCACCGAACAGGGCGGGACATCCGGACCGTCACCTGCCTCGACTCAACAGTTCGCGCTCCTCGGGCGTGTAACCGGTGCAAGACTTGCGACCGGAAGGGCGATGCCGTGACTTTCGAAGAGTTCGTCAGTTCCGACCTTTCACGACTGTCCCGGTTCGCAGCAGTGCTGTGCGGCGATCGATGGCTGGCCGAGGACGTCGTGCAGGAAGTGCTGGCACGTGCCCAGCTTCGCTGGGCCGTCATCTCCGGTCTGGACCAGCCGGATGCGTATGTACGACGAATGCTGGTCAATGAATTCCTGTCTTGGCATCGCCGGTTGCGGCGCACCGTCCTGATGTCAGAGGTACCTGAGACGCCGGACACGTCTGATCCGGCTGCCCGACACGCCGACCGCGACGTCCTGGTCGCCGAATTGGCCAAGCTTCCTCGCAGGCAGCGCACCGTCATCGTCTTGCGCTACTACGGGGGGCTGTCCGACGTCGAGATTGCGGACGATCTCGGCTGCTCGGCCGGCACCGTTCGTTCGCACGCCTCACGCGCACTCGCCAGATTGCGTGTCGATATGTGTCCCATCCCCAGCCTGGTCGAGGAGCTCTAACATGCGAACCGTCGAAGACCTGCGCGCAGCGCTGGTGTCGCTGGAGTCCGCCGCCCCCAGTACCGAGGAGTTGCTCGCCAAGCATCTCGCCAACGCGCGGCCGACGGTCCGTCGGTCGCATCGGAACCGGGCGTGGCCGACTGTCATCACCGGGTTCGCGCTCGCCGCGGCGATCGTCATCGGTGTCGTCGCAGTGCTTCACGGCAGCGCCGACGATCGAACGGTGACCGGTCACCTGGCAGCGGACAGCCCCGGTATCGCGCTGCCGTTCCGGTTGACCGGGAATCACACCCAGCTCACATTGCTCAACGCCCATTCCGACACCGCCTCCGGGAATGCGTCGGGCACCATCACGGTGGCCGAATACGGCTCAGAGGTCGTCATCGACGTTCGCACTGTGTCCGGTCGGTCAACGCACTCGGCGTCGGCCTCGAAGGTTGCGGTGAACGGGGTCGACGGTTGGGTCGATGCCAGCTGCGGTCTCCGCGACGCCACGTCATCGCATGCGTCGGCAGGCACGTCGACATCGAACCCGTCCGCCTCGGAGGTGAATCCGACATGCTCGCTGTCATTCGACGACGGACCTTGGCGCGTTGCCATCTATGTCGCCGGGCCCGGAGGTGGATACCGAAAGATCACGGCACAGCAGTTCCTGCAGATCGGCAATCATCTGCAGCTCGCGGACTCGCCTCACGATTCCTCGACGTGGTTCTCCTCCAGCACCGTGTTGGCGAAGTAGTCGACCGTCCGAGGAGGCGTGAGTATCGGCCGGGTGCTGGACATTACGAGGTGTGACCACCTCTGATCCGGACGAACTGCGGTTGCGCAGTGCGTTCGACGCCTGTGCCGACCGCGTTCTCGCCTATGCCAGTCGACACGTCGATGCCCACACGGCCCACGACGTCGTGTCGGAGGTGTTCCTCGTCGCGTGGCGCCGGATCGACGAGTTGCCGGCGGACCCGCTGCCCTGGCTGCTCGTCACGGCCCGGAACACGATCCACAACCGGACGCGCAGCGCGACCCGTCACCAACGTCTGGCTGACCGGCTTGCTGCGTTGGACGCTGCGGCGGCCACCGCACCGGGCGCGGAGGACACCGTCGTGGAGCGGCAGGTCATGACCGCCGCCCTCGCCGAACTGTCGACAGCAGAACGGGAGGCCCTGTTGATGACGGCCTGGGACGGGCTCAGCGCCGGCGACGCGGCCGTGATCGCCGGGTGTTCTCGACACGCCTTCGAGGTGCGGCTGCATCGGGCGCGCGCTCGACTCCGACGATCACTGGACGGCAGCGATCACCCGAAAACCCACCTCGCACTGTCCCATCCGATCCGACCTGCCCAGGAGATTTCGTCATGAGCATCGATCTGGACGATCAGCTGTCCGCGTTCCGGCCCGACCCGCAGCTGACCACCGCCGAACGCGACCACATGCTCGCCGCCGTCCTCGACAGCGATCGACACGTCGAGACCGCGAGTCGCTCGCATCGACGGCGAGCGCTCACGGTCGGCGCGGTCATCGGTCTTGCTGCGGCCATCGCAGTCGTGGTGCCGACGCTGTTGCCGTCCAAGGCCTCGGGCGGCGCGAGCGTCGCGGCTGCGGCGGAACTGCAACGGCTGGCTGTCGTCGTCAGTGAGCACCGCTCTGTGGTCCTCGGTGCGCAGCAGTACTGGTACGCCGATCAGACCACCACCCAGACCGGGGATGCACAGGTCCTGTTCGGCGACGCAGTGTCGCGCACGGTCACCCTGACGACGCGGTCGCAGAGCTGGACCGATCAGCGCGGAAGCCTGTGGCGTCAGGACCGGAGCACAGATCGGAACGGCAGGTACAGCGTCGGCACCTACTACTTCCCTACGGACGGGGAGCTGACGTACTTCGCCGCCCTGCCTACCGATGCCGCAGCGCTACGTCGATACCTGCGCTCGCATGCGAGCGGATCCGATTCCGTCGACGAGGCGGTCTTCGTCGCCATCGAGCCGATCCTGCAGTCGGGGATCGCGCCGGTCCGGTTGCGCGCTGCCGCTCTCCGCGTGCTCGCCGAGACCCGACATGTCACCGTGGATCATCATGCGCACGACCGCACCGGACGCAGCGTGGAACGTTTCGACTTCCGTGATGCGGGCGGGCGGCCCGGCACGCAGTCGATCTTTGTCGATCCGGGATCCGCACAGGTGCTCGAGACCAGCATGACGGCGCCGGGCTCATCGATCGTCGACGTCGTGCACCAGGCGAGGATCACGGATTCCGTGCCCGCAGCGGTCAGGAGTTCAGCGGTCCACCAGAAGTGAGTCGGCGGCACCCTGTCGGTGACGAATCGGTCTTGATGACGAATCGATCTCGGCCGCAACGTCGTGCGCCCGGTTCACGTCTTCTCCGGTGACGCTCCGACGACGACAGCGAGGGGACACCATGACGGGGGACGACCGCAGCCCGGTTGGCGACGAGGACGGGCTCAGCCGCCGCAGCGTCCTGCATGCGGGCCTGTTCGCCGCCGCAGCGAGCGTGCTGACAGCGGCCGGGATCTCAGCGGCGGACAGCGTTGTGGCGCCCACCGACGATGCGACGGCTGTGCGGGTCGAGGCCGGGCGCTTCGTCAATACCGTCACTGCAGGCACGTCGACCGTTCCCCGCGTCGGTCCCGAGCCGAGCTGGATGCACACCTGGGCCGAACCGATCAGCCGGCTGGACGCCTACACCGAGCGCCGCCTGGGTGTCCGGTTCCCGAAACGGGCGATCATGCTGACGATCGACGACGGCCCCCACCCGGTGTGGACCCCCCGCTACCTGCGGCTGCTCGCGAAGCACCACGTCACCGCGACGTTCAGCGTGATCGGCGAGCAAGTCGCTCCCCACGCGAAGTTGGTCAGGGCTGCCGCGGACGAGGGCCACCACATCGCCAACCACACGTTCCACCACCCACTGAACCTGCCGTCGCTGAGCACGCACAAGATCCGTCAGGAGATCGTCGACACGACGGATGCGATCGTCCGCGCGACGGGGGTGCGCCCGCGGCAGTTCCGATCGCCCGGCGGGGTATGGGGGCCGGACGTCTTCGCCGAGGTGTCGACTCAGAAGATGATGCCGCTCGGGTGGGACATCGACCCGCGCGACTGGGCGCTGCCGGGAGTCGCGGAGATCCGGCGCGCCATGCTCGCCGCCCGGCCGCACGACATCATCCTGTGCCACGACGGCGGCGGGAACCGTTCCGAGACCTATCGCGCGCTCGAGACCGTCATCCCCGCGTTGCTGGCCCGTGGCTGGCAGTTCGTCACCCTCCCGGATCCGCAGTAGCTCGTCGGCAGCAGTGATCAAGAGCGCGAAACGCAGGTCAGGAGCGAGCGTTGTGTGTTCTCTTGATCACCAGTGACGGGGGCGACGGTTGCTCGTCCGGCGGTGCCTGCGGGCCGACGTACATTGGAGGTATGGCTATGACCGAGTCCCGCAAGGCCGAGTTGACCGAGAAGGTCCACAACCACGAACGGCTCACGCAGCGCGACGGCGAGGACCTGTACGACACCGACGACCTCGCCTGGCTGGGTGGTCTGGCGCACGGTGTGCGCACCGAGAAGAACGGCGACACCGTCTTCTTCAACGTCAACCGCCACCTGAACCTGACGAACGTCTGCACCGCGTCCTGCGCCTACTGCAGCTTCCAGCGCAAGCCGGGCCAGAAGGACGCGTACACGATGCGCGTGGAGGAGGCAGTCGAGACCGCGCTGGCGATGAAGGGCGACGGCCTCACCGAACTGCACATCGTCAACGGTCTGCACCCGACGTTGCCGTGGAAGTACTACCCGCGCGTGCTGCGCGAGCTGAAGGCGGCGCTTCCTGACGTCGCCCTGAAGGCCTTCACCGCCACCGAGGTGCACTACTTCGAGTCGATCTCCGGGCTGTCCGCGTCCGACATCCTCGACGAGCTCATCGACGCCGGCCTCGAGTCGCTCACCGGCGGCGGCGCCGAGATCTTCGACTGGGACGTCCGCAAGCAGGTCGTCGATCACGACACCCACTGGGAGGACTGGTCGCGCATCCACCGGCTCGCCCACCAGAAGGGTCTGAAGACGCCCGCCACGATGCTGTACGGCCACATCGAGGAGCCGCGGCACCGCGTCGATCACGTGATCCGGCTGCGCGAGCTGCAGGACGAGACCGGGGGATTTCAGGTCTTCATCCCGCTGCGCTTCCACAACGACAACAACCGGCTCTCCCACCTGCCGATGGCGCAGCCGGCGGACGTGCTGAAAACCTTCGCGGTCAGCCGGCTGATGCTCGACAACTTCCCGCACGTCAAGGTCTTCTGGGTCATGCACGGGCTGTCGACCTCGCAGCTCGCGCTGAACTACGGCGCCGACGACATGGACGGCAGCGTCGTCGAGTACAAGATCACCCACGACGCCGACAACTTCGGCACGCCCGACAAGCTGACGCGAGAAAACCTGCTCGACCTCATCCGCGACGCGGGTTTCCAGCCCAAGGAGCGCAACACCCGATACGAGATCATTCGCACCTACGACGCGCCGGCGTCGCTGGCCGAGCGGCGCGCCGAGCCGCAGACGGTCTGGGCCTGACGGAAACCAGGACATGACCGAGTCGAATCCGCAGGAGTCCTCGCCCGTCGAGCCGACGTTCCGCGGCTGGATGGGGTCGATGTGGCTCTACACGACCCTGCGGTTCGCCCTGTTCGGCGCGCTGTGGGGGATCCTCTACCTGCTCGGGGTGTCCGGCTACATCAGCGCACTCATCGGGCTGGTGCTGTCGGTACCGCTGTCGTTCGTCCTGCTGGCCAGGCCGCGTGCACGGTTCGCAGCCCAGATCGAGGCCCGCGTCGACTCGCGTCGCTTCCAGCGCGAGGACCTCGACACCCAGCTCGATCCTGACGCCCGTGACCGGGAGGCGGAACTGCGCGAGGCCGAGGCCGAGGAGGCCCGCCGCGTCGACCTGCGCAAGAAGTCCCGCCGCAGCGGTGCGTCGACGCCCGACTGATTCGTCACTCCCAGTCGACGGCGTCGCACAGGACGCGCAGCCTCGCGCCCAGTACGGGATCCAGGCCCGCCGCCCAGGCCACCCGGCCGCGCACGTGGTCGGGGAAGTTCTCGCGGCCGCGGGCCTGTGTCCGCCAGCCGTGGGTCGCGCAGTTGTGCAGCAGCGCCCGCAGCGCGTCCCGCTCGGGACGGGCCAGGGTCGGGCGGACGTTGAGCACCGCGCCGAGCGCAGCCTGACGTCCCGCTGACCCGAGTACGACCGTCTTCGAGTCGTGCACCGCGAAACCCTCGTCGACCACGATCCGTTCGACGGCCCGGACGAACTCGCTGCGCCCGGCCCTCAGGGCACGTCCACCGCTGAAGGTCAGGTCGTCGACGTAGCGGGTGTACGAGGCGCCGAACCTCGACGCCAACCCGGCGAGCCGCCGGTCGAGCGTGAACGCGATCAAGTTGGCGACCTGCGGCGACGACGGCGCGCCCGGTGGCAGATGCGGCACCGCCAACCGGTCGCCGAGGCGCCAGTGCCGGGCCGGTGAGGACTTCGGCACCGGCAGCGCCCTCCACACCTCGTGCGGGACGACGGTGGTGAGCAGTCCGGTGGCCGTGTGTGCCACCTGCTCCGGCAGCCCGGCGGTACGCAGCAGCCCCCACACCCGGCCCGCGGCGATCGAGGGGAAGAACGCCTCGAGGTCGAGCCGGATCACCGTCAGCCGGCCGGCGTGCGGTTCGAGCGCGGAGCGCACCGAGCGCCCGGCCACCCCGCCGTGCGCGGCCGCGTGCACCGGGATCGGCTCGAGGACGTGGCGCAGCAGACGACGCTGGATCTCCTTGAGGCGTGGCTTCGGTGCCGCCACCAGGCGATTGCCCGACCGACTCGGCAGCGTGTGCCAGCGGTAGTGGCGCAGCGGCTCCGACGCCGACCGTTCCCAGCCGCGCACGTCGGCGAACCAGGCCAGCTCGCCCTGGTCGACGTCGAGCAGCCGGGCCAGCACACCGAGGTCGTCGAGCGGTGTCACCGGCCAGCGCAGCTCGGCGGTGCGTGTCGGCGTCGGGGTGACGCGCACGATGCGCGGCAGCCGGTCGCGGCGGCCCGTCCAGGCCTTCGCCCAGGACGGGCTGGTCTGAAGGAACGCGACGAGTTCGCGCGAGCGGTCGTGCGGCGGTTCGGGGTACGCCTCGCTGACCTCCCGGACCAGTTGCGTCAGCCACGTCGGCGGGGTGCGTCCACCCAGCGCCTCGCGTACTCGGCGCGTCATGGCCGGACGAGTCCACGAGCCGGCGAGTAACGCGATCGCGACTCCCTGCGCGACCGCCTCGCGGCGGGTCGACATCAGGCTCTCGAGGTGTCGGACGGCGTGGACAGCCGTTCCCCGTGGTGCGCGCCGCGCTGTGCATGGAGTGCACCCACCGGCGTGCGTTGCGATGCCCTGCTTCGGGTGATGCCCCCGGGGTTACCCCGGAGAGGTCGGTTCGACCCGACCGTCCTGACCCCGCCGTCCGACACGGCGCGATCGTAGCCAGCGACGGGTCAGCCGCGCAGCAGTTCGCTCAGCTCGGCGACGGCCTGCCGCGACCCGGCAACGTGCCACCGATGGCCCCCCGTAGCCTCGATCGTCGCGGCACCGCCCGCCGCGAGGACGAGCGCCGCCCCCGGCAGCCAGTCCCACGGCAGCGAGTTCGCCTGGACCGACGCACCGAGGCGCCCGGCCGCGACCGCCGCCAGCTCGACCGAACCCGACCCGAGCATCCGCACCGTGGCCGCGCCGCCCAGCGCGCGCAGCAGCGGCTCGCGCAGCGAATCGTCGGGCAGCGTGAACGGGTGCAGGTAGGTCGCCAGCGACACCTCGGCCAGCGGACGGTCGACGAGCGGCGCAACCGTCACCCCGTTGCGTGTCGTCCGATGCCCACGGCCGCCGACCCACAGCTCGTCGGTGCCGGGCTGGTACACCGCGCCGAGCATCGGTGGCTCGGTCTCGGACGAGCCGAGCGCCAGCGCCGCGCACCAGGTGGGCAGCCCGGACAGGAAGTTGTAGGTGCCGTCGACCGGGTCGACGAACCAGGTGCGCCCCGTGCCCGCGTCGGACGTGCCCTCCTCGCCGACGATCGCGTCGTCCGGACGCTCGGCCCGCAGCCGGGCGACCACGAGCTCCTCGGCGGCGTGATCGGCGGCCGACACGACGTCCGAGATCGAGGTCTTGTGCTGGACGGTCAGTCCCTCGGCGAGCATCCGAGCGGCAAGATCGCCCGCCGCCCGGACGAGCGAACCGGCGAGTGCGAGGTCGGCCTGCTGCGGATCGGGGGCCACGCCCCGACCCTAACCGGGACGTGGGTCAGCGCCGACGACCGACAGCGCGCCCGACGACGAACCCGATCAGCAGGCCGACGACGAAGACGATCGCGAGGATGACCTCGACCGCCTTGCGGATGGCGTGCAGGAGATGGATCGCCTGGACGTCAGGCGAACTGGCCAGGGTGTGCGAGGCGTGAGCGAGCAGCATGCGCAGATCGTGGCACTGATCCGGCGTAGCGTCGATGGCGTGAGTGCAGTCCGGCCCCGGGTGGGGCACATCCAGTTCCTGAACTGCCTGCCGATCTACTGGGGCCTGGTTCGCGCCGGCACCCTGCTCGACGTCGAGCTGACCAAGGACACCCCCGACAACCTCAACGACATGCTGGTCGCCGGCACGCTCGACATCGGCCCGATCTCGGCGGTCGAGTACCTGCGCAACGCCGATCAGCTCGTGCTGCTGCCCGACATCGCGATCGGCTCCGACGGCCCGGTGCTGTCGGTCGATCTCGTCTCGCAGGTGCCGCTGGCCGAACTCGACGGCGCGCGGGTGGCCCTGGGCTCGACCTCGCGGACCTCGGTGCTGCTGGCGCAGATGTGGCTCGAGCAGCACCACGGCGTGCGTCCCGAGTACTTCACCTGCCCGCCGGACCTGCCCTCGATGCTGCTGGAGGCGCAGGCCGCCGTCGTCATCGGCGACACCGCGCTGCGCGCGACCTACGACGCGCCACGCCGCGGCCTCACCGTCCACGACCTCGGGCAGGCGTGGCGCGACTGGTCAGGGCTGCCGATGGTCTTCGCCGTCTGGGCTGCGCGGCGCGACTACGCCCAGGCCAACCCTGGCCTGGTGAAGGACGTCCATTCCGCGTTCATCCGCAGCCGCGACGACGCCCTGGCTCACGTCGACGAGGTCGCGGCCACCGCGGCCCGCTGGGAGATCTTCGACGCCGCAACCCTGGCCACCTACTTCCGCACGCTGGACTTCTCGCTCGGCGCGCGTCAGCTGCAGGGGCTGGTCGAGTTCGGGCGACGCGCGGGGTACGACGTCGACCCGGTGTTCGCCGACGTGTGATCACCGGGAGAATGCCTGCATGAGCGACAACGCAGCGCCCGAGCTCGACCCCGACGTCGCCCAGTGGCTCGTGCGTGTCATGCCCGACCGCGACCCGCAGACGGTCGACGAGGCCCGCGCGCACGCGCGCGCCGCCAACGCCCTCGCGCTCGAGCAGATGGACCCCGCGCTGCTGCCGGCCGACGAGACCGACGCCGAGATCCCTGCCGACGGTGACGCGCCGGCGATCCCGATCCGCGTGTCCCGCCCGACACGTCCCGGCACCCGCGAGGTCGACACGACGCCGATGCCGACCCTCGTCTACTTCCACGGGGGCGGATGGGTCGTCGGCGACCTCGACACGCACCTCGGGCACGCGCGCCGGCTCTGCGCGCAGGTGCACGCCGTCGTGGTCGCCGTCGGCTACCGTTGCGCGCCCGAGAGCCGCTTCCCGGCCGCCTTCGACGACGCGGTCCGCGTCACGGACTGGGTGGCCTCGCGGCTCGACCGGTTCGGCGCGACCGACGAGCTGGTGGTGGCCGGCGACAGTGCCGGTGGTCAGCTCGCGGCCTCGGTGGCCATCGCCCGGCGCGACGCCGGCCTGCCGCTGAGCGCGCAGATGCTGCTCTACCCCGTCACCGACGTCGCCGGTCGCTACGAGGACGAGTCGGTGAACGCCGGTTACATGTCACGGAACTCGGTGCACAAGCGCTTCGGCCTGACGCTCGAGGGCATGGTCAACTTCGCGCACACCTACGTCTCGGCCGCGGACTCCGCCGACTGGCGGGTGTCACCCAAGCGAGCCGCGTCGCTGGCCGGGGTCGCGCCCGCGGTGATCCACACCTCGACGCTCGACGTCCTGCGCACCGAGGGCAACTTCTTCGCCGACGACCTACGGGCAGCGGGTGTCGACGTCATCGCCCGCGAGCACCCGTCGCTGAACCACTCCTACTTCGGGCTCGGGGGAGTGTCGACGGTGGCCGACGCCGCTGCGTCCGAGGCGGCCGACGACCTGCGCACGATCCTGGCCCGCGCGCGCAGCTGACTACGGCACCCACTTCTTGGCCGTGTACGACGCGGCTGCGTAGGTCGCGAGGTTGCTGCGGGTGACGAACGAGCCGTTCGTCGCGCCGGCGCAGTGGTAGCCGGGGGCCGAGACCCACAGTGTCGCGGTGCCGTAGCGCAGGCCGAACAGGTAGTTGCGCATGTCGGACTGCGTCAGCACCGCGGTGCAGGCGGTCTTGCTTCCCGAGCTGGTCCGCGGCTCGGCCGACAGCGTGCTCACCAGACCGGCCAGGTTGCCCTCGAGCACGCTGCGCCCGGAGAGCGGCACCGCCTTGGACACGCTGGGCTCGGCGCCCGCGAGGTAGGCGCAGACGACGGCGTGGGTAGGCGTCTCGTGCGGCACCAGGGCGTCGTCCCCGTTGAGACCGCGCGGGGCGATCGGAACCCAGCCGTTCGTGTCGTCGCTCGTCTGGGTGTAGGTCGTCGGGCACTCCAGCGCCTTGTCCTTGGCCAGCTTGGTGGCCCGGGCGGCGCTGGGCGAGCTGTCGGTGTTCTTCACGCTGACGGTGAAGATCGCGACGAGCGCCAGGACGGCGATGGCCGCTGCACCGAGGATGGGCGCCAGGGTTCGGGAGTTGTCGGGCTGCTGGAACGCCATGCCTCCAGTGTGGGGTTCGACCTCTCGTCGTCTGCGGTCGGGCCTGCCGCCGTACCCTGGCAAGGTGGATATCGCGAGCGTCCTTGCCCGGGCTGCCGACGGCGGCCGCATCACCCCCGACGAAGCGCTGGAGCTCTACACCGACGCACCGTTGCACGCCCTCGGGCAGGCGGCCGACACCGTCCGAAGGCGGCGGTTCGCCGGAGACACCGTCAACATCGCGACCTACATCATCGATCGCAACATCAACTACACGAACGTCTGCCTGACGGCCTGCAAGTTCTGCGCGTTCTACCGCTCGCCGAACCACGCCGAGGGCTGGACGCACCCGCTCGAGGAGATCCTGCGGCGCTGCGGCGAGG
>CAZZVT010000059.1:0-18024 GCA_964657545.1 uncultured Jatrophihabitantaceae bacterium
CGCGGCGGCGCCGAGCCCGAGCAGGCGGCGTCGGCTGATCCCTGAAGGCGTGTCGTCGTCGGCCATGTCCTGCACCCTCGCACGGCAGCGGTGCACATGCGAGCAGACCCCGCATCAGTCCAGCGGTGGACGTCGACGTGTCGTCTTGACGTCACCCCGCCGTCGTTTTGCCTCCACCCGCCGGGCCTTCGCAGCGCGGGACGGGGTGCGCGGCCGACGGGGCGGCGGCGGCGGCCGCAGCGCGTCGCCGACGTAGTAGGTCAGGCGCGCCCGGGCTGCGGTGCGGTTCTGCAGCTGCGAGCGCTGCTCCGAGGCCACGATCGCCAGCACGCCGTCGACGAGCCGCGGCGCGAGCTCCTGCAGCAGCCGCGCCCGCTGCAGATCGGTCACCGCGGCCGAGTTCGTGACGTCCCAACGCAGCTCGACCCGGCTGTCGGTGGTGTTCACCGACTGTCCGCCCGGGCCCGACGACCGGCTGAACCGCTCGACGAGTTCAGCGGCCGGGATGGTCAGGCCGGCGGGCAGGCCGCGCTGGGGGCGCAGGATCAGGTCTTCGGCCACGGAGCGGTCAGGTCAGGGTGCGGCGGGCGACGCCTGGACGTCGCGCAGCCAGGCGGTGATCTCGTCGGGGTCGCGCGGCAGCATCGCCGAAAGGTTGAGCGGGTCGCCGTCGGTGACGACGATGTCGTCCTCGATGCGCACCCCGATCCCCCGCAGCTCGGCCGGCACCGACTGGTCGTGAGCCTGGAAGTACAGGCCTGGCTCGACGGTCAGCACGTGCCCGGCGGCCAGCGTCCCCTTGCGGTAGGTCTCCTCGCGGGCGGCCGCGCAGTCGTGGACGTCGATGCCGAGCATGTGCGACGTGCCGTGCAACGTGTAGCGGCGGTGCAGCCCCGCGCCGGGCGTCTCGGGGTCCTCGGCGCACGAGACGTCGGCGGTGACGGCCAGGATGCCCCACGAGTGCAGGTGCTCGGCCAGCACGTACATGGCCGCATTGTGGGCGGCCAGGAAATCGGCGCCGCTGCGCACCTCGGCGATGCCGGCTGCCTGTGCCTCGGCCACCGCGCGGTAGACCTTGAGCTGCTGCGGTGTCCAGGTGCCGTCGACGGGCAGGGTGCGGGTCACGTCGGCTGTGTACAGCTCATCGGTCTCGACGCCCATGTCGGCGAGCAGCAGCCCGCCCGCGGCCACCGAACCGTTGTTTCGCCACCAGTGCAGCGTGGTGGCGTGCGCACCCGAGCCGACGATCGAGGTGTAGCCGACGTCGTTGCCCTCGAGCCGCGCGCGTCGCCAGAAGGTGCCCTCGAGCCAGCGCTCACCGCGCAGGTCGGGGCGCCCGATCACGTGCGGCAGCTCGCGGGCGACGTCGGCGAAGCCGCGGGCCGTGGCCTCGCAGGCGAAGCGCAGCCGGCTCAGCTCCCACTCGTCCTTGACCAGCCGCAGCTCGTCGACGACCTCGGTGAGCTTCTTGCCGCCCGCGCCGGGCAGCAGCGCGTCGACGGCCGGGTCGATGCCGTGCAGCAGCTCGACCTGACCCCCGCGGTAGGGCGCGAGGTCGCTCTCGAGCGCGCCCAGCGGACGGGTGGCGAGACCTAGGACCTCGGCGGTGTCGGCGACGTTGGGCACGTTGCCGACCCACACCGCGCCGTGCGACCGGCTGGTGAAGTAGGCGACCTCGCCGGGCTGCGCGTACTCGCGCACGTAGAGCGTGCTGTCGTGCCCGCCGCCCTCCTGAGCCGAGTTGCGCGGGGACATCACGAACACCGCGTCGGCGACCGTCTCGCCGGTGAGCCAGGTGAAGGCGCTGGCGGCCCGGAACGCGTACTCGGTGTCGTTCGCACGCACCTGTAACCGGCCGGCGGGCAGCACGATCAGGACACCGGGGAAGGCGTTGGACAGCTCGCTGCGACGTTTGGCCGTGTACGGCGCCATCTCGGGACGCGCCGGGTGCGGCATCGGGGCCGCGGGGGCCCAGTCGGCGGCGATCGCCTCGCACAGGTGTGCCGGCATCGGGATGTCGTGCGAGGCGGTGTCGCTGTCCGAGCCGTTTGTGTCTGCGGTGCCCTCGTCGGTCGGGACGTCGTCGTCGGCCATGTCGAGCAGTCTAGGTGCTGTCTGGGGATAGCTTGGGCGGATGACATCGGGGAACAGGCCTGCGCCGGAGCAGGGCAGCTGGCACGTCCCGGGCGCCGCGAGCCCCTACCCGCCGAGCGACGAACCGTCGGGCCGGGCCCGACACCGCGGCCGGCCGGGTGTGGTCGCGTCGGTGGTGGCGCTGACCGAGCTGGTGATCATCGCGGCGGCGTGCAACCAGGCCGTCACGAAGCACGCGAGGCAGTACGCGGCCGACCACCCGGGTTTCCTCGGGCACGCGGTCGCGTCGTCGCTGCAGTTCGCGTGGCGCATCACCCCCCGAGCGGGCGACAACCGCGGCGGATCGCACGTCTACGCCAGCCAGCTGACGACGATCGGTGTCCTCGTCGTGCTGTCGGCGCTGCTGAGCGTCGTCGTGACCCGCGGCGCGGTGACCTTCTGGCGGGCGT
The DNA here is from genome assembly GCA_964657545.1 of uncultured Jatrophihabitantaceae bacterium. GTDB lineage: Bacteria > Actinomycetota > Actinomycetes > Mycobacteriales > Jatrophihabitantaceae > Jatrophihabitans. The sequence continues at coordinate 2,544 of CAZZVT010000059.1, forward strand.
TCTTCGGCGTGTGGACGGCGGTGCTGGCTGCGGCCTGCATCGGGTGTGCGGTCGGCTCGCTGGTGACCGAGCCGCCATCCGGCGCCGGCCGCGCCACCAACGCCGTGTTCCTCTCGATCACCGGCGAGACCGTCTTCAGCGGGGTCGTCCTCGGCCTGGTCGCCGCCGTCATCGGCGCGGTGTTCGCGGTGTCCACCCGACGCAGCGTGGAGGTTGCCGCCACGCCCGCGCCGCCACCCGAGCCGGCCCACGTGCCCGAGTCGCCGCCACCGTTCTACGGTCACGCCGAACAGCGTGACGGAGCCGATGACAGCACGACGCAGCTCCCCCGCGTCGACCCGCCGCGGGACCCGCAGAGCGACCGGTGACCGCAGGCTCTACAGGGTCTCGAAGGTCATCCCGGCGGCCTGCAGCCGATCGATGAGGGTCTCGCCCATGGCGGTGGCCGTGGTGACCTGGCCCGAGGTCACCGGCAGGTCGTCGAAGGCGAGCGACAGCGCCGACTCGCCGAGCATCTTGGCCGTCTCGTCGTAACCCGGATCGCCGCCGGAGACGCGGGTACGCACGCGCTCGCCACCGGCCTCGCCGACGAAGGTCACCGCGAACCAGCTTCTCGCCCGCTTCTCGGCCGACGGGCCCTGGCCCGGCGCGAGGCGACGCTGCAGCGCGTGACGGGCCGGCGCTACCTGCGCGGCCAGCGCGAGCGCCCCGACACCGGCCACCCCGCCGAGCACGAGCGGCAGGTGCGGAACCACCGCGAAGTGCGAGTACCGGAAGTCCGGTCCGTAGCGCGGCAGCGCCCGACCCGAGCGGGCCACGACCTGCGGGTCGACGGTGGGCAGCGGGACTGCCCAGCCGCCGCCGGGCGCGCGGTGCAACCGGCCGAGCGACGAGCTCGACCGGCGGGTGGCCGTCGCGAGCTCCGCAGCCTCCTCCTCCCGCCGCCGTCGGGCAGCCGTGATGTTCTGCCGCGGGCGGGCGAAGGCGGTCAGCGCAGAGGCGAACGTGCCACCGGAGGCCGCGCCGCTGGCCGAGACGTAGCCGGTCACGGTGATCGGCCGGTCCGCCGGCAGCTGCAGGACCGTGAACAGCACGCCGAGGTCGTGCGGGATCGAGTCGAAGCCGGCAGCGTGCACCAGCCGGGCGCCGCTGGCCACCGCGGTCTGGTGATGACGCAACCAGGTCGTGTCGACGAACTCGGGCTCGCCGGTGAGGTCGAGGTAGTCGGTGCCGGCCCCGGCGCAGGCGGCGACGACGCCGTGGCCGTACAGCGCGTACGGGCCGACCGTGGTCGCGAGCACACGCGTGGACGCCGCGAGCCCGCGCAGCCCGGCCGGGTCGGTGGTGTCCGCGGTGAGCAGCGCGATGTCGCGCCGCGCGCCGGGCAGGCGGTCGCGGACGGCGGCGAGCTTGGCCGGGTTGCGCCCGGCGAGCGCCAACCGGCAACCGGCCGGGGCGTGGGTGGCGAGGTGCGCCGCGGTCAGCTCGCCGGCGAAGCCGGTGGCGCCGAGCAGGACGATGTCGTGGTCACGGGTACCGGCGGCAGGCATGCAGCGAACCTAACCGAGCAGCGAACTCAACCAAGCGTGGTGTAGCCGACCCGCATCCGGACAGTCCGCAGGTCGAAGTCGTTGGTGCCCCGGTACCGCCCGGTCAGCAGCACGCTCGCGTAGACGTGACGCGCACCGTCGATGTGTCCGGCAGCCGGTACCGACGCGACGGAGTGCCAGTGGCTGCCCCCACGGTTGATCTTGACGTACGCGGGGATCTCGAGCTCGCCGTCGACCCGGTCGACGGCCACACTGAGCTCGGACGACCGATGCGAGCGGCCGTAGACCTGGAACGTCAACCGGGCGTAGCGGACGGCGTGCGGCACGGTGAACCGGTACGACGCGTACGCGAAGTCGCCGCTGCCCGGCGGGCAGGCGTTGCGCAGCTCGACTCCGGACCGGAACGACGAGTCCCGCTTGCGCGCGCTGGAGCAGGTGTCGGTGCCGCCGGCCGACCGGTAACCGGCCGCCCGAAGGGCCACCTCGGCGACCCGCGCAACCAGCCTCCGGCCCGACACCGTGACCCGTTCGTCGGCTGCGGACGCACGGTTGCCGGCGGCGTCGATCACCGAGTACTGCCACCGGTAGGTGCCGGCCGGCACGAGGTGTCCGCGGCTGTCGCGGCCGTTCCACACCAGGTTCGTGCGCCCGGCAGGTCGGTTCGCGCGCAGGGTGCGCACCACGACCCCCCGGCCCGAGCGGATCGTGAGCACGACCGTCGCGGCCTTGCTCGAGCTGACGCCGGCGGTGAACGTGTCGCGGTACCCGTCCTTGACGGGGTAGAAGGTGACGCCGTTGCCGGCGAGCCCGCTCAGCCGCGGGGCCACGGTGTCGACGCGGCCGACGACGTCGGCGTAACCGTCGAGGGACGTCGTCCCGGCGGGGCTCCGGCTGCGCAGCGTCAGCGTGTAGCGGCCGTCGGGCAGCCGCGTGCCGTGGGTGTCGACCCCGCGCCACGTCCAGACGTGTGCGCCGGCAGCAAGAGTGTCGAGGTCATCGCTGCGGAGCTCGGCGCCCGAGCTGTCGACGGTCTCGACCGTCACCGTCTCGGCGTCCGGCAGGGTGAAGTGCAGCGTCGCCGTATCGCCCGAGCCGTCACCGTCGGGGCTGATGGCCGGGTGGGCGAGCGCGGTGATCACCGGGTGCAGCGACTGCGTCGTCACCGTTCGCTCGTCGCTCGACGGTCCCTCGCAGACGGTGCCCGACGTCGAGCAGGCGACGACCTGCAGCGAATGTCTGCCGTCGTGCACGGCGCTGCCGTTGACCGGGAACGAGTACGGCGACGTGGCGCTGACACCGACCGGCTTCCCGTCGAGCAGCAGCCGCGCGCCGCCGCCTGACGGGTGCTCGGCGGTGACGGTGAAGCGGCCCGTGGCGGTGCTCGCGTCTGCGGGCGACGTGACCTGCGGTGCGGTGTTCGCGAGCGTGAAGCTCGAGGTGACCTCGGCGCTGCCGCACTCGCCGAAGCTGCTGCACGCCCGGGTGTGCAGGGTGTGGGTGGTGTTGCTCAGGCCCCAGCTGTCGTAGCCGAGGCTCGCGCTGCCGGCGGAGGCCCGCACCGGGGCGGTCCACGATCCGGAGTCGACCTCGAACTCGACGGCCGGCGACGCGGAGGTGGCCGAGAAGGTGATCCGGTCGGAGTCGCCGCTGACGGACGAACCCGTCGGTGCCGCCGTCGGCGGCAGGTGCGTGAGGGCGCGGGCGAAGTCGACCTGCCCGCTACCCAGCCCCTGACCGGCGAGGCCGGTCGCCGACGCGACGAGCGCATGCCGCAGCTGGGCAACCGTGAGCCCGGGGTCCTCGGCCTTCAGCAGGCCGGCCGCCCCGGCGACGAGCGGCGCGGAGAACGACGTCCCGTCGGCCTCGGTGTAGCCCGCAGTGGTGGGAAAGTACTGCGAGCCCTTCACCGGTGACGTCGACCGGATGCCGACGCCCGGCGCCGCGAGCGTCACCCAGGAGCCGTAGCTGGAGAAGCGCGCCCGCTGGTGCTTGCCGGGGTCCGTCGCGCCGACGGCAATGACGCCCGGATAGGCGGCGGGGTACTGCTTCACCGTGTCGCCGTCGTTGCCGGCTGCGGCCACGACGAGCACGCCCTTGCTGATCGCGTTCTCGACGGCCGCCTGCTCGGTGGCGCTGTAGTCGGTGCCGCCCAGGCTGAGGTTGATGATGTCGGCGTGGTTCTTCACCGCCCAGTTGATCCCGGCGATCTCGTCGTCGATCGAGAGCTCGCCGTCCGGGCCGGCGATCTTGACGCCGAGCAGGCTGGTGTCGTAGCCGGCTCCGGCGATGCCGACGCCGTTGTCGGTGGCGGCCGCGGCCACGCCCGCGACGAAGGTGCCGTGCCCGATCGCATCGGTGATGTTCGTGCTGCCGTCGTCGGCGTCGTAGGTGCCGACGATCTTGTCCTTGAGATCCGGATGCGAGACGTCGATGCCGCTGTCGATCACCGCTATGCGGACAGACCTCGAGCCGTGCGTGACGGACCAGGCCGCAGGCGCGTCGACGCTGTCCAGGTACCCGCTCTCCTGCGGGTACTGGGGGTCGTCGGTGACGTCGGAGAACGTCCGCACGGCCGGCGGCTCCACGCCGATGACCCCTGGTGTCGCGCGCAGCGCCGACTCGGCCGTGGCCTGCTGCGCGGCGGGGACCTCGACGGAGAACGCGTGGTCGGCGGGGAAGGTGTGCCGGACGTCGATGGCCGCGCTTCTCGCATCGGACGCCGCGGCCAGGACGTCGGCCGCGTCGCCGGACGCATGCACGATCAGGACGACCGGGTCGACGGGTGCCCCCGTGTCGGCAGGGGCCGGTGCGGCGTTCGCGGCGCCCGTGGTGGCCAGCACGATCAGTACAGCCACGCCCGCGAGACGGCGCGCTCGTGCTGATGTCATGCGTCCCCCGACGTCGTTCCAGAAATCATCGGCACGGTGATCACCGGGCGGACGCCGCAATGCTGCTGTTGATGTTCGGTTCTTGTCAATCACGCCGCGCCGAGGTGGGGACAACTCCTCTCAGGTGACGCGGCGGGCGTTACAGCCCGGGGCCTTCGGCGCGGAGCTTCTCGACCTCGGACATCGCCTCACGCAACCCGCCGAGCCACTCGTCGGTGTGCTCGCCGACCAGCTTCACGCACCAGCTCAGCGCGTCCGAGCGTGAGCGCGCCACCCCGGCGTCGACCAGGGTGTCGAGCACCCGCCGCTCGTCGTGACGCAGGCGGGTCATGACCGGGACCGCCAGATGGGTGAACAGCACGCGGGTGTCGCCGATGACGGCGCCCCACGCGATCTTGCGGCCGTAGCGCGCCTCGGCCTCGCGCGCGATCTGGATGCGGGTGTCGCGGGTGTCCTCGCGGAAGCGCCCGATCCGCCCCTCGGCCGCCGCAGGCGACTCGACGCCGGTCTCGGGGGTGGCCAGCTCGCCGACGACCACGATCTCCTCGCGATCGACCGTGACGTTCGGGTCGCCGGTGAACCAGTCGTCGGGCAACCGCCCGGCGAGCCAGTCGGCGGCGTCGTCGGCCGGCGGGAGGTCGGCCTGCTGCCAGCCACCGCCGCGTCCGCCTCGTGGGCCACGCGGGCCCCGTGGACCCGGCTGCCCCTGGCGGCCGCTGCGGAACCGCCGCTCGTCGTCGTCGTGATGCATGATCGCTCCTCGTCAGCCGGTGGACTTGCAGTAATTACATGATTACACAGCAACCATGGGTGCGGCCGAGGTATCGCCGACAGCGAACGGGAGGGCTCAGCCGGCGAAGACGGCGAACCAGATGGCGACGTAGTGACAGCTCGCCGCCACCAGCGTGCAGAGGTGGAACACCTCGTGGAAACCGAACGTGGCGGGCACCGGATTCGGTCGTTTCGTGGCGTAGACGATCGCCCCGTAGCTGTAGATCAGCCCACCGATCGCGATCAGCACGAACGCGGTCACACCGCCGGTGTGCAGCAGCTGGGGCAGGACGAACACCGCGACCCAGCCGAGCGCCAGGTAACACGGCGCCGAGATCCAACGCGGGTGGCCGGGCCAGAACAGCTGCAGCCCGACGCCGATCGCGGCACCGCCCCACACCGCGATCAGCACCGCGATCATCGACCTCGTCGGCAACGTGAGGACGGCCAGCGGGGTGTACGTGCCGGCGATGAACACGAAGATCATCGAGTGGTCGAGGCGTTTCATCACCCAGTGGGCCCTGGGGCTCCAGGAACGCCGGTGGTACAGGGCGGAGATGCCGAAGAGCAGCGTCACGGTGGCGGCGTAGATCGACGTCACGGCGCCGGCGGTGCTGCCGCGCAGTGCGGCGGCGACGGCGACGAGGCTCGCCCCGGTGACCACCGAGATCACGGCGGCGTAGGCGTGGAACTGGCCGCGTAGGCGCGGCTTCAGTTCGGGCACCGTCGAGGCGTCGTGGGACACCGTGTCCGACGGCCCGATCGCAGACATGACCCGACCGTACGCGGTCGGTCGTGGGTTCCGGCTGTGGAGAACCACGTCATCGTTTCGCTGGACGCTCGCGCCGCTGAACCGACGGCGATAGGTTCGTCGCGTGGGTGTGCGCGAGGCGGTCTATTCCGTCTACGAGCGGCGCCTGAGGTCCCATCTCGACGGCCTGCCGGTTCCCCGGCACGTCGCGATCATGGCCGACGGCAACCGTCGCTGGGCCCGCGCCGCCGGTTTCGACGACGTCAGTCACGGCCACGTCGCAGGCGCCCGGAGGATCGCAGAGCTGCTCGAGTGGTGCGGCGAGGCCGGCGTCGGGCACGTGACGATCTGGCTGCTGTCACCCGACAACCTGCGCCGGCCCACCGAGGAGCTCGAACCGCTGCTGCGCATCATCGCCGACGTCGTCACCGAGCTGTCCGCTCCGGGCAACCCGTGGCACCTCAAGGCCGTCGGGGCCCTGGACCTGCTGCCCCCCGAGACGACTCTCGCGCTGAAGAAGGCGGAGGAGGAGACCGCGCGGCGCGACGGGCTCACGGTCAACATCGCGGTCGGCTACGGCGGTCGCCGCGAGATCGCCGACGCGGTGCGCTCGCTGCTCAACGAGCACGCCGCGGCCGGCGGGACGATCGAGGAGCTGGCCGAGATCATCGACGTCGATCACATCGCCGAGCACCTCTACACGCGCGGCCAACCCGACCCCGACCTCGTCATCCGCACGTCCGGCGAGCAGCGACTGTCGGGATTCCTGCTGTGGCAATCGGTGCACTCGGAGTTCTACTTCTGCGACGCGCTCTGGCCGGACTTCCGCAAGATCGACTTCCTGCGCGCGCTGCGGGACTACGGCCTGCGGCAACGGCGCTTCGGTGGCTGAGCCACCCGTGCTGCCGGGCCCGATCGTCGACGGGCACTGGCTGGCGGCGCACCGCGACGCCGTGCGGATCGTCGACGTCCGCTGGTACCTCGACGGCCGGTCCGGCCACGAGGCCTACCTGCGTGGGCACCTGCCCGGTGCGGTCTGGATCGATCTCGACACCGAGCTGTCCGGCCCGGCCACCACCGCCGACGGTCGTCACCCGCTGCCCACGCCCGAACGCTTCGCCGCCGCCCTCGGCCGGGTCGGTGTCGCAGCTGGCACGCCGGTCGTCGCGTACGACGATCTCGGCGGTTCGGTCGCGGCCCGGTTGTGGTGGTTGCTGCACGTGCTCGACGAGCCGGTCGCGGTGCTCGACGGCGGCCTCGACGCCTGGCCCGGCAACCTTGTCGCCGACGTGCCCGAGACCGAGCCCGTCGGGCGGGAGCCCCGACCCTGGCCGCACGAGCGCTTCGTCGCCGCGGCTGATGTCTCCGCGGCCGGTGACGCCGTGATCTACGACGCCCGCACGGCGCAGCGCTACGCGCACGGCGGCCCGCTGGACCCGCGCCCGGGGCACATCCCGGGCGCACTCAGCGCCCCGTGGGCAGGCAACCTGGGCGACGACGGGCGGTTCAGGTCGCCGGACGAGCTGCGCACGCGCTTCGCCGCCGCGCAGGACCGGTCGGTGATCGCCTACTGCGGATCGGGCGTCACCGCCTGCCACGACCTGCTGGCGCTGGAACTGGCCGGCGTCCGGCGCACCGCGCTCTACCCCGGGTCGTGGTCCCAGTGGGGCGCCGACGCCTCGCGCCCGGCTTCTGTCAGTCCTTGACCGCCGAGGCGTGCAGCCACGCCTCGAGTTCGGCGAGCCCGGCGCGGGCGTAGGCGTCGACGTCGTCCTGGCACTCGGCGCGTTGCAGGTACAGCAGCTCGGCGCTGCCGAGGGCGGTCAGCGCCGCCCCGAAGCTCTGGATGTACCAGCGCGCCGCCGTGCACACGCCCGTGCACACGGCCGACCAGATCCGTCGCATCATGTTGCGGGAGCGTAGGCACCCGGGGCCCCGTTGACAATCGAACGGGCGGGGGAACGGGCATGTTGTTGCGAGTGCACCGGGCGTATCCCGTCAAATCGGGCGGTTACCCAGTGTTAACCGGCGCGACATCGCGAAATCCGCGCGCCTTCGGTTGCGGTGGTCGCAGCGCACGTAACGTCCGAATCGGCGACGGGCCCACCCCGCTCGCTACGGAGGTCCCACCGTTGCCAGCATCTGTTGAGGCGAGACTGAGCGAGGGGCCGGCTCGTGCCCTCCTCGGGCGGGACGTACCGGCACCCACCAGCGTTGCGGACGCCGCTGCGTCCGGGCGCGGACCATCCCCTCAGGAGCGTCACGTGACCGATGCCCGCACCATTTCGACGGACCTGCCCAGCCTCCGCACCTTCGTGCTCGACACGTCGGTGCTGCTCTCCGATCCCGGTGCCCTGGGCCGGTTCGCCGAGCACGAGGTCGTGCTGCCGCTCGTCGTCATCAGCGAGCTGGAGGCCAAGCGTCACCACCCGGAGCTCGGCTGGTTCGCCCGCCAGACCCTGCGGGTGCTCGACGACCTGCGCATCGAGCACGGACGCCTGGACGCGCCGGTCCCGATCGGTAACGACGGCGGAACCCTGCACGTCGAGCTGAACCACTCCGACCTCTCGTGTCTGCCGGCCGGTTTCCGGATGGACAGTGCCGGCACCGCCGACTCACGCATCCTGGCCGTCGCGCTGAACACCGCTGCGGACGGGAAGGACGTCACGCTCGTCACCAAGGACATGCCGTTGCGGGTCAAGGCCGCGTCGGTCGGGCTGAAGGCCGACGAGTACCGGATGCATCCGGTCGCTGACTCCAGCGGCTGGACGGGCATGATCGAGATGGACGTCGCGGCGCAGGCCGTCGACGCGCTGTACGACCAAGGCCCGGTCGACATGATCGACAGCCCCGATTTCGCGCCGGTCGCCGACCAGCCGTGCCACACCGGGCTGGTGCTGCACTCGGTGAAGGGCTCGGCGCTGGGCCGGATCACCGCCGACAAGCAGGTCAAGCTGGTGCGCGGCGACCGCGAGGTGTTCGGCCTGCGCGGCCGGTCCGCCGAGCAGCGCATCGCGCTGGACCTGCTGCTCGATCCCGAGATCGGCATCGTGTCGCTGGGCGGGCGCGCCGGCACCGGCAAGTCCGCGCTCGCGCTGTGCGCAGGGCTCGAGTCGGTGCTCGAGCGGCGCGCGCACAAGCGCGTGGTGGTCTTCCGCCCGCTGTACGCCGTCGGCGGCCAGGAGCTCGGTTACCTGCCCGGTTCCGAGAACGAGAAGATGGCGCCCTGGGCGCAGGCGGTGTTCGACACCCTCGGCGCTCTCGTCTCCGGCGACGTCATGGAGGAGATCATGGGCCGCGGGATGCTCGAGGTCCTGCCGCTGACCCACATCCGCGGCCGTTCGCTGCACGACTCGTTCGTGATCGTCGACGAGGCGCAGTCGCTCGAGCGCAACGTGCTGCTGACCGTGCTGTCGCGCATGGGCGCGGGTTCGCGCGTCGTGCTCACCCACGACGTCGCGCAGCGCGACAACCTGCGGGTCGGCCGGCACGACGGCATCGCCGCCGTCATCGAGGCGCTGCGCGGGCACCCGTTGTTCGCACACGTCACCCTCACCCGCTCCGAGCGTTCGCCGATCGCCGCGCTGGTCACCGAGATGCTCGAGGACCTCCCGCTGTAGCAGCGCTGAGCGTGCGCGCTTCGCAACACCGCGGGCCGCCGCTCGTAACCCGATCGACGCGCACGCATCGTGCACTGGAGGGATCCCAGTCGAGAGGATCCCTCCAGTGCCCGACCTGTTCAGCCCGTACACGCTCAAGGGCGTCACCCTGCGCAACCGCATCGGGATGTCACCGATGACGATGTACTCCTCCGTCGAGGGGAAGATGAACGACTACCACCTGATGTACCTCGGTGCCCGCGCCGCCGGGGGGTTCGGGTTGATCTTCCCGGAGCAGGTCGCGATCGTGCCCGAGGGCCGTACCAGCCGCAAGTGCGCCGGCATCTGGGACGACGACCAGATCGAGGGCCACGCCAGGGTCACCGCGATGATCAAGCAGCACGGGGGTGTGTCGGGCATCCAGCTCGGGCACACCGGTCGCAACGGCAGCGAGCTGACCCCGTGGGAGGGCGGCACCCAGATCGCTCCCGACGACCCGATGGGTTGGCAGGTCGTCGGCCCGTCGAACGTCCCCTACGGCTGCGGCAAGCGGCCCTACCCCGTGCACCCGCTGACGAAGGACGAGATCAAGGGCGTCCACGAGGCCTACAAGCAGGCGGCCCGCCGCTCGCTGGACGCCGGGTACGAGTGGATCGAGATGCACTTCGCGCACGGCTACCTGGGCGCGAGCTTCTGGTCGCCGATCGCCAACAAGCGCGACGACGAGTACGGCGGCAGCCCCGAGAACCGCATCCGCTTCCACCTCGAGGCGCTCGACGCGGTGCGCGAGGTGTGGCCCGAGGAGCTGCCGTTGACGATGCGGCTGGGCGCCGACGACTTCCACCCCGACGGCGTCACCTTCGACGAGTCGATCTGGGCCATCGCGCAGATGAAGGAGCACGGCCTGGACATGGCCGACATCAGCATGGGCGGCAATACCGACGAGATGGACCCGTCGTCGTTCTTCCCCCTGCCGGCCGGGTGGGTCGAGCGGGCTGCGCGGGTCAAGCGCGAGGTCGGCATCCCGATGACGACGAGCTGGAATCTCGGACTGCCCGCCAACGCCGACGCCGCGGTGCGATCCGGCGCGATCGACGTCGTGCTGCTCGGCCGTCCGGCGCTGGCCAACCCGCACTGGCCGGTGTGGGCGGCGCGCGAACTCGGAGTCGCCGAGCCGTTCGACCTCGTCCCCGAGCAGTGGGGCTGGTGGCTGAAGAACTTCCGCGGCCACGCACCGAGCATCGGCTGGCCGGAGGTCGAGGGCATGCAGGCGGAGCCGACCGGCCTGCCCACCTTCGAGGTGCCCGAGGAGTCGGTCGCCTGAGGCCGCGCGCCGACTCTACGATCAGCCGCATGCGCTGGCGGTTCACCGACACCATGCTGCATTGGCACGGCCCGGCGCCCTACTGGTTCGTGGCCCTGCCGCCGGACGCGTGCGACCAGATCGACGCCGAGAAGGCCCGGCTGACCTATGGCTGGGGCGTCATCCCGGTTACCGCCCGAATCGGAGACACCGAGTTCACGACGTCACTGTTCCCACGAGACGGCGGGTACCTGCTGCCCCTCAAGGTCGCGGTCCGCCGCGCCGAACAGCTCGACGACGGCGACATGGTGGACGTGGAGGTACGCGTCGGCGAGTGACGCTCCGCCCCGGGTGCGGCCGATTACGCGCAGGTTTCCCGGACCGCACCGGCGTCGCCCGCGGACCGACGCATCCCCGACACGACACGGTCATCCGACGGTGACGCCGGCCGAATCGGGCGAACCTAGCGTCGAGGGCATGCAGGATCTGGTGGTCGTCGGCAACGGCATGGTGGGCCAGCGGCTGGTCGAAGAGGTCCGCAGGCGCGACCACGACCGGCGGTGGCGGATCACCGTCCTCGGCGCGGAATCGCGGCCGGCGTACGACCGGGTGAACCTGTCGACCTACTTCGACGGCACCGATGCCGACGCGCTCTCGGTCGTCGCGCCCGGCTGCTACGACGACCCGTCCTGCGTGCTGCTCCTCGACCAGCGGGTCGCGTCGCTCGACCGCCACACCCGCACGTTGAGCACCGATGCCGGGCGGACGATCGGCTACGACGCGCTGGTGCTCGCCACCGGCTCGTACCCGTTCGTGCCGCCGGTGCCCGGTCGTGACCTGCCCGGCTGCTTCGTCTACCGCACGCTCGACGATCTCGACGCCATCCGGGTGGCCGCCGAGCAGGCGCACGCGCGAGCGCGCGGCCGGTGTGCAGCCGTCGTCGTCGGTGGCGGCCTGCTGGGGCTCGAGGCGGCGCGGGCACTGCGGTTGCTGGGCCTGTCGCCGCACGTCGTCGAGCTCGGCCCGCGGCTCATGCCCCTGCAGGTCGACGACGGTGGTGCCGGGTTGCTGCGTCGGATGATCGAGGACCTCGACGTCACGGTGCACCTGTCGACGTCGGTCGAGCGCATCGAGCCCGACCGCTCCCGGCTGCTCGCATCGCTGACCGATGGAACCCAGCTCGACGTCGACCTGGTCGTCTTCTCGGCCGGCATCCGCCCCCAGGACGCGTTGGCCCGCGAGGCCGGGCTCGCCGTGGGACCGCGCGGCGGCGTCGCGGTCGACCGGTCCTGTCGCACCGAGGACGAGCACGTGTGGGCGATCGGCGAGTGCGCGAGCGTCGACGGTGTCGCCTACGGTCTCGTCGCGCCGGGCTACACGATGGCCGAGCTGGTGGCCGAGCAGCTCAGCGGCAGTGGTGCAGCCGAGTTCGGTGCCGGCGGCACTGTGGACACCTCGACGAAGCTGAAGCTGCTGGGCGTCGACGTCGCCAGTTTCGGTGACGCGCTGGCGTCCACCGAGGGCGCGCTCGAGGTGACGATCAGCGATCCGGTGCGCCGCACGTACGCCAAGCTGGTCGTGTCCGACGATGCGCAGACCCTGCTCGGCGGCGTGCTCGTCGGTGATGCGTCGCGCTACGCGATGCTGCGCCCGCTGGTCGGGCGCAACCTGCCGGCCGACCCGTTGACGTTGATCGGTCCCGAGGGCGGCGGCGCGGTGTCGGCCGACGCGCTGCCCGACGATGCGCAGATCTGCTCGTGCAACGGGGTGACGAAGGGTGCGATCTCGACCGCGATCGTCGAGCAGGGGCTGACCGACGTCGCGTCGGTGAAGGCCTGCACCCGGGCCGGGACGAGCTGCGGCTCGTGCGTCCCGCTGCTGAACACGCTGCTGAAACAGAGCGGGGTCGAGGTGAACACGGCGCTGTGCGAGCACTTCGCCATGACCCGTCCCGAGCTGTTCGAGATCGTGCGCGTCGAGGGCATCATCGGCTTCACCGAACTGATCGACCGGCACGGCACCGGCCGGGGCTGCGACATCTGCAAGCCGGTCGTGGCCTCGATCCTGAACAGCCTGGGCCGGGTCGCGCACGTGCTCGACGGCGAGCAGGCCGCGCTGCAGGACACCAACGACCACTTCCTGGCCAACCTGCAGAAGAACGGGACGTACTCGGTGGTACCGCGGATCGCCGGCGGCGAGATCACGCCCGAGGGCCTGATCGTGATCGGTGAGGTGGCCCGCGACTTCGACCTCTACACCAAGATCACCGGCGGGCAGCGCATCGACATGTTCGGGGCCCGCGTCGAGCAACTGCCGCTGATCTGGAAGCGTCTCGTCGACGCCGGTTTCGAATCGGGCCAGGCCTACGGCAAGGCGATGCGGACGGTGAAGTCGTGCGTCGGGTCGACGTGGTGCCGCTACGGCGTCCAGGACTCGGTGGGGCTGGCCGTCGAGCTCGAGCTGCGCTACCGGGGGTTGCGCACACCGCACAAGTTCAAGTCCGGCGTCTCGGGGTGCGCGCGTGAGTGCGCAGAGGCGCGCAGCAAGGACTTCGGGGTGATCGCCACCGACGCCGGGTGGAACCTCTACGTCGGTGGCAACGGGGGGTTTGCGCCCCAGCACGCGCAGCTGCTGCTGCAGGACGTCGACAAGGCGACGTTGATCCGCACCACCGACCGCTTCCTGATGTTCTACGTCCGCACCGCCGACCGGCTGCAGCGCACGGCGCCGTGGCTGGCGTCCTTGGACGGTGGCCTCACCTACCTGCGCTCGGTGCTCGTCGACGACGCGTTGGGCATCTGCGCCGAGCTGGACGACGCCATGGCGCAGCATGTCGAGAACTACCGCGACGAGTGGGCCGACGTGCTCGCCGACCCCGACCGGCTCTCGCGCTTCGTGTCGTTCGTCAACGCACCCGACGTGTCGGACACCGAGGTGCAGTTCGTGCAGGAGCGGGGCCAGAAGCGCCCGCTGCTGCCCGTCCTGTCGTGAGCGCCGCGTTCGCATCGGTGTGCGAGTTCGAGCAGCTCCAGCCCGAACGCGGAGTGGCGGCCCTGCTCGACGGCCACCAGGTCGCGATCTTCCGTACCTTTGACGGCATGCTGCACGCCGTCGACAACCGTGACCCGTTCACCGGGCAGAACGTGCTGTCGCGGGGGATCGTCGGCAGCCGTGGGGGTGCACCCACCGTGGCCTCGCCGCTGCTCAAGCAGGTCTTCGATCTCGCCACGGGCGTCTGCGTGTCCGACGAGTCCGTGCGCATCGACGTCCACGACGTCCGGGTGCGCGAGGGGATGGTCGAGGTGCGACTCCGCGGCACCGACGCCTCGTGACCGGGATCGGCGCCCTGGCCGGGTTCACGGTCGGCATCACCGCCGCTCGCCGGCGTGAGGAGCTCGGCACCGCGCTCGAGCGTCGTGGCGCGCGCATCGTCTACGGGCCGGCGATCCGTATCGTGCCGCTCGCCGACGACAGCCAGCTGCTGGAGGCGACCCAGCGCTGCCTCTCGGGTCGGCTCGACTTCGCGGTGGCCACCACCGGCGTCGGTTTCCGCGGCTGGATGGACGTCGCCGATGCATGGGGGTTGAAGGACTCGATCGTCGGCGCGCTCGACACCGCGACGATCCTGACGCGCGGCCCGAAGGTCCGGGGCGCCGTTCGGGCGGCCGACCTGCGCGAGGAGTGGTCGCCGGAGTCCGAGTCCAGCACCGAGGTGCTCGAGCACATGCTGAACCATTACAACCTGGCCGGGAAACGCGTCGCCATCCAGCTGCACGGCGAGCCGTTGCGTGACCTCGTCGAGGCGCTGCGCGGCGCCGGCGCCGATGTCATCGAGGTGCCGGTGTACCGCTGGGAGCCGCCCGAGGACCCGGTGCCGCTGCGACGGCTCGTCGACCTCGTGGCCACCGCCGACCTCGACGCGGTGACCTTCACCAGCGCCCCGGCCGCGGTGAACTTCCTGCGCACCGCCGACGAGCTCGACGTCGGCGCTACGGTGCGGTCCGCGCTGCGGGGACCGGTGCTCGCCGCTGCCGTCGGGCCGGTGACCGCCGCGCCGCTCGTCGCCGCCGGCATCCCGGTCGCGCAGCCCGAACGCTTCCGTCTCGGCGCTCTCGTCCGCGAGGTCGTCGATCGGTTACCGCCCCGCGCGTGCGTCGTGCAGGTCGGCGCGCACCGCGTCGAGGTTCGTGGGCATGCCGCGCTGGTCGACGGCGAGCTGCTGCCGGTCAGTGGCACGAGCATGGCGCTCCTGCGCCGGCTCGCCGCGTCGCCCGGACACGTCGTCGCTCGCGCCGAGCTCGCTGACGTCCTGCCCGGTGACGGCTCCGCGCACGCCGTCGACACCGCTATCGGTCGCCTGCGCACCGCGTTGGGTGATCCGGCGATCGTGCAGACGGTGGTGAAGCGGGGTTATCGGCTGGCGGTGTGATTGCAGCTTGCGTTCCGGTCAAGAGCGCAGCGACGACAGCATTTTTGATCTTGTTGCGCTTCGGCTGTCGGGTTCCTGTTTCGCTGTCCGCGTAACTGCTTCCAAGCCCCGGATTCGTTGGGCTCGAAAGCGTTCTGATTCGATCGTGTGCGCTATAATTGGACATGTGAGCGAGACGGTGCAGGAGTCG
>CAZZVT010000060.1:0-17880 GCA_964657545.1 uncultured Jatrophihabitantaceae bacterium
CCATCAACGGCAGGCCGAGCAGCCCGGCGCGCACGAACGACTCGGGCGTGCCGCCGACGCCGACCCAGATCGGCAGCGGGTGCTGAGCCGGGCGCGGGAACACGCCCTGCCCGGACAGCGGCGGCCGGTGGCGGCCCGACCAGGTGACCTGCGTCGAATCGCGGATCTTCAGCAGCAGGTCGAGCTTTTCGGCGAACAGCGAGTCGTAGTCGGCGAGGTCCAGGCCGAACAGGGGGAACGCCTCGGTGAACGAGCCGCGCCCCACCACGAGGTCGACGCGTCCCTTGGAGATGAGGTCGAGCGTCGCGAACTGCTGGAAGACCCGCACCGGGTCTGCGGCGCTGAGTACGGTCACCGCGCTGCCGAGCCGGATGCGCGAGGTGCGGGCGGCGGCCGCGGCCAGGATCACCGGCGGGGCCGAGTCGAAGTACTCCTCGCGGTGGTGCTCGCCGACGCCGAAGGAGTACAGCCCCGATGCGTCTGCGAGGGCGATCTCCTCGAGCAGGTGCTCGATGCGCTCCTCGGGTCCGACGACCCGTTCGGTCGTGGGATCGGTGACGGTCGAGACGAAACTGTCCACGCCGACGTGCATGCGTCCTCCAAGAGCTCACTTCGAGTGGAACCGGGCACACCGGGTGCAGATCGGCGGAACCGCGTCGGTACCGTCGAAGGAGCATGTCTAGCTGAATGCTAGGAAATGCCCTTCCTGGAGGTACCGATGACCGACATTGCTCCTGATCCGATCCAGTTCGCGTACTGGGTACCCAATGTCAGCGGCGGGCTCGTGGTCAGCACCATCGAGCAACGCACCGACTGGGGTTACGAGTACAACAGGACGCTCGCGCAGCTCGCGGAGAACAACGGCTTCGACTACGCGCTCAGCCAGGTTCGCTACATGGCGAGCTACGGCGCGGCGTACCAGCACGAGTCGACGGCGTTCAGCCTGGCGCTGTTGCTGGCCACCGAGCGGCTCAAGGTCATTGCCGCCATTCATCCCGGCCTCTGGCAGCCGGGCGTGCTGGCCAAGTTCATCGCGACCGCCGATCAGATCTCCGGCGGCCGGGCGGCCATCAACGTCGTCAGCGGCTGGTTCAAGGACGAGTTCACCAAGCTCGGCGAACCCTGGCTCGACCACGACGAGCGCTATCGCCGCTCGGAGGAGTTCATTCGCTACGTCCGCGAGATCTGGACGTCCGAGCACGCCGAGTTCAACGGGGACTTCTACCGGTTGCACGACTTCGACCTCAAGCCCAAGCCGCTGTCCTCCGCGGACCGTCCGCACCCGGAGATCTTCCAGGGTGGCAATTCCACCGCGGCCCGTGTGATGGCCGGCCGGGTCTCGGACTGGTACTTCAGCAACGGCAAGGACTTCGACGGCATCAGCGAGCAGATCGCCGACGTCAACGAGGAGGCCGCCCGGCACGGGCGCACCGTCCGCTTCGGCCTCAACGGCTTCCTGATCGCCCGCGACACCGAGCAGGAGGCCCGCGAGACGTTGCGCGAGATCATCGCGAAGGCCGACCGACCAGCAGTCGAGGGCTTCGGCTCGGCCGTGACCACAGCCGGTCGGTCCACCGCGGACAAGCAGGGCATGTGGGCGGATTCCAGTTTCGAGGACCTCGTCCAGTACAACGACGGTTTCCGCACCCAGCTCATCGGCACGCCGGAGCAGGTCGCCGAACGGATCGTGGCCTACAAGAAGCGCGGCGTCGACCTGATGTTGACCGGCTTCCTGCACTACCTCGAGGAGGTCGAGTACTTCGGTAGGAACGTCCTGCCCATCGTCCGTTCGCTCGAGGCCGAGGCCTTCGAGCGCGGCGAACTGACCGCAGCAACCCACTGACACCGCGAACCCCAGGAGAACTGACGCCATGACAGAGACACTCGGCAACCGTCTGCAGGCCACCGTCGAGCACCTCGGCGAGATCGCCCCGGCCGACCTGCTCGGGGTCTTCGCCGCGGAGCAACGCCGGCTCGCGGACACCGATCGCACCGACGGGCGGATCACGGTCGGCGACCACCTGCCCGACGCGACGCTGCCCGACGCCGCCGGCCGTCCGGTCGAGATCTTGTCAGGGCGCCCCGCAGTGATCGTCTTCTACCGCGGCGCGTGGTGCCCGTACTGCAATGTCGCCCTGGCCGCCTACCAGCGCGAGGTGCTGCCGGAGCTGATCGAGCTCAACGTGTCGCTGGTGGCCATCAGCCCGCAGGGCCCCGACGGTTCCCTCACGATCGCCGAGCAGAACGAGCTGTCGTTCCCGGTGCTCACCGACACGGGCGGCGCGTATGCGCGCAGCCTGGGCATCGCTTTCGACCTCGACGACGACGTCAAGCAGGCACAGCTCGCCTTCGGCAACGACTTCACCGCGATCAACGCCGGCGGCGAGTGGGCGCTGCCCAAGCCGACCGTCCTGGTCGTCGATGCCGACGGTGTCGTGCGCTTCGTCGACGTCCGCCCGGACTACACCGAGCGCACCGAGCCGTCCGCCGTGCTCGATGCGGTGCGCGCCCTGGCATGACGGTGCATCCGGTGACCTCCGCCGCGGAGGCGCTCGATCGGACGCGCACGCTCGCGGCAGATTTCGCGCTGACGGCAGGCGATCGCGATCGCGACCGGCGCCTACCCGGGCCCGAACTCGACGAGCTGTCCGCATCGGGCGTGTTGGCAGCCGGGGTGCCGTTGCGCTTCGGTGGCGCGGAGGTCCCGGTGTCGACGCTCGTCGAGATTTTCCGGATCCTGGCCGCCGCCGATGCCAGCCTGGCGCAGATCCCGCACAGCCACTTCGTCTTCCTCGACGCGCTGCGCCTGCAGGGCACCGAGGATCAGCAACGGCGGTTCTTCGCCGAGGCGCTGGCCGGCAAACGGTTCGCTAATGCGCAGTCCGAGCGGGGCGGCAAGACCGTCAGTGACGACAGCACGACGTTGCGCTGCGACGGCGATGCCGGCTTCCGTCTGAATGGCGAGAAGTTCTACTGCACCGGCGCGCTGTTCGCACACTGGTTGGTGGTGCGTGCTGTGGTCGACGGTGCGGACGTCGGCGGTCGGCCGGGCAAGAGTCTGGCCTACATCCGGCGGGACAGCCCGGGTGTCACGGTCGAGGACGACTGGGATGCGATGGGCCAGCGCACGACGGCCAGTGGCACCGTCCGCCTGGACGACGTGGTGGTCCCGGCGTCGGACGTCGTGCCGTACTCGGCGATCTTCGACCGGCCGAGTACTTACGGCTCGCGGGCGCAGGTGCTGCACGCCGCACTCGACGCCGGCATCGCCCGGGGTGCGCTCGACGCCGCCCGCGACGTCGTGGCCAGGGCCCGGCCGTGGTTCGAGAGCGGCGCCGACCGGGCGGCCGACGACCCGTTGCTCGTGCAGGACGCCGGCGAACTCGAGATCGCGGTTCGCGGTGCCGAGGCCCTGCTGCGCGACGCGGCGAGCGAGATCGACGACGCCGAGCAGGCCGGCCCGGACGACCACAACACCGCCCGCGCCTCGGTGGCGACCGCGGTGGCCAAGGTCGCCTGCGCTCGGGCGTCGACCCTGGCCGCGTCGACGCTGTTCGAGCTGGGCGGCACCCGTGCGGCCGCTGCCGGGCCGAACCTCTCGCGGTTCTGGCGCGACGCGCGCACCCACACACTGCACGACCCGAGTCGATGGAAGGTGCAGCACGTCGGCCGCTGGGTGCTCGACGGCACGCCACCCCCGCGGCACGGCCTGCTGTGATCCACCCCCGGAAGGACGCATCATGACGATCGACCTGCACTGGTTCCTGCCGACCTACGGCGACTCCCGCTTCATCGTCGGCGGCGGCCACGGGATGCCGCGTGGTGTCGCGTCCGGCGACCGGCGGGCGAGCATCGGCTACCTGTCCTCGATCACCCGCGCGGCCGAGGATTTCGGGTTCCGCGGCGCACTGACGCCGACCGGCGCGTGGTGCGAGGACGCCTGGCTGACGACGGCGATGCTGGCCCGCGAATCCGAGCGGCTCGCGTTCCTGATCGCGTTCCGTCCCGGGCTCGTCTCGCCGACGCTGGCGGCGCAGATGGCGGCGACGTTCGCCACGCACGCGCCCGGTCGGCTGCTGCTCAATGTCGTCACCGGCGGCGAGGCCCACGAGCAGCGCGCGTACGGCGACCATCTGTCCAAGGACGAGCGGTATGCACGGTGCGACGAGTTCCTCTCGGTGGTGCGCCGGCTCTGGACCGGCGAGACGGTGACCCACGAAGGCAAGCACCTGCAGATCGACAGCGCCCATCTGCCGTCCCTGCCCGACCCGGTACCGCTGCTCTACTTCGGTGGGTCGTCGCCCGCCGCCGGGCCGGTCGCGGCCGAGCACGCCGACGTCTACCTGACCTGGGGCGAGCCGGTCGACGCCGTCGCCGCGAAGATCGACTGGATCCGCGGACTGGCCGCGGAGCGCGGTCGGACGCTTCGCTTCGGGGTCCGGCTGCACGTGATCACCCGCGACACGTCCGACGAGGCCTGGAAGCAGGCCGGGCAGCTCGTCGAGGCGCTGGGGGAGGACGTCGTCTCATCCGCGCAGCAGGGCCTGGCCCGCAGCGAGTCGACGGGGCAGGCTCGAATGCGCGAGCTGCACGAGTCCGCGCGGGCAACCGGGTCCTGGCGCGATCCGCACGCCCTCGAGGTCGCGCCGAACCTCTGGGCCGGGGTCGGGCTGGTGCGCGGCGGCGCGGGTACGGCGCTGGTCGGCAGCCACGCCGAGGTCGCCGAACGGATGGCCGAGTACGCCGCGGTCGGCATCGACGAGTTCGTGCTCTCGGGCTACCCGCACCTGGAGGAGCTGTACTGGTTCGGCGAGGGCGTCATCCCGCAGCTCGCGTCCCGCGGCCTGTTCGACTCGCGCGCCGTCAGCGGCACCGGCCACAACGCGTTCCTCCCGGCGGCGAGCTCGTAGGTGGTCTGGCTGGGCTCACATCCGGGTCGCGCCGCCGGCCGCCCGGTCGACGGTGAACCACTGCGGGTGGCGGTGACCATGACGCGCGAACGCCGCCTCCACGGCGGCGCCCGCGACATCGACTGCCCCGGTCGGGAGCAGTCCGATGACGCAGCCCCCGAACCCGCCGCCGGTCATCCGCGCACCGAGCGCGCCGTGCTCGAGCAGGGTGTCGACGGCGAGATCGAGCTCGGGGATCGTGATCCGGTAGTCGTCGCGCATGGAGGCGTGCGACGCCGTCAGCAGCGCTCCGAGTCCCGACGGGCCGTCGGTCCGCAGCACCTCGACGGCCTGCAGCACCCGCTCGTCCTCGGTGACGACATGGCGGACGTAGCGGCGTAGCTCGTCGTTCGGGAGTCGGTCCAGCGCCGTGTCGAGGTCGGCCGAGCCGACATCGCGCAGGGCTCGGACCCCGAGCAACGCGGCCGCCTGCTCGCAACCGGCGCGGCGCCGGCCGTACTCGCCGTCGGCGTGATGATGCTCGGCGCGGGTGTCGACGACAAGCACCGTCAACCCTGCCTCGGCCAATTGCAGCGGCACGGCCTCGGTCGTGAGGGTGCGCATGTCGCAGAACAGCGCGTGCCCGGCGACGCAGCGCAGCGACGCCAACTGGTCCATCCCGCCGGTCGGCGCACCGACAATGTCGTTCTCGGCGCTGCGGGCGACGGCCAGCAACTCGTCGTCGCCGAGCTGGAGGTCGAGCAGGTCGTCCAGCGCGGTGGTCACCGAGCACACGACCGCCGCTGACGACGACAGCCCTGAGCCCACCGGCACGCTGCTGTCCACCGCGATGTCGAGTCCGCCGACGGCGACACCGCGTGCCCGCAGCGCGAGAGCCGGCCCGGCGACGTAGCGCGCCCACCCCGCTACGTGCCGATCCCGGACCTCGACCGGTTCGTCGCCCTGCTGCACCGAGCGCACGAGCAACCGCCCGTCCACCCGACGGTCCACCGTCGCCCTGCAGGCCGCCTCGAGCGCGAAGGGCAGGACGAAACCGTCGTTGTAGTCGGTGTGCTCTCCGATGAGATTGATGCGGCCCGGGGCCCGCCATTGCGCGACCATGACGAACACCTCCGGTGACAGGACTGGTCATTTCTGTTTACATCATGTTTGAATCTGTAGGAAATTACCTCGGCTGTATGTTGAAACGGAAGGATGCGTAGTGCTGGCCCAGCAGCGACAGGTCCGCATCCTCACCGAGCTGCGACGTACCGGCGCGGTCCGGGTCGCAGATCTGATCGGCATGCTCGGCGTCTCCGACATGACCGTGCGGCGTGATCTCGAGCAGCTGGCTGGCGAGGGCGTGCTCCGCAAGGTGCACGGGGGCGCGGTGCTCGCCGGACAGGTGGCCTTCGAACCGGGCTTCGCAGCCAAGTCCCAACTGGCGCAGGGCGTCAAACAGGCGATCGGCGCGCAGGCGGCCGCGATGGTGCGCCCCGGCGCGGCGATCGGGTTGTCGGCCGGCACGACGACCTGGGCGATGGCCCGACATCTCGCCACGATCGCCGGCCTGACCGTCGTCACCAATTCCACCGAGGTCGCCGATGCGATCTTCGAACTCGACGCCGCGCACTCGGTCACGGTGATCCTCACCGGCGGCGTGCGCACGCCGAGTGCCGCCCTGGTCGGCCCGATCGCCGATCGGGCCATCGCCGGCATGCATCTCGACCGCCTGTTCCTCGGCGTGCACGGGATGGACGCCCGAGCCGGCTTCACCACGCCGAACCTCGCCGAGGCGACGACCAACCGGGCGCTGGTCGACAGCTCCCGCGAGGTGGTGGTCCTGGCCGACTCGTCGAAGTGGGGCGTCGTGGGTCTTGCCGACATCGCGCCGCTCGAGCGGGCCACCACGCTGATCACCGACGACGAGCTGTCCGACGATGCCCGGCGGACACTCAGCGACGCCGTCGGCTCGCTGATCACGGTGTCGGTGAGCGAGTGACGGTTCGGGTCGACGCGAGGCTGGCCGACGGTCGTGAACTGTTCTACTACGACCGCGACTCCGGCCACGACCGATCTGCGGTCGATCTGCGCACCGACCTGCCGGTGGCGCAGAACAGCTCGCAGATTCGGTGGAACCCGCTGCTGCGCGACTACGCGGTCATCGCCGGCCACCGCCAGACCCGCACCTACAAGCCCCCGGCGGGCCTGTGTCCGCTGTGCCCGTCGCGGCCCGGCAAATCCACCGAGGTGCCCGCGCCGGACTACGAGGTGGCCGTGTTCGAGAACCGGTTCCCGTCGTTCTCGCTCGATTCGACGGCGACCGTGCCGCTGCTGGACGCCCCGCCGTTCCGCTCCGGGCCGGGCGCCGGGCGCTGCGAGGTCGTGTCGTTCACCAGCGATCACGACAAGCCGTTCTGGCAGCTCACCCCGGCTCACGCCCGCACGGTGATCGACGCCTGGGCCGACCGCAGCACCGCGCTGGCGGCGGTCGAGTCGATCGACTACGTCTTCTGCTTCGAGAACCGGGGCGAGGAGATCGGGGTGACGCTGAGCCACCCGCACGGCCAGATCTACGGCTATCCCTTCGTGCCGCCGCGGTTCTACACGACCGCAGAGGCCCTGCGCCGCCACCGTGAACGCACCGGTGACTGCCTGCAGTGCGACCTGCTGCGCGCCGAGTGCGACGCTGAGGTACGGATCGTCCGCGAGACCGAACACTGGGTCACGTACGTGCCGTTCGCGGCCCGGTGGCCCTACGAGATCCGGCTGGTGCCGCGACGCCATGTGCCCGATCTCGCGTCGCTGGGTGATGCCGAACGCGATGATCTGGCCGAGGGCTACCTGGCCGTCCTGGCGGCGTTCGACCGGCTCTTCGACACCCCTGCGCCCTACGTCGCCGGCTGGCAGCAGGCCCCCACCCGCAGCCCCGCCGACCCCGACCGCGACGGGTGGCACCTGGGCGCCGAGATCTTCACGATCCGCCGCGCGCCCGGAAAGTTGAAGTTCCTGGCCGGCTCCGAGTCCGGTGCCGGGGTGTGGATCAACGACGTCGCGCCCGAGCACGCGGCCGCACGGCTGCGTGAGGCGTTGAGCTGACGCGTTCACCTGCTCGTCGCTATTGACATGTGTCTGTTTCGGTACTTGGCTGTGGGCAGTTCTGGTGTTTCTCGTTGGAAACTGTTCACCCGCCCCAGCCTTCAGGAGACTCGATGTCGCGTCAGCCCGATTCCACCGCACTCCCGGCCGGCGTGAGCCGCCGGTCGGTTCTGAAGGGTTCGTTCGGGGCGGTCGCCCTGACGGCCTTCCCGACCCTGATCGCAGCCTGCGGCTCGTCCTCGAGCGGTGGCGCGAAAGGCACGGTCACCGGGGCGACGTCCATCGGGTCGAACTACTCCGACGCTGCGGTCAAGACCGCCTTCGCGTCGGTGATCAAGGGCTACTCGCGCGGCAGCAAGGTCACGGTCAACACGACCGACCACAACAGCTTCCAGAACAACATCCAGAACTACCTGCAGGGCACGCCGCAGGATGTCTTCTGCTGGTTCTCCGGGAACCGCGCGCAGTTCTTCGCCGAGCAGGGGCTGCTCGAGCCGATCGACGACGTGTGGCAGAACATCGGCGGCCACTTCACCGACGCGGTGAAGAAGGCGTCCAAGGGCACCGACGGCAAGTACTACCTGGTGCCGTGGGTCAACTATCCCTGGGTGATGTTCTACAAGAAGAGCGTCTTCGCCAAGCACGGGTACACGGTGCCGGGCACCTTCGACGAGCTGATCGCGCTCTGCAAGCAGATGCAGAAGGACGGCATCAGCAACCCGATCTCGATCGGGCAGAAGGACGGCTGGCCGGCCATGGGCACCTTCGACATCATCAACATGCGGGTGAACGGCTACCAGTTCCACGTCGACCTGATGGCGCACAAGGAGTCCTGGACGAGCCCGAAGGTCAAGAACGCGTTCACCCAGTGGGCCGAGCTGACCCCGTACTACACGCCGGGTTCCACGGGGCGGACGTGGGAGGAAGCAGTCCAGATCTTCGACGCGAACAAGAGCTCGGCGATGATCTTCCAGGGCACCGATCAGGTGGGTCCGCAGGTGGCCAAGAGCAACCTGCCCGATCTCAGCTTCTTCGCGTTCCCGCAGATCACGCCCGAGTACCCCACCGACAGCGCGATCGATGCGCCCATCGACGGTTTCCTGATGAGCAAGAAGGTCAAGAACCGCGCGGCAGCCGCCGCGTTCATGGAGTATCTCGGCAGCGCGAAGGCCGAGCAGACCTTCCTGCAGCCGAACCCCAGCGACATCGGGACGGCAACCGACTACGCCACCGCCACGTACACCACCCTGCAGAAGCAGTCGGTGCAGATCATCCAGAACACCAAGAACCTGGCCCAGTTCCTCGACCGGGACACCCGCCCGGACTTCGCGTACCCGATCGTGCAGAACGCCCTCAACGACTTCCTCAACAATCCGAAGTCGGTGTCCTCGGTGTGCAGCAAGCTCGAGGCGCAAGCCAAGTCGATCTTCACCTGAGCCGGCGGATGAGTCTTCGGGAAGCGAGCACGGCGCAGCGGCCGGTTCGAGGATCGTCGCGGCGCCGGCGGCGGGCGCCGACGCTGAGCGGCCGCGACAAGCTCGTGCTCACCGCCATGGTGGGGGTTCCGCTGCTGCTCGAGCTCGCGTTGATCTGGGGACCTGCGGTGTCGACGGTGTTCCTGTCGTTCACCGACACCCACAGCGTGGCGCCTGTGCACGGGGTCGGCGGTGCGAACTACACCTATATGCGCACCATCGATCCGGACTTCTGGCCCGCGGTGCGGCACAACGTCATCTGGCTGGTGGAGTTCACGATCATCGCCACGCCCCTGGGCGTTGGGCTGGCCGTACTGCTCGACCGCGGGATCCGCGGCAGCCGCGTCTACCAGAGCATCTTCTTCCTGCCGGTGATGCTGTCTCTGGCGCTCATCGGCATCATCTGGCAGGTCGTGTACTCGGGGCAGTTCGGCCTGATCAACGGGATCCTGGGCAAGACCTCGCCGAACGACGCGATCGACTTCCTCGGCAATCCGCACATCAATCTGTGGGCGGTGCTCGTCGAGGCGACGTGGCGGCAGGCCGGTTACGTTATGGTGCTCTACCTGGCCGGCCTGAAAGCGTTCGACCCCGCGCTGCGCGAGGCGGCCTCGCTCGACGGTGCCAGCGCGTGGCAGACGTTCTGGCACGTCACCTTCCCGGTGATGCGCCCGATCAACAACGTCATCGTCGTGGTGACCGTCATCGAATCGCTGCGCGCGTTCGACCTGGTGTTCGTCACCAACGGCGGCTCGAACGGCCTGCAACTGATCTCGGCGATGATCACCACCTACATCACCGGACCGTCGAACCGGATCGGCTACGGGTCGGCGCTGGGGGTCGTGCTGCTGCTCATCTCGCTGGTGCCCATCTGTTTCTTCCTGACCCAGCAGTTCAAAAGGGACCGCCCATGACCGTCGTAGCCACCGCACCGCTCGCAACGGCCGAGCCGGCCGCCGAGGCAGCCGGACACCGCGGCAACCAACCGCGCTCGGGCATCGGGGCGCACGTCGTCGTGTTCCTGCTCGCGGTGCTCTGGATGATCCCGCTGCTGTGGACGCTGTACACCTCGCTGCGTCCGGAGTCCGACACCAACCGCTACGGCTACTTCTCGCTCGCGCACTCGCTGACGTTCAGCAACTACAGCGACGCCTGGACGCAGGGCCAGCTGCTGCACTTCTTCTGGAACTCGGTCAAGATCACCGTCCCGGCCGTGATCATCACGCTGTTCTTCGCCTCGACGGTGGCGTTCGTCGTCGCCCGGTTCTCGTTCCGCTTCAACCTGGCCATGCTGCTGCTGTTCACGGCCGGCAACCTGCTGCCGCAACAGGTGCTGCTCGCGCCGCTGTTCAAGATCTACACCAACGTCCACGTGCCGACGTTCCTCAGCTCGTCGGGCGAGCTGTACGACTCCACGCTCGGCCTGGTGCTCATCAACGTCGCGTTCCAGACCGGCTTCTGCGTGTTCGTGCTCAGCAACTTCATGCTCACGATCCCCGAGGAACTGACCGAGGCGGCGCTCGTCGACGGCGCATCGGTATGGACGCGCTACTGGCGCATCACCATGCCGCTGTGCCGCCCCGCGTTGGCTGCGCTGGCGACGCTGTTGACGACCTGGATCTACAACGACTTCTTCTGGGCACTGACGCTCGAGTCGACGGGCGACAAGCGGCCGATCACGTCGGCGATCAACGACCTCAAGGGCCAGTTCGCGCAGAACAACAACCTGCTGGCCGCCGGCGCGCTGATCATCGCGGTGCCCACGCTGGTCGTCTACCTGACGCTGCAACGGCAGTTCATCGCCGGGCTCACCCTGGGCAGCACCAAGGGCTGAGCGACGTCAGACGACGCGCTGCTGCGGCGTCGAGCGGGCGACGATCTGCGGGTCGCGGGTGACGACGTCGCCGAGCGCGTCGTCGATGGCGGCCAGCGCGTCGGCCGGAATGGTGACGCCCGCCGCCTTGACGTTGTCGACGACCTGCTCGGGGCGCGACGCACCGACCAGCGCCGCCGAGACGTTGTCGTTCGCCAGCACCCAGGCCACCGCCAGCTGCGCCATCGACAGCCCGAGGTCGCCGGCGATCGGTGCCAGCTTCTGCACGCGGGTGAGGACGTCGTCGTTCATCCAGCGTTTGATCATGTCCGCGCCGCCGTTGGTGTCGGTGGCCCGTGACCCGGCGGGGGCGTCCTCGCCCGGCCTGTACTTACCCGTGAGCACGCCTTGCGCGATGGGCGACCACACGATCTGGCCCAGGCCCAGCTCGCGGCAGGTGGGCACGACGTCGTCCTCGATGACGCGCCACAGCATCGAGTACTGCGGCTGGCTGCTGACCAGCGAGACACCGAGCTCGGTGGCGAGCGCGTGGCCCGCGCGGATCTGCTCTGCCGTCCATTCGCTGACCCCGATGTAGAGCGCCTTGCCGGCACGGACGACGTCGGCGAAGGCCTGCATCGTCTCCTCGAGGGGCGTGAAGATGTCGTACCGGTGGGCCTGGTAGAGGTCGACGTGGTCCATCTGCAGGCGGCGCAGTGAGCCGTCGATGCCCTCGAGGATGTGCTTGCGCGACAGGCCGGTGTCGTTCTTGCCCTTCGGGTCGGGCCCGACCGGCCAGTAGACCTTGGTGAAGATCTCGAGTGACTCACGGCGCTCGCCCTTCAACGCCTCGCCGAGGACCGTCTCGGCCCTGCCGTTGGCGTAGACGTCGGCGGTGTCGAAGCTGGTGATGCCGTTGTCGAGGGCCGCGCGCACGCACTGCGTCGCGACGTCGTTCTCGACCTGTGAGCCGTGGGTCAGCCAGTTGCCGTAGGTGATCTCGGAGATCTGCAGGCCGGAGTTGCCGAGGTAGCGAAAGTCCATGCCGTCGACTCTACGAAAGAGCCCAAAGTGCTCAGGCGGCGGACGTCTCGCCGGGCGGCGGGGTGGTGATCCAGCGCAGCATGCCGACGAGCCCCTTTCCCGCCGCGCGGACGGCGGTGGCCTCGGTGATCGGCAGCTGCGGGGGCAGCCGCAGCGGACGACGGGCCCAGCCGGGCAGCGAGGCCACCGCGGCGGCACCGAGCACGGCGTAGGGCGGGCGGGCGATCAGCGGCAGCGGCGGTCGCAGCAGCAGGTAGCGCGCGGTCGAGCGGGCCTGTGCGGTGCCCTCGAGTTCGGGACGGAAGGCGGCGAGCTGATCGCGCAGCTCGGCCTCGGTCGTCGGCGGGTCGATGATCCCGAGCTTGCGCGCGACGACGGCCTCGTCGGCGACGTAACCGTCGCGGCCCTCCTGATCCAGGCGGCCGCTGCCGTAGCGCTGGTAGGCGTCGAGGAAGCTGTCGACCTCGGCGACATGCACCCACTTGAGCAGGTGCGGGTCGGCCGCCGAGTAGGGGCGCCCGTCCGGGGCCTTGCCGCGTACCCGGTCGTGAACGCCGCGCACCCGGGCCACCGCCTCCTCGGCGTCGTCGGCCAGCCCGAACGTGGTGACGGCCAGGAAGTAGCTGGTGCGCTGCAGGCGGCCCCACGGATCGCCGCGGTAGCCCGAGTGCCCGGCCACGCCGGCCATCGCCAGCGGGTGCAGTGACTGCAGCAGCAGCGCGCGCAGGCCCCCGATGAACATCGAGGAGTCGGCGTGCACCGTGCGGACGGGTCGGTCGTCGGCGAACCACCGCTCACCCGGCGCGTTGTGGATCCGGTCGCGCTGCATCGGGCCGTCCGACCCGGCCACCCGCTCGAAGACCATCGAGCCGAGACGCGTACGCAGATCGGTGAGCATGACTCCATGGTGCCTCGTTACCGACGTGTCACAACCAACTGCCAGGATCCCGGTTCCCTCACTCGACGCGGAGGCAGACATGTCGATGTTCACCTGGACGCTGGTGCACGGCGGGCGGACCCCGCCACCGGGCGAGGTGGTGCGTCCCGATGAACGGCTCTCGACGCCGCGGATGGTCGGGCTCGGCGCCCAGCACGTCGTCGCCATGTTCGGGGCGACGTTCGTGTTCCCGGCGATCATGGGCCTGAACCCGAACCTGGCGGTGCTCATGTCGGGCGTCGCGACCATCCTGTTCCTGCTCATCGTCAAGAACCGGATCCCCAGCTACGTCGGGACGTCGGCGTCGTTCGTCGCTGCGGTGGCGGCCATCCGCGCGCAGGGCGGCGACTCGGCCGAGGTCACCGGAGCGATCCTCATCGCCGGGCTGACCCTCGTCGCGGTCGGCCTGGTCGTGCACTTCGGCGGCGCGCATCTGGTGCGCCTCGTGCTGCCGCCCGTCGTCACCGGCGCCGTGGTGATGCTCATCGGCTTCAACCTGGCCACCGTCGCCACCACGACCTACTTCCCGGACGAGCAGTGGATCGGCCTGCTGACCGCGGCCGTCGTGATCTTCACCTCGGTGCTGGGCCGGGGCTTCCTCGCCCGCATCGCGATCTTCGTCGCACTCGTGTTCGGCTACGCGATCTCGTGGGTCGCCGACCAGTTCAACCAGGTGTCGCGCTGCGACTCGGGCGGCAAGAACTGCCACCTGGCCGATCGCGTCGACTGGTCGTCGGTCCACAGCGCGTCGTGGATCGGGCTGCCGAAGACCTTCACCAGCCCGACGTTCGGCACCCTGACCGGGCCGCACCTGCCGGCCTTCCACGCCAGCTTCATCCTGCTCGTCATCCCCTCGGTGATCGCGCTGCTGGCCGAGAACTCGGGGCACGTCAAGGCCGTCTCGGAGATGACCGGCCAGGATCTCGACCCCTACCTCGGACGGGCGTTCATCGGCGACGGGGTCGGCACCGCGGTGTCGAGCTTCGTCGGTGGATCGCCCACGACGACCTATGCCGAGAACATCGGCGTGATGGCTTCGACGCGCATCTACTCGACGCTCGCGTACTACATCGCCGCAGCGGTCGCGATCCTGTTCGGCTTCTGCCCCAAGTTCGGGGCGGTCGTGGCCGCGACGCCCGGCGGTGTGCTGGGCGGCATCACGCTCGTGCTCTACGGGATGATCGGGCTGCTGGGCGCCAAGATCTGGATCGAGAACCGGGTGGATCTCTCGAACCCGGTGAACCTGGTGCCGCTGGGTGCCGGGATCATCGCCGGCATCGGCAACCTCGCCATCAAGTTCACGGACACCTTCTCGATCACCGGCATCGCGGCCGGCACGCTCATCGTGTTGATCGGCTACCACGTCTGCCACCTGCTCGCGCCGGCCCACCTGCGGGGAGCGACGGAGGATGGCGTCAGGCGTCGCGCAGCGTGGTGAGGATACGTGCGAGGGCCTCCTGGTCGGATGCGCTCAGGCGTCCGAAGTAGGCCTCGGCCTGCGCGGTGCGGGCCTTGCGCAGGGCGGTTAGGACGTGGGTGCCCTCGTCGGTGGCCTCGACGAGCACGGCCCGACGGTCGTGCGGGTCGGGCCGGCGCCGGGCCAGGCCTGCCTGCTCCAACGCGTCCACCACTTCCGTCGTCGACCGTGGGGCGATGTGCAGGTGGTCGGACAACTCGCTGAGCCGGATCGGGGCGTGCCGCCCGAGGACCCGAAGCGCCCGCGCCTGCGACGGCGAGACGTCCGAGGGCGTCGAGGTCGACATCGACAGCCGGCGCAGGTCGCGCGCCACGATCCAGAACGCGTCGGCCAACCCGATGTCCTCACCCGCTTCCGCAGCGCCGGGCGCATGGTGGTGTCGCATCGGAATAGCGTAGCAACAACTCCTGTTGTAGCCTCATCATGAGGTTACCTCAGTAACTGCTCCCGAACCGGAAGAAGGAATGTCCCTTGGAACCACCCCCACCCCCACCCGGCGGAGGCGGCGGCCGACCCGGCCGCCCCATGTCCGCACAACAGAAGGCCGCCGACAAGGCGCTCGCGAGCAGTGTCTCGCTGCGGCGCATCGGCCGCCTGTTCACGCCCTACCGCTGGCCGCTGGCCATGGTCACCGCACTCATCGTCGCGTCGTCCGTCGTGGCGCTGGCGTCGCCGTTCCTGCTGCGCGCCGTGATCGACCGCGCGCTGCCCCAGCAGAACGTAGGCCTGCTCGCCTGGCTCGCCGCCGGCATGGTCGGCGTCGCCGCGCTCACCGCCGCCTTCGGCGTCGTGCAGACGTGGGTCAGCACCAAGGTCGGCCAGCAGGTCATGCATCGCCTGCGCACCGACGTGTTCGCGCACCTGCAGCGCCAGTCCGTCGCGTTCTTCACCCGCACGCGCACCGGCGAGGTGCAGTCGCGCATCACCAACGACATCGGTGGCATGCAGTCGGTCGTCACCGACACCGCCACCTCCATCGCGTCCAACCTGACGACCGTCGTGGCCACCGCCTTCGCGATGGCCGTGCTGTCCTGGAAGCTCTCACTGATCTCGCTCGTGGTCATGCCGCCGGCGATCTACCTGACGCGCAAGGTCGCGCACCTGCGCCGCGAGATCACCACGGCCCGCCAGCGCGAACTCGCGGACCTCAACGTCACCATCGAGGAGGGCCTGTCGATCGGCGGCGTCCTGCTCAACAAGACCATGGGCACCGGCCCGGCACTGGTCGAGCGGTTCACCGCCTCGTCACTGCGTCTCGTCGACCTGGAGCTGCGTTCGAGCCTGGCCGGACGATGGCGGATGGCCACGATGAGCATCATCTTCGCGGCCATCCCGGCCGTCATCTACCTCAGCGCCGGCCTGCCGGCCACCCGCGGCACCATGACCATCGGCACCATCGTCGCGTTCACGGCTTTGCAGACCACGCTGTTCCGCCCGCTCATGGGCCTGCTGAACAGCGGCGTCACGGTCAACAGCTCGCTCGCGCTGTTCGCGCGGATCTTCGAGTATCTCGACCTTCCGATCGACGTCGACGAGCCGGCGAATCCGGTTCCGCTCGACGTCGAGCGGGTGCAGGGCCACGTCCGTTTCGACGACGTCACGTTCGCCTACCCGGGCAGCGCGACGGCCGCCGTCGCCGGAGTCAACCTCGACGTCCCGGCCGGGCAGACGCTGGCGCTCGTCGGCGAGACCGGGTCGGGCAAGAGCACGCTGGCCGCGCTGGTCGCCCGGCTCTACGACACCACCGGCGGGCACATCACCATCGACGGCATCGACGTCCGCGACCTCGCCCTGGGCGACCTCGCCAAGATCGTCGGCATCGTGTCGCAGGAGACCTACCTGATGCACGCGACCGTGCGCGAGAACCTGCGCCACGCGCGGCCCGAGGCCACCAACGCCGAGATCGAGAACGCCGCGCGCGCCGCCCAGATCCACCAGCTGATCGCGTCGCTGCCCGACGGCTACGACACCATGGTCGGCTCGCGCGGGCATCGCTTCTCCGGCGGCGAGAAGCAGCGCATCGCCATCGCCCGGACGCTGCTGCGCAACCCGCGCATCCTCGTCCTCGACGAAGCCACGAGCGCCCTGGACACCGAGACCGAACGCGCCGTGCAGCAGGCCTTCGACGACCTCGCCGTGGGCCGCACGACGATCACCATCGCGCACCGCCTCTCGACCGTCCGCAACGCTGACCAGATCGCGGTGCTCGACCACGGGCGCATCGTCGAGTCCGGCACGCACGAGTCGTTGCTGGCCGACGAGGGCCGGTACGCCACGCTGGCCTCGTAGTCGCAACAATGTCGTGATTTCAGAGCGCCGGCCCGATGATCATTGGCCATACTGACGGGCATGGATCTCGAGCTGACCGGCAAGCGGGCTATCGTCACCGGCGCGAGCCGCGGGATCGGCCTGGCCGTCGCGCACGCGCTCGCCGCCGAAGGCGCGCGTGTGGCGCTGGTGGCCCGCGGTGCCAGGGATCTCGAGCGAGCAGCGACGGCCGTCGGAGGCACGGCGTTCACCGCGAACACCACCGACGACACCGCGGTGCGTGCGATGGTGGCCGGCGTGGTCGCGGAGTTCGGCGGCGTCGACATCCTGGTCAACGCCGCCGCACGTCCGGCCGGCGGCAGCATGCCGCCCACGCTCATGGAGATCGCCGACGACGACGTCCGCGACGAGGTCGAGACGAAGGTCTTGGGCTACCTGCGCACGGCCCGTGCCGTGGCGCCCTACCTCACCGCGCAGGGTTGGGGCCGCATCGTCAACGTCAGCGGGCTCAACGCCCGGCACGCGGGTTCGATCGCCGGCTCGATCCGCAACGTCGCAGTGGCGGCGCTGACCAAGAACCTCGCCGACGAGCTCGGTCCGCGCGGCGTCAACGTCACCGTCGTCCACCCCGGCATCACCGTCACCGAGCGAACACCGGGGATGCTCGAACGCCGGGCCGCGGCCGAGGGCATCACCATCGCCCAGGCGGAGGCGCGCTTCGCCGAGCCGATGAGCATCGGACGGCTCGTGACCGCTGCCGAGGTCGCCGACGTCGTTGCGTTCCTGTGCTCGCCGCGCAGCGTGGCCGTCAACGGTGACGCCGTCGCCGTCGGTGGCGGTGCCCGCGGCGCGATCCACTACTGACCCGCACGGCGTAC
>CAZZVT010000061.1:0-17381 GCA_964657545.1 uncultured Jatrophihabitantaceae bacterium
GGAGCCGCCGAGCGTCGAGGGGCTCGCCGCCCGCCGGGCTGCGGCGGCGCGCGCACTGGCCCGTCACCGCGCGACCGAGCCGGCCGACTGCACCGGCGACGCCGCACGCGTCGGGGGGGGAACACCACGGCAGTGACCCTGCTTGAGGTCGTAGCACCCATCGAGAGGAATCGCATGACATCACCTGTCACCGCTGCCGGAACCTTCACGCCCGCCGAGGGCCTCACCCTGACCCGGATGGGTTACGGCGCCATGCAGCTCGCCGGCCCGGGCGTGTTCGGCCCGCCGAAGGACCGCGACCGGGCGATCGCCGTGCTCCGTGCGGCCGTCGAGCTGGGTATCACGCACATCGACACCAGCGACTTCTACGGCCCGCACGTCACGAACGAGATCATCAAGCAGGCACTGCACCCCTACCCGGACGACCTGCGGATCGTCACCAAGGTGGGTGCGCGGCGCGACGCCGAGGGCGGCTGGCCGCACGCCCGCAAGCCCGACGAGCTGCGCACAGCGGTGCACGAGAACCTCGAGCACCTGGGCGTCGAGGCCCTCGATGTCGTCAATCTGCGCATCGGCGACGTCGAATCGCCTGCCGCCGGCTCGCTCGAGGAGCCGTTCACTGCACTGGCCGAGTTGCAGCAGCAGGGCCTGATCAAGCACCTGGGCGTCAGCAACGTCGACGCCGAGCAGGTCGCCGAGGCCCAGCGCATCGCGCCGATCGTGTGCGTCCAGAACTACTACAACGTGGCGCACCGCGACGACGACGCACTGATCGACTCGCTGGCCGCGCAGCACATCGCGTACGTGCCGTTCTTCCCGCTCGGCGGGTTCACCCCGTTGCAGTCCGGCGCGCTGTCGGCGGTCGCCACCCGGCTCGGTGCGTCGGATCAGCAGGTGGCCCTGGCCTGGTTGCTGCAGCGTTCGCCCGCGCTGTGCGTCATCCCCGGAACGTCGTCGCCCGAGCACCTGCGCGAGAACGTCGCTGCGGCCGCGCTCGAGCTGCCCGCTGACGCCCTCGAGGAACTCGACGCGATCTGAGTCGACGGTGTGCAACAACTGAGGCCCCTCGCGTGTCTTCTCCGTGCCGGCGTTTGCCGGCCCGTCCGAGGAGGCCACCCGTGAGCGCAATCCGTTTCCGCATCACCGTCCTGTCCGCCGTTGCCGCGCTGACCGCGACCGGCGCTGTCGCTGCCGCGGGCACCGCATCGGCGAGCGGCGTGCCGCGCTGCGGCAACGGTTCCCTGGCCGTCACCAGGACCCAGGTGCAGAGGGGGACCAGCCGCTCGTGGCTGCGCCTGGTCTACCGCAACACCACCGAGCAGACGTGCACCGTCGACGGCTACCCGGGTCTCGACGCGGTCAGCAGCACCGGACGGGTGCTCGCGCACGCGACCCGCACGCAGTCGTCCTACGCCGGTGGCGGCCGGCTGGCCCGGGTCACCGTTGCGGGTGGGGGGTACGCCTCGGCCGGGGTCGAATGGCGCAACGCCGGCGGTTCGTCGTGCCGGTCGGCCTCGCACGTCGAGACCATCGTCGCCGGCACCTCGCGCGCCCACCGGCTCACCGTTGCGGTGAGCGCATGTCGGCTGCAGGTCCACCCGACCGTCGCCGGTACCGCACCGTTCCCGGCTTTCGGGCCGGCGCAGCGTTACTGGCTCGAGGGGTCGCACGCCATCTCGGCCGACGTGAACTCCTACCTGGGCAGGGCCGAGGCCGCGTTGCGGACCCACCCGATGTACCGCCGTCAGGTCGCGGAACTCGCCGAGCTGATCTCGTACCCCGAGACCGGTCTCACCCCGACGCAGATCACGCGGGCGCAGGCCGACGTCAAGGCATTGGACGCCTTCTTCGCGACGCCCGGTCTGTACGCCTGACGGGTCTGTACTTCTTACGGGTCAGCCGCGGCTCCATCCGGCGACGTGGTCGGGGACGCCGATCCCCGCCGCGAGGTCGGGTGCGGGCTGCGGCGTGCCGGCGGTGCTCGGCGCCAATGGAAGTACGCCGGCCCAGTAGGGCAGGGCGAGGTCCTCGTCGTCGTCGACCGGCGGGCCCGAGCGGGTCTTGATCGAGGCCTCGACGAGTGGGAGACGCAGCACCGTGGTGGCCGCCAGTTCCCTGGCGCTCGGACCGCGCACATCGGCCGAGCGTCCGGGCACGATGCCGTCGACGAGGGCGCGGAGCGCGGCCTGCTTGGCCTCGGGGTCGGTGACCTCCTCGGCCCGTCCGTGCACGACGACGGCCCGGTAGTTGATCGAATGATGGAAGGCCGATCGGGCGAGGACCAGGCCGTCGACGAGGGTGACGGTGACGCAGACGGGCAGGCCGCCGGCGCGGGCAGTGCGTAGGGCGCGTGCACCGGTGGATCCGTGCAGGTACAGCTCGTCGCCGATCCGGGCGTGCAGCTGTGGCAACACCACCGGCTCGCCGTCGACGACGAAACCGACGTGGCAGTGCACGGCCTCGTCGAGCACCGCGTGCACGGCCGTGCGGTCGTAGCCGAGGCGCTCGCGGTGCCGAGTGCCTGTCGTGCGGTCTGTGGTGGGGAACGTCGGGGTTTGCGACATGTGGCCATTCTCTACGGCCGGGGAAGTGACTTGCGCGCTGTCAGCGCAGGCGTGCTGCCAGGAACGGTGCAGTGATGCTTGCGGGGTCCTGCGCCACGGCGTCGGGGGTACCGGCTGCGATCACGTGACCGCCCGCTTCACCGCCACCCGGCCCGAGGTCGATGACATGGTCGGCCCGGGCCGCGACGTCCATGTCGTGTTCCACGATCACGACGGTGGCGCCGGCCCGGACGAGTTCACGCAGCTGCGTCATCAACCGGTCGGTGTCGGCCGGATGCAGGCCGGTGGTCGGTTCGTCGAGAAGGTACAGCGTGCCCGTACGTCGACGACGCTGCAGCTCGCTGGCCAGCTTGATGCGCTGCGCCTCGCCTCCGGACAGCTCGGTGGCCGGCTGTCCGAGGGTCAGGTAGCCGAGCCCGATGTCGCGCAGGGCGGCGAGACTGCGGGCGATGCCCGGCTGGTCGGTGAAGACGTCGACGGCTGCGTCGACGGTCAGGGCGAGGACGTCTGCGACGGTGAGACCGCGCCACGTCACCTCGAGTGTCTCGGGGTTGTAACGGGCGCCGTGGCAGGTAGGGCACGGGCTGTACGTCCCGGGCAGGAACAGCAGTTCGACCGCGACGAACCCTTCCCCCTGGCAGGTGTCGCACCGCCCGCCGGCGACATTGAACGAGAACCGGCCGACGCCGAACCCGCGCTCGCGCGCATCCTCGGTCGCAGCGAACAGAGCGCGGACGCCGTCGAACAGGCCGGTGTAGGTGGCCAGGTTCGAACGCGGGCTTCGGCCGATGGGTCGTTGATCGACCTGCACGAGGCGATGCACCGCGCCCAGCCCGGTCACCTGACGCACACTGCTGTCCGGCACGGTGCCGAGGTCCCCGTCGTCGTCCTGCGATGGTGTGTCGGCGCCGAGTGCGTCGCGCACCGTGTCGGCCAGTACTGCCAGCAGCGTCGACTTGCCCGAGCCTGACACACCCGTCAGTACGGTCAGAATACCTAGAGGTATGTCGACGTCGAGGGTGTGCAGGTTGTGCCGCTCGATGCCACGCAGGCCGATGACCCCGCTGGGGGTGCGCGCTTCGTGGACGTCACCTGGAGCTGCGTCGAAAAGGTACGGGCGGGTGGCCGAGTCCGCGATCCCGCGAAGCCCGTCGACCGGCCCGCTGTAGAGCAGCCGCCCACCGTCGGTACCGGCGCCCGGGCCGACGTCGACGAGCCAGTCGGCGGAGCGCATCAGGTCGAGGTCGTGCTCGACGATCACCAGGGAGTTGCCGGCCGCCCTCAGCCGGTCGAGCACGGTGCGCAGTGCCGTGGTGTCGGCCGGGTGCAGTCCCGCGGACGGCTCGTCCAGGACGTAGACCACGCCGAACAGCCGCGAGCGCAGGGCGGTGGCCAGCCGCAGCCGTTGCAGTTCGCCCGACGACAGCGTCTGGGCCGATCGGGAGATCGCGAGGTAGCCCAGGCCCAGTTCGACGAGGACGTCGATGCGGGAGAGGACCTCGGGCACGATTGCCGCCGCGACATCGCCGTCGGCCTCGTCGCCGGATCGGTCCTGCAGCACCGCTCGCAACTCGGTGACCGGGAGCGCCGCGAGCTCGGGCATCGTTTGTCCAGCGAAGCGCACGGCGAGGGCCTCGACCCGCAGCCCTGCGCCGTGACACAGCGGGCAGGCGCTGACGTCGACGAAGCGCAGCACCCGCCTGCGGAGCGTCGCGCTCTGGGTGTCGGCGATGGTGTGCAGGACGTAGCGACGGGCGCTCTGATACGTGCCCTGATAGGGCCGCTGGATGCGGTGCGCCTCGCGCTGTGCGTGCACGGTGACCACCGGCTGCTCGTCGGTGAGCAGGATCCAGTCGCGGTCGGCCTGCGGCAGCTCCCGCCAGGGGCGGTCGACGTCGTAGCCCAGCGTGGCCAGGATGTCGCGGTAGTTCTTGCCCTGCCACGCACCCGGCCAGGCGGCGATCGCGTGGTTGCGGATCGACAACGACGGGTCGGGCACCAGCGAGCTCTCGCTGACGTCATGGACGCGGCCCAGGCCCGAGCAGCGCGGGCACGCACCGGCCGGCGTGTTGGGCGAGAAGGCGTCGGAATCCAGACGCGGGGCACCGTCGGGATAGGTCCCGGCGCGCGAGAGCAGCATGCGCAGTGAGTTCGACACGGTCGTGACGGTGCCGACCGTCGAGCGCGAGCCGGGCGTCGCGTGCGACTGCTGCAGCGCCACCGCGGGCGGCAGACCGTCGATGTCACGGACGTCGGCGGCCCCGGCCTGGTGGATCAGCCGGCGGGCGTAGGGGGCGACGGATTCCAGGTAGCGCAGCTGCGCCTCGGCGTAGATCGTGCCGAACGCCAACGACGACTTGCCCGACCCGGAAACGCCGGTGACCACGACGAACGCGTCCCGCGGCAGATCCACGTCGACGTCTCGCAGATTGTGGACGTTCGCGCCGCGGACTCTGATGACGCCGTCGTCGAGCACGACGTCGACTCTAGGTTGGTGGGGTGGATGCACTGAGCCGCGCCGACGCGATCGAGAACCTGGACCGCTTCGAACGCGTCGCCGTCTCCCTGCCGGACCTGACGCCGGCGTCGGTCGCGCTGTGCGTCGTGCCCGGCCCGGCGTTGTTGATCACGCGCCGGGCGTCGGGGTTGCGGGCGCACGCCGGGCAGTGGGCGCTGCCCGGCGGTCGGCGCGATCCGGGGGAGTCGAGCGAGGACGCCGCCCGGCGCGAGCTGCGCGAGGAGACCGGCCTGACGCTGGGCCCGGATGCCGTGCTCGGCCTGCTCGACGACTACGTCACGCGTTCGGGCTACGTGATGACCCCGGTCGTCGTCTGGGCCGATTCCGTACCGGCCGAGCTCGCCGGCGCAGAGTCCGAGGTGGCGCGTGTGTACCGGGTGCCAATCGCCGACCTCGACGTCGAACCGAGCTTCGAGACCATCGCCGAGTCCGACCGTCCGGTGATCCGGCTGCCGCTGTTCGACGGGTTCGTCCACGCGCCCACCGCGGCCGTCGTCCACCAGTTCTGCCAGGTCGTCGTGCGCGGCCTCGACACCCGGGTCGCGCACTTCGAGCAGCCGGTGTTCGCCTGGCGCTGAGTCAGTGCGGCGGTTTGAGCACCGCGAACGGATCGGTGACGGTGAGGTCACGGGTGGCGAAGCGGTACAGCGTGGCCGGGCGGCCGCCGGCCTGACCCGACGACGCGGTGCGGCGGGTCGAGGTGATCATGTGCCGGCGAGTGAGCACCCGGGTGAGGTTGGTGGCGCCGACCTCGTAGCCCAGGGCTGCGCTGACGATGTCGCGCAGCTCCGAGATCGGGAACTCCTGCGGGGCGAGCGCGAACCCGATGTTGGTGTACGACAGTTTTGCCCGCAGCCGCTCGACGGCCGCGTCGACGAAGAACCGGTGGTCGAAGGCCAGAGCCGGCAGGTCGTCGACGGGTTGCCAGGCGGTGTCGCGGGGCAGCGCGGGATCGACGTCGGCGGGCACCAGCCCGAGGTAGGCGGTGGCCAGCACCCGGCCGCGCGGGTCGCGATCGACAGCGCTGTGGGTGGCCAGTTGCTCGCGGTGCGCCAGCTCGCGGACGTCGACCTTCTCGGCCAGATGCCGGACGATCGCCTCACGCAGGCGCTCGTGCGGCTCGACGCCACCGCCGGGCAGGGCCCATCGGCTGCGGAACGGGGCGCGCGCGCGCTTCCACAGCAGCACACACAACCGTCCGTCGCGGACCGACAGCACGACGGCCAGTACCTCGTGCGGATAGCTGCGCAGGTCCGCCGGCTGAGGATCTGCACCGGTCGCCATGGCGCGATGCTATCGTCGAACAAGTAATCGCCTAACAGGCGAAAACCTCGGCGGGGAGACCCTCATGACGCAGACCGTGAACACCTGGCAGGACGAGGTCCACCGCCTCGCTCGGGAACGCGACGCCGTGGTCCTCGCGCACAACTACCAGGACCCGGCGATCCAGGACGTTGCGCACCACGTCGGGGACTCGCTGGCGCTGTCGCGGATCGCGGCGCAGACCGACGCGAGCACGATCGTGTTCTGCGGCGTCCACTTCATGGCCGAGACGGCGAAGATCCTCAGCCCCGACAAGACGGTGCTCGTGCCCACCGCGCTTGCCGGGTGCTCGCTGGCCGACACCATCGACGTCGGGCAGCTGCGGGCTTGGAAGGCCGAGCACCCCGGAGCCGCGGTCGTGGCCTACGTCAACACCTCGGCTGCGGTCAAGGCCGAGTCCGACATCTGCTGCACCTCGTCCAACGCGGTCGAGGTCGTCGAGTCGATCCCGCGCGAGCAGGAGGTGCTGTTCCTGCCCGACCAGTTCCTCGGCGCGCACGTCCGCCGGCAGACCGGCCGCGACAACATCCAGGTGTGGCTGGGGGAGTGCCACGTGCACGCCGGCATCAGCCCCACCGACGTACGCTCGCAGGTCGCTGCGCACCCCGACGCCGAGCTGCTCGTGCACCCCGAGTGCGGGTGTGCCAACTCCGCGATCTGGTTGGCCGGTGAGGGTGACCTGCCGATGGGCCGCACGCAGATCCTGTCGACCGGTGGCATGGTCGACGCGGCGCGCGGGATGACTGCGAGCACTGCTCTCGTCGCGACCGAGATCGGCATGCTGCACCAGCTGCGCAAGGTCAACCAGCACACGACCTTCCTGCCGATGAACCCCAAGGCGTCGTGCCGCTACATGAAGATGACGACACCCGACCTGTTGCTCCGCGCGCTGCGTGAGGGACGCGACGAGGTCGACGTCCCGGCCGACGTCGCCGCCAAGGCCCGGTCGGCGGTCGAGAAGATGATCGCGATCGGGCAGTCGGGAGCCGGGGAATGACTGTCGACGTCGATGTTCTCGTCGTCGGCGCGGGCGTGGCCGGGCTGTCGACCGCGCTGGGCCTGGCCGCCACCCGTTCGGTGGTCGTGCTCAGCGCGGGCGACGGCAGCACGCCGTGGGCGCAGGGCGGGGTGGCCACGGCCTTCGGCGACGACAACCCGGCTGACCACGCGGCCGACACGCACGTCGCCGGCGCAGGTCACTGCGACGAGGATGCCGTGCGCGTGCTGGTGGAGGAGGGCCCCGCCCGCGTCGCCGAGTTGATCGCGTCGGGCGCCGTGCTCGACCGCACGCCGCACGGCGAGCTGTCCCGCACCATCGAGGGTGGGCACGGACGCCCGCGGGTGGTGCACGCCGGCGGCGACGCCACCGGGGCCGAGGTCGCCCGCAGCCTGGTGGCCGCCGTACGTGCCGCAGGTGTCGAGATCCGTGACGACCGGGTCACCGGGCTGCTGCTCAGCGATTCGGGTCAGGTCGTCGGGGCGCTGACCCGACAGGGTCGGCTCCGCGCTCGTGCGGTGGTGCTCGCGACGGGCGGGATCGGAAACGCCTACCGCGCCAGCACCAACCCGATCGCCGTGCGCGGCGAGGGCATCGCGCTGGCGCTGCGCGCCGGTGCGTCACTCGTCGACATGGAGTTCGTGCAGTTCCACCCCACGGTGCTCCACACCGGCGTCACGGCAGGCCAGCTGCCACTCGTCACCGAGGCCGTGCGCGGTGAGGGTGCGCACCTGAGCGACGTCCACGGCCGGCGCATCATGGCCGGCCGGCACCCGCTCGGGGACCTCGCGCCGCGCGACATCGTGGCCCGCGAGATCGACACCGCGATGCTGCGCGACGGCACGCCGCACGTCTGGCTCGACGCCACCACGATCGACGTCGCCACCCTGCGCCGCCGGTTCCCGACGGTGCTCGCGTCGTGCGCAGCGATCGGAGTGGACCCGAGCACCACCCCGATCCCGGTGGCCCCGGCCGAGCATTTCCTGTGCGGCGGTATCCGCACCGACCGCCGCGGCGCCACCGACATCCCTGGGCTCTACGCGGTGGGTGAGGCCGCGGCCACGGGCGTGCACGGTGCCAATCGGCTCGCGTCCAACAGCCTGCTCGAGGGCCTGGTCTTCGGTCGTCGGCTGGCCGGCGAGCTCACCCTCGCACTGCCTGTTGCCCGGACGGTCGCGCGCGCGGTTGTGCTCGGCGAGGACGTGGATCCCGAACGCGTCCGCTCGGTGCTGAGCGCCTACGCCGGCATCCGTCGTGACGGCGCAGGTTTGGCCACCGCGCGCGAGGAGTTGGCCGCACTGGGCGACGGGCCGCTGGCCACGGTCGCGGGCGCGGTGGTCGCCGGGGCCGCAGCACGTACCGAGAGCCGCGGCTGCCACTGGCGTTCCGATCATCCGACGAGCAGCGCCTCCTGGCTGCGCCCGGTCGTGGTGCGACTCTGCGCAGACGGTCGGCCCGGCGTCACTCAGCAGCTGCAACCAGCCACCTGATCGTGATCTTGTTGCACCACTGACGCCGGGACGCCCGTACCGCAACAAGATCCACGCGCTCGACGGCCCTCAGCCGGCGGCCTTCTCGGCGGCGCGCACCACGCCACGTCCGATGATCAACTGTTGGATCTGGCTGGTGCCCTCGTAGATGCGGAACAGCCGGGCGTCGCGGTAGAGCCGTTCGACGGCGACGCCGCGCATGTACCCCATCCCGCCGTGGATCTGCACTGCGCGGTCGGCGACCCGTCCGACGGCCTCGGAGGCGTAGTACTTCACGACGGACGGATCGGTGCGCTGCATGGTGCCGTCGTCGAAGGCCCTGGCGGCGCGGCTGAGCATGGACTCCGCGGCATAGAGCTCGGTGGCCGACTCGGCGAGCAGCGCCTGGATGAGCTGGTAGTCGGCGATCCGCGAACCCCCCTGGCGCCGGCCGATCGCGAAGGCGGTCGACTCGTCGAGCAGCCGGCGCATCATGCCCACGCAGATGGACGCGACCGACAGCCGCCCGCGCGCGACCGAGCTCATCGCGATGCGGTAGCCCTGATCTCCGCCGACGCGCGTCGAGGCGGGGACGCGGACGCCGGTCAGGTAGATCTCGCTGGTGAGGCTGCCGGCCTGGCCCATCTTGTGGTCCTTCGGCCCGACCTCGAAGCCCGGGGTGTCGGTGGGGACGGCGAACACCGAGATGCCCTCGTCCGTCTCACCGTTCATCACCCGCGCGAAGATCATGACCAGCTGCGCGGCGGGCGCGTTGGTGATCCAGCGCTTGGTGCCGTCGAGCACGAACTCGTCCCCGTCGATGCGTGCTGTGGTCTTCAACGACGACGGGTCGGAACCGGCGTCGGGTTCGGTGAGTCCGAACGAGGCGATGACCTCGCCGCTGGCGATACGCGGCAGCCAGTGCTGCTTCTGCTCGTCGCTGCCGGCCATGACCAGGATCTGGCCGGCCAGGCCGTTGTTGGTGCCGAGCATCGAGCGGAACGCGGGTGCTGCGTAGGACAGCTCGACGACCAGCGCTTCCTCCTGCTGCATGGTGAGCCCGAGCCCGCCGAACTCCTCCGGGATCGCGAAGCCGAACAGGCCCATCTCGGCGGCTTGCTTTCGCAGGGACTCCGGGATCTGGTCCTTCTCGTCGATGTCGGCCTCGAGGGGGAGCACCTCGTTGCGGACGAACCGCTTCACCTCGGCCAGGGCCTGCCGGAAATCATCGTCGTCCATGATCGCCTCCTTCTCGGTGACGGTAGCCGGGCGCCGTCAGTCGGCGGCGCGCACTGTCAGCACCGGGCAGGGCGCGCCCATCAGGACGCGTTGTGCGGTGCTGCCCAGGACGGCCTTGGCGACTGCCGACGTCCGCTTGATGCCGACGACGATCAGATCGGTGCCGGGTTGTTCGGCGACCTCGAGCAGTACCTCGCCCGGCTTGGCGCCCGACGTGTCCTCGACCGTGCGGATCTCGTGCGCGACGCCCGCCGCGGTGAGCTCCGCGGCGAGCGCGTCCAGGACCACCTCGTCGGCGGCTGTGGGATGCGTGTACCCGGCCGCTCCGACGACGTTGACCACCACGACGTCGGTGTCACGCCACGCAGCCTCCTGCGCGGCGAGGCGGACGGCCAGCAGGCCGGTGTTGTCGGGCACGTAACCCACGATGACGCTCATGTCCGCAGATCGTAGGCCGACCCATGCAGACAGCGGGAGCATTAGGCTGCACGACGTGCTTCTCGACCTGCCCGACGGGCGTCATCTGGAGATCGACATCAGCGGGCCGCCCGACGGCCTGCCGCTGCTGTTCCATCACGGCACACCGGGTTCCTCGGCCCCGGTGCGTGCGCTCCAGCGTGCGTCGTCGGCCCGCGGGCTGCGGCTCGTCACCTACTCCCGTGCCGGTTACGGCGAGTCCGACCGGCTCCCCGGGCGTTGCGTCGTCGACATCGTCGCCGACGTGGAGGCGGTACTCGACCACCTCGGCGCGCCGCGCTGCCTCGTGGCCGGTTGGTCCGGTGGCGGACCGCACGCGCTGGCCTGCGGGGCGCGGCTCGCATCGAGGGTGGTCGGGGTCCTGTCCATCGCCGGTGTCGGACCGTACGGTGCCACGGGTCTGGACTTCCTGGACGGTATGGGACAGCAGAACATCGAGGAGTTCGGCGCTGCGCTCGAAGGCCCCGATCCGCTGCGTGCCTATCTCGACAAGGACGCCGAGGAGCTGCGCACCACCACGCCGGCGCACATCGTGACCGCTCTGGGCAGCGTGCTGCCCGACGTCGACCGCGCGGTACTCACCGACGAGTTCGGCGAGGACACCGCCGCCGGGTTCGCCGGCGCCCTGCGGCACGGCGTCGACGGATGGCTCGACGACGATCTCGCGTTCATCCGTCCGTGGGGCTTCGAACTCTCCGAGATCCG
This sequence comes from uncultured Jatrophihabitantaceae bacterium, assembly GCA_964657545.1. Classification (GTDB taxonomy): domain Bacteria; phylum Actinomycetota; class Actinomycetes; order Mycobacteriales; family Jatrophihabitantaceae; genus Jatrophihabitans. Next base: position 11,293 of record CAZZVT010000061.1, read on the forward strand.
GGTGCCCACGTTCATCTGGCAGGGCAGCGCCGACCTCATGGTGCCCTTCGCGCACGGCCAATGGCTCGCGTCGGCCGTACCCGGCGCCACCGTGCACCTGGTCGAGGGCGAGGGTCATCTTTCGATCGCCATCGGCGCGCTCGACGAGATGTTGGACGAGCTCACCGGTCTGCTGTGAGGAACCGGCTCACGTGCGCACGCTGCTGAATCTGCTCTGGCTGGTGCTGGCCGGTTTCTGGCTCGCGGCCGGCTACGTGCTGGCGGGCATCGTGTTCTGCGTGCTCATCATCACGATCCCGTTCGGCATTGCGTCATTCCGCATCGCCGCGTACGCGCTGTGGCCGTTCGGCCGCACGGTGGTGCCGCGCCGTGATGCAGGGGCTGCTTCGGTGATCGGCAATGTGCTGTGGATCGTGCTGGCAGGCGTCTGGCTCGCTGTCGGGCACCTGATCACCGGGTTCCTGCTGTGCCTGACCGTGATCGGCATCCCGCTCGGGGTCGCCAGCTTCAAGATGATCCCGGTGTCGTTGACGCCACTCGGGCACGAGATCGTGGCGCTGCCGTAAGTGCAGGCGACGTGACAACGAGAAGCGGGCGTCGAAGTGCATTGATCACCGGCGGGTCGAGCGGCATCGGGCTGGCGTGCGCACGGGCGCTGCACCGAGACGGGTGGGACGTCGGCCTCGTCGGACGTCGCGAGGACGCTTTGGTCGAGGCTGCCGCCTCGGTCGGGGGCGACGCGCACGCCGAAGTGGCCACCTTCGCCGCCGATCTCACGTCGCCGGACGCGCCCGCGCAGGTGGTCGAGCAGCACGTCGAGCGGTTCGGGGGGATCGACGCGCTGGTGGCCGGTGCCGGCAACTACGACCTCGACGACGTGCGGGCGCTGACGGCCCGGCATTGGGACGCGACGCTGGATCTGCATCTGCGTGCCGCGGTGCTCTCCGCGGGCGCTGCCGCACGGCACATGAGCGCGGTCGGGCGTGGCCGGATCGTGCTGCTGTCGTCGGTGAACGGCCTGCACTCCGAACCCGGGTCCATCGCCTACAGCGCAGCGAAGACCGCGATCATCAGTGTGGCCCGGTCGCTGGCCGTCGACCTGGCGCAGAATGGGGTGCAGGCCAACGCGGTCGCACCCGGCTGGGTCACCACGCCGATGACCGAGGGGCATCTCCGGACGACGTCGAGCGAGCAGCTGCGACGCGTCAACCCGATGGGTCGTGCGGGGCACGCCGACGAGATCGCGGGCCTGGTGCGTTACCTGATCATCGACGCACCGGACTTCCTCACCGGGTCGACAATCACCATCGACGGCGGCCAGACCGCGCTGGCACCGATGCCCTAACGCGCGGCGGCCGTCTCCCGGGAGCGCGGCGGTGGGGCCGTCGGCGGGCGACGACGCAGCAGCCGCACGAGTGGCCACGCCAGCAGCGCCCCGATCAGGCCGCCCAGGCTGTTGTGTTCGACGTCGGCCAGCGAAGGCACCCGGCTGGGCAGGAATGCGTACTGCGCCCACTCGATCGCGCCGGAGCCGAGCGCGCAGACCACCACGCCCGCCCACGAACGTCGCGCCGCGACGGCCAGCAGGAACCCGGCCGGCACGAACAGGGCCACGTTGGCCAGGACCTCGATCTGGGTCCAGGTGAGGCCACCGCTGCTCAGTCGGGTGACGACGTCGTCGAGGGTGCCGAAGGTCCCTGACTCCGACCCGGCGGGCAGCAGTGTCAGCCGGGCGATGACCAGCGTGTACAGCACGAGCAGCACCGCTGCGACGGTGCGGACTCCGGCTGCTCGCATCACCCCAGCGTAGGCAGCGGGGGTGGGCGTCGAGTGGGTGGTTGATGAGAGGTGGGCGTTCCGACCGATGATCGGGCCCAAAGTCCGGTTCGCGTGATGTCCGCGTGAGGAATACTTCCGGCATATCAACGTTCACCCGACGAAGGCCGTGATGATCCCCCCGCTCACCCCTGCCGGACCGGACTCCGCAGTCCGCCGTGCCGCAGCCCTACGGCGTGCTGCCGTGCGTGCTGCTCGAGCGCCGTCGATCCTGGACACCCAGCCGTGGAAGCTGCGCATCCGCGGCAGCGAGCTGTACGTCCACGCCGACCACCGCCGCCAACTGCCGGCGCTCGACCCGCAGCGCCGGGTGCTGACCATGAGCGTCGGATGCGCGGTCTTCGCCGCCCGCGCGGCGATGGTCGCCGACGGTTACGGCGTTGCCGTCCACCGGTTCCCGAATCCGCTGGCAGCTGATCTGTTGGCCGTGCTCGAGCTCGAGGCGGACGTCCCGATGGACACCGTCGACCCAGTTCGTCCGGGGTCCCTGACCGGCGCGCTGCAGGCCGCCGTCGCCGACGAGGGGATGACCCTGCACGTGCTCGACGATGTCGAACGCGAACTGGTGGCCGAGGTGAGCCGCCAGGCGGACGAGATCGAGAGACTCGACCCCACCTACCGGGCCGAACTCGACGCCTGGGCCACGCATGCCCACGCCCGCGACCGGGTCGCATCGGCCCAGGAATGCCTGGCCGTCCTGGCCGCCGATGACGACACCCCGTTGGACTGGTTGCGTGCCGGCGAGGCGGTAATGCGGGCACGGCAGGTCGCCGCGTCCGCCGGACACGACGTTCGGCCGTCGACGCAGGTCGTCGAGGTCTCCTCGGCCCGTGCGCAACTGCGGCGGATGCTGGGCCTGACCGGTAATCCGCAAGTGTTGCTGCGGGTGGGCCGGGGAACCGGTAGTCCGCTGACGCGCCGGCGGCTGGTCGACGTGCTGACCGAGGAGTCCTGACGTGGCCGCAGATACCCCTGACATCGCGCAACGCTGGTTGCGCGCGTCGGCCGACATCGGCACGGCCCTGCTGTCGGCCGGCGCCGATCCGATGCCCGCAGTAGCCGCCCGCGCGCTCGATGCCGCCGAGGCCGACCTCGTGACCGTCGGCCTGCTGACGCCCGATCATCGTGAGCTGGTCATCGAGGTCGCGCTCGGCCCGGGGACCGACAATCTGCTGGCCCACCGTCTGCCGGTGGATGACACGGCCGCTGCGCTCGTGCTGGACGCCCCGCGACCCGTGCTGCTGACCGACGCTGCCGAGGCGGGCGACCCCATCCAGTTCGGTTCGGTGCTAGAGCCGGGGTCCGTGCTCGTGCTGCCGTTGCGGGGCCGCTCAGTGTTACGCGGGGTGTTGACGCTCGCCCGGCACCGCGGCCGGGAGCCGTTCACGGCAGCCGACTTCGAGGCCGCTGCCGGATTCGCCGCCTGCGCCGCCGTCTCGCTCGAGCTGGCGGACTCGCGTGCTGCTGAGAAGAAGCTGGTCCTGCTCGAGGACCGCGACCGAATCGCCCGCGACCTGCACGACCACGTCATCCAGGAGCTGTTCGCGATCGGGCTGCGCCTCGAGAGCGTGGCAGCGAGCCTCGGGCCGGACAACAGTGCGGCACAGAAGGTGTCCGACCGGGTCGAGGACATCGACCGCACCATCCGCCGCATCCGCACGAGCATCTTCGCGCTGCGCGGGCCACTCGACCTGAACACCGACGGGCTGCGTCAGCAGATCGTCGAGATCGCCTCCGACCTGACACCCGCGCTCGGGTTCCCGGCGCATGTGTCGTTCGCCGGTCCGGTCGATCTCTCCACCGATCCCGAGCTCGCCGACGACATCACCGCAGTGGTGCGTGAGGCGCTCACCAACATCGCCAAGCACGCAGGTGCGTCGTCGGCGTCGGTCGACCTCAATGCCGGGGTCAGCGAGATTGTCGTGATCATCGAGGACGACGGTGTCGGCCTCGGTGACCCGAGCCGGAGCAGCGGCCTGGGCAACATGCGGGCCCGGGCCGAGCGGCACGGCGGCAGCATGAACACCGAGCAGGCGGTCCGCGGCGGGACGCTGCTCACCTGGCGGGCTCGCCTGCGCTGAGGGCTCAGCGGCCGAGGAACGTCGGCGTTCGGCGCTCGCGGAACGCGGCGGTGCCCTCGGCGAAGTCCGCGGTGTCGAACAGCTCTGTCTGACCCACCCGTTCGAGTGCCTGTGCCTGGTCCAGGGTGCCGAGCGTCGCGGCGACGAAGGCTGCCTTTGCTCGCGCGTAGGCCAGCGTCGGGCCGCTCGCCAGCTTCGTGACCAGGGCGTCGACCTCGTCGTCGAAGTTCTCGTCCTCGGCGACGTGCGACACGAGGCCCCATTCGAGTGCCTGCCCGGCCGGAATGCGCTCGGCCAGCAGCGCCATCCGCGAGGCGCGAGCCCGGCCGATCGCAGCGGGCACGATCGCGGTCGCGCCGCCGTCGGGCATCAGGCCGATGTTGGCGAACGCCAGCAGCAGAAAGGCGCTGCTGCGCATGACGTGCAGGTCGCAGGACAACGCGATGGTCGCGCCGACCCCCGCGGCCGGCCCGTTGACCGCGGCGATGACCGGCTTGGGACAGTGCACGATCGCGTGGACGAGTGCGTTCGCGGCGTCGAGCGTCGCTGTCGTCCCGGTGGCCTCGCCGCGGTCGGCGACGATGTCGGCGCCCGAGCAGAATGCGCGACCCTCGCCGGTGACGACGACGACCCGTACCTCAGGGTCCGGACCTGCGGCGCGGACGCGTTCCGCCGCCTGTTCGAGCATGCCCGGCGTCAGCGCGTTGAGCGCCTCCGGTCGGGTGAAGCGGATGGTCAACCGGCCGGCGTCGAGCTCGATGCGCAGATCGTGCGACATGTCAGCGGGGCGCCATCCGGATTGCGCCGTCGAGACGGATCGTCTCGCCGTTGAGCATGGGGTTGGCGATGATCGCGCTGGCCAGCAGGCCGTATTCCGACGGGTCGCCGAGGCGTGCCGGGTGCGGGACCTGAGCGCCGAGCGCGGTCTGCACGTCGTTCGGCAGCGATCCGAGCAGCGGCGTCTTGAACAGGCCCGGTGCGATGGTGACCACCCGGATCTTGATGGCGGCAAGGTCACGGGCAACGGGCAGGGTCAGTCCGACGATGCCACCCTTGGATGCGGAGTAGGCGGCCTGACCGATCTGACCGTCGAAGGCGGCGATCGACGCAGTGTTGATGATGACGCCACGCTCGCCGTCGATCTCGTCGGTGCGCGCCATACGCTCTGCCGCCAGGCGGATGACGTTGAACGTGCCGATGAGATTGACGTTGATGATCTTGGTGAAGTCCGCCAGCGGGAAGGCGCCGCCCTTGCCGACCGTCTTGATCGCGTTGCCGATGCCGGCGCAGTTGACGGTCACCCGCAGCGGGCCCAGCTCTGCTGCGACGTCGAGGGCCGCGGCGACGTCGTCCTCGGACGTGACGTCGCCAGGGCTGAAGCGTGCCCGGTCACCGAGTTCGGCGGCGATCTCGGCGCCGGCCGATCCGGGCAGGTCGATGAGCACGACGGCAGCGCCTTCGGCCGTGAGTTTGCGGGCGGTGGCGAGCCCCAACCCCGAGGCCCCTCCGGTGATGACTGCGACGGCTCCGTCGAGTTGCACTGGCGTACTCCATCCGTGATCGGCACTTTCGGCCGACTATAGGGCGGTTCCGGCACGCCGGTGTGAAGGCCCACGTTGGCGGCGTTCCCGTATCTTGGGGCCATGACCCGCATGGAGACGCAGGGCCCGGAGAAGTCCCGGCTGTCGCCGAAGTGGGCCGTGCAACGGGTCGACGCGTTCCGCACTCGCGTGCGGTCCAAGCCCGGCGGGGCCTTGGTGTGGCGCATCGGCGTCACGGTCGCCGGCGTGCTGGTCATCGCCGTCGGCATCGTGCTGCTGCCGCTGCCCGGGCCGGGCTGGTTGATCATCTTCGCGGGCCTCGGGCTGTTGGCCACCGAGTACGAGTGGGCCAAACGGCTGCTGCGCTTCGCCCGCGACCAGGTGCAACGCTGGACGGATTGGCTCAAGCGCCAGCCCCGCTGGCTGCAAGCCGTCGTCGCCGTTGTCGGGCTCGTGTTCCTGGTCGCCGTCTTCGGCGCCATCTATCTGCTGCTGTACCGGTGACCCCCGGCCTGTAGTCTTGCCACGCCGCTCGGCCCGACCGCGCGGCCGTCCCGGGCGATTAGCTCAGCGGGAGAGCACTGCCTTCACACGGCAGGGGTCACTGGTTCGATCCCAGTATCGCCCACCA
>CAZZVT010000062.1:0-10716 GCA_964657545.1 uncultured Jatrophihabitantaceae bacterium
GTCATCTCGGCGTCCTTGCGCGCCTGGCGCAGGGCCTCGGACTCCTCTTCCTCCTCGTCCCAGACGATCTCCTCGGCCTCGGTGGTGGCCGGCCCGCCCGTCTCGACCTCGACGGCGTCGCCGTCGGCAACGACGGCCGCTGCGTCCTCGGTCGGTTCGGCGGCAACCTTGGCCGTGCTCTTCTTCGCCGGTGCCTTCTTCGCTGCCGCCTTACGGGCCGGAGCGGTGCGCTTGGTGGCGGTGGCGGTGGCGGTGGCACCGGACAGGAGGTGGGGACGGGCGGTGCTCGCCGGCTGGGTCCGGGACTCGTCTTCGGCTGTCGTCTGCTTGCTGGACACGAATGACCTTTCACGAAGGTGCGCAGGGAAGCCGACCGGACGAGCCGTCGGCGTGCGCGGAACGAGCCGCGTTACGCGGAGTGCAGGGATCCTCGGCCGTCTGTTGGTTGCCTCATAATCGAGTCCAGTACGTGCGCTGTGCCCTGGCAATCATTGTACTGCGGCCCTGGTCGGGCGTGTGCGGCGATCCTGCGGTCGTTATTCCCCGAGCCCCTCGACGGCCGCGATCGCCGCACCGACGATACCCGCGTCGTTGAGCAGCTGGGCCGGCTTCACCGGCGTCTTGAGGTCGAGCAGCGGCACCCATTTCTCGGCCGCCTTGCTCACTCCACCCCCGACGACGAACAGGTCCGGGGTGAACAGCCGCTCGACGTGCTGCATGTAGGCCTCCACCCGCTTGGCCCATTTCTTGTAGGACATGCCGTGCTCGTCGCGCACCGATGCGGCGGCGCGGGTCTCGGCGTCGTGGCCGTCGAGTTCGAGGTGCCCCAGCTCGGTGTTGGGCACGAGTACGCCGTTCATCAGCAGGGCACTACCGATCCCGGTGCCGAACGTCAGCAGGATCACGACGCCCGCGACGCCCTTCGCCGCGCCGTAGCGGGCCTCGGCGATGCCGGCGGCGTCGGCGTCGTTGAGCACCAGCACCTCGCTGCTGCCGCCGACGGCCTGGGTGAACACCTTGTCGGCGTCGGTGCCGACCCAGGACGGGTCGACGTTGGCCGCGGACTGGGCAACGCCGTGCTTGATGACCGCCGGGAAGGTGGCACCGATCAGACCTTGCCAGTGCGCTTCGCTCACCAGCTGCGCGACGACCGTTGCGACCGCGTCGGGGGTCGCCGGGTGCGGGGTGGGGATTCGCTTGCGCTCGGTGACGAGTTCGCCGGTGCCGGTGTCGACCACGGCCCCCTTGATGCCGGTACCGCCGATGTCGACACCGAACGCCTGGCCTGCCGGTCCTCCCGTGACCACCATGGACCGCTCCTCGCTCGTCGCCTGATTGACCGGGTGACCTTAGTACGCAGCTGCCGCCGGCGGGCGCACCGCGTGCCCGCTGCCGGACGTCGCGTGATCGGATGCGCAGGTGCATCCGTCGCCGCCCGATGACCTGTCGTCCACCCTCGACGAGTTCCGGGACCTCGAGACGGTGGCCGTCTCGCTCGCCTCGGGCGCCGCCGAGGTCGTGCGCAGCGGCCGCGAGCGCGCGCTCGTCATCGCGGCGAAGAGCACCGCGTCGGATCTGGTGACCGACGTCGACCGCGCGACGGAGCGCTGGATCGCAGACCAGCTCGCCGCGCGCCGTCCGGATGACGACATGCTCGGCGAGGAGGGCACGGGCCACGAGGGCGACGGTCGCGCGCGGGTGCGATGGGTCGTCGACCCGATCGACGGCACCGTCAACTTCGTCCTCGGCCTGCCGTACTACGCGGTATCGATTGCGGCCGAGATCGACGGCACCGTCGTGGCGGGTGCCGTCTGCAATCCCGTGACGGGGGAGATGTTCCACGCCCGGCTCGGCGGCGGCGCGGTGCTCGAACGCGACGGGCACCCGGCGCAGCGGCTCACCGGCCCGCGAACGATCCCGCTCGCCCAGGCGGTGATCGCCACCGGCTTCGCCTACAACGCGGCCGTCCGGGGCCGGCAGATCGCGGTGGTCGCCGGCCTGCTGCCCCGCATCGCCGACGTCCGCCGCCTCGGGGCCGCAGCCGTCGACCTGTGTCACCTCGCTGCGGGCCGGGTGGACGCCTACTTCGAAGCGGGACTGAACCGGTGGGACTACGCCGCCGGCGCGCTGATCGCGGCGGAGGCGGGCTGCGTCGTCACCGGGCTGCGCGGCCGGCAGGTGTCCGGGACGTTCCTCGTCGGCTCCGGGCCGCAACTGAGCGGCGACCTGGTGCGGCTGCTCACCGAACTCGGCGCCGACGACGTCCGCTAGCGATCAGCAGCGGGTGGACGAGCCGGTGGCCGCGCTCGGTGTCGCCGTCGCCGCCTGAGTGATCTTGTTCGCCGCCAGCGCGGCCGTGACCGCGCGTTGCGGCTGCAGCGTGGTGTAGTTCGGGCCGAGGCTCACCGTCACCTGAGCCGACGGCGTGCTGAGCAACACCAGCCGGGCACCCGGGAAGTAGTACTGCAACAGCTGCGCGCCGGGCAGGTTGGCGGCGCTGTAGCGGATCTGGCCGACGCCGGTGACCGAGCTCTTCTTCGGGTCGTCGCTCGCCGGCCGGCTCGAGCGGAACCCGTCGGCCATCAGGGTGGTGCGGACCTTGCCGGCGAGGCCGTTCGTGCCCTTGGCGTTGAGGACCGCGACGTCGATCGACCCCTGCAGCGGCAGGGTGCGTGGTGCCGCAACGCTGCTGCTCGTCGACGGGGCCGTGCAGGTGCTGCTCGCCGCCGAGGGAGTCGCGTCGTCGCGGTTCGTGACCCGCCACCACACGAGGGCGGTGAGCGCCAGCAACGCCAGCAGCGCGATCAGCGCGGGCAGCGGACGCCGCGTGATGGTGCTCGCCATGAACCCCGACCTTCCTCAGCTGTGACCAGTGGGCATCGTATCGGCGCGACACGCCGCAGCGCGTTCGCCGGCCCGTGCGTTAGCGGGAAACCCGGGCGCGGTATCTTTCCGCCGCCGGAGGTGACCAGGGTCTCCGGCTCAGGGCGGAAACGCCGGGCACAAAACCGTGAGCCGGTGCGTTCCAGGGCCGAAAGCTAGAAAATCCGGTCCGACGAAAACACGCACCAAGGCAGCACGCCGCACTAGTTCACGACCGTGGGTCCGCCCACCGAGGAGTTGACGCCACATGGCGACCGACTACGACGCACCGCGTCGGGGAGACGTAGAAGAGCTGAACGAGGACTCGATCGAGGAGCTGAAGGCGCGGCGCGCCGAGGCCCAGTCGGGTTCCATCGACGTGGACGAGACGGAGCTTGCCGAGTCACTCGAACTGCCCGGCGCCGATCTGTCCAGCGTCTCGGGCGAGGAGCTCACCGTCAGGGTGCTCCCGAAGCAGAACGACGAGTTCACCTGCTCGTCGTGCTTCCTGGTCCATCACCGCAGCCGACTGGCCCGCGAGAAGAACGGCCAGCTGATCTGTCGCGACTGCGCCTGATCACCACGACACCCGCCCGGCGGCCGCGAGGTCACCGGGCGTGCGCCGTTAAAGGCGACATCGAGGCTAGATGCGCGGGCTGAGTGAGGCGCCACCGTCGACGACGATCGTCTGGCCGGTGATCCACGCGGCATCGGAGGACGCCAGGAACGCCGCCGCGGCGCCGATGTCCTCGGGGACGCCGAGGCGAGCCAGCGGGTACGCCGCCGCGGCCTTCGCCTCGTCGGCCTCGTACAGCGCCGCGGCGAACCGCGTCTTGATCACGGCCGGCGCGATCGCGTTGACCCGAACGCGCGGGCTCAGTTCGGCGGCGAGCTGGATCGTCAGGTTGATCAGCGCCGCCTTGCTCACGCCGTAGTAGGCGATCCCGGGGGCGGGGGTCAGGCCCGCGACCGAGGCCATGTTGACGATCGCCGCGCCCGGCTCGGCACCCAGTCCGGCGGCGACGGCGCGGCGGGTCCAGGCCAGGGCCGCGAGCACGTTGACCTCCATGATCTTGCGAGCGGCGTCGTCGTCGATGTCGAGCAGCCGGCCGTAGGCGGGGTTGATTCCGGTGTTGTTGACCAGGATGTCGAGGCGCCCGAAGCGCTCGAGCGCCGTGCGGACGGCTTCGTCCTGGTGCTCGGGGTCGTCGGCGCGGCCGGCGACGGACACCGCGGCCGGGCCGAGTTGCTCGAGTGCGTCGGCCAGTCCCTCCGGCTTGCGGGCGGTGATCACCACCTGGGCGCCCTCGTCGACGAGTCGTCGGGCGACACCGAGCCCGATGCCCCTGCTGGCGCCGGTGACGATCGCGACCCGGCCGCTGACGCGCCGGCCGTGCTCGGACGTGGGCGTCACGACGGGAACCTCTGCAGAAGTCATAGCCGGCAACCTACTGCTGACGGGGCGAGACCAGCGCGAGCAGGCGAGCGGGGTGCCGGGTGCTGACGATCCAGTAGGGGGTCGGGTCGTCGGGGTCGTCGAGCCAGAGCTGGACGCCGGGGCCCACCCACGGCCGGATCTGGACGAACGCCGCCGGGTCGCCCTCGCGGCCGACGACGAGGCGCAGGGTGCGTGGGTCGAGGCCGACCGCTCCGCTGACCAGTTCCAGGGGCAGGTGCGCGCCCTGGATGCGCAGCTCGCCGCCGCGCACCTCGAGCCGGCTGCGGCCCAGCCACCAGACGAACACCGCGGACAGCGGGAGAAGCACGACGAACGGGACCCATGAGGTCAGTGGGAGGCCGCCGACGCGGACCTCGGCGGCCAACAGGCCGGCGACGCCCATCGCGGCGAGGTACCACCACCACGGCGTGCGCAGCGTCTCGCGGTAGGTGACGGGCGAGCCGCTGCCACTGCTACCGCCGGCTGCCATGCAGTCGAGGGTAGCCTCAGCCCCCGTGCAGACCGACGTCGAGATCACAGCCGCACCGGGCGCTCCGGCCGCTGGTCCGGACGTTCGTCCGCAGGTGCTGGTCCGCCGACTCGACACCGAGCTCCCACTCCCGCTGTACGCGCTGCCCGGTGACGCCGGCGCCGACATCGTGACCGCTGTCGACGTCACCCTGGCCCCGGGCCAACGGGCGGTCCTGCCCACCGGTCTGGCCATCGCGCTGCCCGTCGGCTACGCCGCGTTCGTGCATCCCCGCTCCGGGCTCGCCGCCCGGGCCGGTCTCGGCCTGGTCAACGCCCCTGGCACCATCGACGCCGGGTACCGCGGCGAGATCAAGGTCATCGCGATCAATCACGACTCCGCCCGGCCACTCACGCTGGCGCGGGGCGATCGCATCGCCCAGCTCGTCGTACAGCGCGTCGAGCTCGCGCGTTTCGTCGAGGTCGACGAGCTGCCCGACTCGGAGCGCGGTACCGGCGGGCACGGTTCGACCGGTGGGTCCGCCGCGGGCACGCCACCACAGCTCGATCAGTCCGAGGAAGGACCTCAGTAGTGCCGGGACGACGAAGGCAGAAACGCACCGAAGCTTCCAAGATCGACGCCACGCCGCCGTGGGAGACCCGGGTCCGCATCGAGCCCGACGTGACGACCGGCCCCTACGACGAGCGCGACGCGCCCGGGGACGAGGTCGATCGGATCGATCTCGGCGCGTTGCGGATCCCGGTCAGCGAGGGCTTCGACATCCAGGTCGAGCTCAACGAGGCGCAGCAGGTCATCGCCGCGACATTGGCCGGCCAGGCCGGCACCATGCAGCTGGGCGTGTTCGCAGCGCCGCGCAACGAAGGCATCTGGGACGAGGTCCGCTCGGAGATCGCGGACTCGCTGCGCGCTCAGCGACAGCCCGTCCCGAGCGAGAAGCAGGGGCCGTTCGGCACCGAGTTGCACGGCACCGTCCCCGACGACAGTGGACGGGGCAGCGTGCCGGTGCGCTTCGTCGGCGTCGACGGACCTCGCTGGTTTCTGCGTGCCCTGTTCGCCGGCCCGGTCGCCACCGATGCTGGCGCCGCCGCCGCGTTCGAGGACGCGCTGCGCGGGGTCGTGGTGGTGCGCGGTGCCGAACCGCTGCCGGTCCGCGAGCCGGTGCCGCTGCAGCTGCCGAGCGGGGTCGAACTGCCCGGCGCCGGTTCCTGACCCAGGGGGTCACCCCGGGAGTTACGCTGAGCCTGTGGGACGCGCATCGCTACTGCAGCGGCTGACGGCCAGCGCCGAGAATCTCGACGCCGCCGAGCTTCAGGAGACCGTCGGGATCCGCTCGTGCATGCCGGTGTGCGATCTGCGCCGCGGTGTGTACGTGAAGGTCGTGGGGCGGCTTCGGGCCGTCGTCTACACCCCGAGCGAGACCGTGCCGACCCTGCAGGCCGACCTGTTCGACGGCACCGAGTCGTTGGATCTGGTTTGGCTCGGCCAGCGGCGGATCCCCGGCATCGAGCCGGGCCGGCGGGTGCTGGCCCGCGGCCGCGTCGGCGAGCACGACGGCCGCCTGGCCATCTACAACCCCTGGTACGAGCTTCTGGCTCCCGGATCCTGACCGGCGCTCCCATCCCGTCCATGGACAACGGCGACCTGCGCGAGACCTACCGCCGTCAGCTGATCGAGAGCATCGGCGGCTGGTCGGGCGCGCTGATCGCGGCCGTGCCCACCACGGTGTTCGTGATCGTCAACGTCGTCACCGTGCTGCGCACGGCGGTCATCGCGGCGGTGGCCAGCTCGCTGCTGCTCGCCAGTTACCGGCTGATTCGAAAGCAGTCCGTGCAGCAGGCGCTGTCGGGCCTGCTCGGCGTGGTGGTGGCCGCGGTGATCGCCGAACGCACCGGGCAGGCCCGCGGGTACTTCCTGCTGGGGATCATCACCAGCTTCCTGTACGCCGTCCCGTTCGCGATCTCGATCGTGGTCCGTCGACCACTGGTCGGGCTGGCGTGGGAGTTCCTCGACCCGACGCCGGTCGCCGAGGGTGAGCCGCCGGTGGCGTGGCACCGTCGGCGTCCGCTGCTGCTGGCCTACACCTGGTCGACGCTCGCCGGGACGGCGGTGTTCCTGGTGCGCGGCATCGTGCAACTGACCCTCTACCAGCACAACGCGACCGGGTGGCTCGCGTTCGCGCGCATCGCGATGGGTTACCCGCTGTTCATCGCCGCGATCGGGCTCAGCCTGCTGATCGTGCGCCGCGCCCGCAAACGGGTCCTCGAGATCTAGGGCTGCTCGACGACCGGCAGCACCGCGGCGCGCAGGGCGTCCTCGGCCTCGGGGAGCGCGACGAACAGCAGCTCGTCACCGGGCTCGAGCGGCTCCTCGGGCGAGGGCGAGATCACCCGGCGGCCGCGCACGATGCCGACGAGCGTGGTGTCCTTCGGCAGCCGCAGGTCGCGCACCGGGGATCCCGCGCACGGCGCGTCCTCGGGCAGGGTCAGCTCGACGAGGTTCGCCTGGCCCTCGCGGATTCCGAACAGCCGAACGATGTCACCGACCTCGACGGCCTCCTCGACGAGCGAGGCGAGCACCCGTGGTGTCGAGACCGCGGTGTCGACGCCCCATGCCTCGGTGAACAGCCACTCGTTCGACGGATGGTTGATGCGCGCGACCACGCGCCGCACCGCGAACTCGGTCTTGGCCAGCAGCGACACGACGAGGTTGGTCTTGTCGTCGCCCGTGGCGCCGACCACGACGTCGCACTCCTCGAGCCGCGCGGCTTCCAGGTTGGCGACCTCGCACGCGTCGCCGAGCAGCCACTCGGCGCCGGGGACGCGGTGGGGCGTCACCTTGGCGGGGTCCTTGTCGATCAGCAGGACCTGGTGCTTCTTGCCGAGCAGCTCGCGGGCGATCGAGCGCCCCACAGCCCCGGCTCCGGCGATGGCGACCCGCACTAGTGGCTCACCTCCGGCGGGTTGGTGGCGATCGTGCGCACGGAGCGCGCGTTGTCGTCGGTGCTGAGCATGTAGAGCTTGTCGCCGGCCTGGATCAGCGTCGAGGGCAGCGGCAGGTTGCCGATGCCGAAGCGGGTGTAGAGCGCGGCCCGGGTGCCGGTGGCGGCCTCGAAATCGGTCATCTTCGTACCGACCCACCGCTCGTGCGGGACGACGACGATGATCGACACCGCGCCCGACGGGTCGCGCCACGCCTCGGCCGACGTCTCGCCGAGCACCGACTTCATGAGCCGCCCCGAGGTCCACGGCACGGTGGCGACGGTGGGGATGCCGAGCCGCTCGTACACCTCGGCCCGCTTCGGGTCGTAGATGCGGGCGACCACGCGCTGCACGCCGAACGTCTCGCGCGCGACACGGGCGGCGATGATGTTGGAGTTGTCACCGCTGCTGACTGCGGCGAACGCGCCGGCCTGCTCGATGCCCGACTCGATGAGCGTCTCGCGGTCGAAGCCGACGCCCGTGATCTGCCTGCCGGGGAAGTCGTCGCCGAGCCGGCGGAAGGCCAGCGGCTCCTGGTCGATCACCGCAATCGTGTGCTCGAGCGGCGCGAGCTGCAGGGCGAGGGCGGCACCCACCCGTCCGCAGCCCATGATGACGATGTGCACCGAGCGCACACTACCGACGACGCCGGGGGCGGGTGCGCACGTGCCCACCGGGGACAGCCGTATTGTCACGCGTCGTGGCCCGTTTCAGTCGCGTGATCAAGCGCGCGATCATCGGCACTCCGGTTGCCAGTGAGAACGCCGGGCACAGCCTGCTGCCCAAGCGCCTGGCCCTGCCGATCTTCGCCAGCGACCCGCTGTCGAGCGTTGCCTACGCGACCCAGGAGATCCTGCTCGTCCTGACGCTCGGCGGGACCTCGTTCCTGTACCTGACGCCCTGGATCGCGGGTGCGGTGGTCGTGCTGCTGACCGCGGTGGTCGTGTCCTACCGCCAGCTGGTGAAGGCCTACCCGACCGGCGGCGGCGACTACGAGGTCGCCAGCAAGAACATCGGCCGGGCGGCGGGCGTCATCGTGGCCAGCGCGCTGCTCGTCGATTACGTCATGACGGTGTCGGTGTCGGTGTCCTCGGGCGTGGACAACATCATCTCGGCCGTCCCCGGCCTGCACAGCTACCGGTTGCTCATGGCGCTGACCTTCGTCGCACTGCTCACTGCGGTGAACCTGCGCGGCGTGCGCGAGGCCGGCTTCGCCTTCGCGGTGCCCACCTACATGTTCACGGCGGGCGTGTTCGTCATGATCGCCACCGGGTTGTTCCGGACGCTCGTGGGTGACGCGCCGGTGTCGGAGAGCGCGTCGCACGGCATCAGGGAGACGCACGGCTACGGGTCGCTCGGCGCGCTGGCCCTGATCTTCCTGGCGCTGCGGGCGTTCTCGTCGGGTTGCACCGCGCTCACCGGCGTCGAGGCCATCGCGAACGGCGTGCCCGCCTTCCGGCCGCCGAAGGCCCGCAACGCCCAGAAGACGCTGGTGATCATGGGCGGGTTGGCGATCACGATGTTCATCGGTGTCACCGCGCTGGCGCTGATCAGCAAGGTGCACATCACCGATCCGACGACCAACAGCTGCCTGCTGAAAGGCGTCGCGGACTGCGCGACTACGCCGCAGCGCACCGTCATCGCCCAGGTGGCGGGCGCGGTGTTCGGCGGCCCGCACTCGGTGGGCTTCTTCTACCTGCAGGCCACGACCGCGTTGATCCTGGTGCTGGCCGCGAACACCGCGTTCAACGGCTTCCCACTGCTCGGCTCGATCCTGGCCCGCGACAGCAACCTGCCGCGTCAGCTGAACAACCGCGGCGATCGGCTGGCTTACAGCAACGGCATTCTCGCGCTGGCCGTGGTGGCCGGCGCGCTCATCGCGATCTACGACGCCAACACCACGAGGCTGATCCAGCTCTACATCATCGGCGTGTTCACCTCCTTCACCCTCGGCCAGAGCGGCATGGTGCGGCACTGGAACCGACTGCTGCGCACCGAACGTGATCCGGTCCAGCGGCGCAGCTACCGCACCACGCGGCTGATCAACGCCTTCGGTGCCAGCTTCACCGGGTTGGTGCTGGTGATCGTCGTGCTGACCAAGTTCACCAAGGGTGCCTACCTCGTGATCATCGCGATGCCGATCCTGTACGCGATCATGCGCGGCATCAACAAGCACTACACGCGCATCTCCGAGGAGCTGGTCAGCGACGACGTCGGGCTCGTGCTGCCCTCGCGCAACCACGTCGTGGTGCTGGTGGCGAAGGTGCACAAGCCGACGCTGCGCGCGCTGGCGTTCGCGAAGGCGACCCGCCCGGACACCCTCACCGCACTCACCGTGAACGTCGACGACGAGGACACCCGGGCGTTGCAGGCCGAGTGGGAACGTCACGACCTGCCGGTCGCGCTCACGGTGCTCGAGTCGCCGTTCCGCGAGGTGGCGAGCCCGCTGATCGGTTACATCAAGAAGCTGCGTGCCGACCGGCCGCGTGACGTCGTCAGCGTGTTCATCCCCGAGTACGTCGTCGGCAAGTGGTGGGAGCAGCTGCTGCACAACCAGTCGGCGCTGCGACTCAAGGGGCGGTTGCTGTTCGTTCCCGGGGTGATGGTCACCAGCGTCCCGTGGCTGCTCGACTCCGACGCCGCGCGCGCGAAGTCGCACCGCCCGGACGGCCCGTCGGCTCCTGCCCGGCCGGCGGGCCTCGAGCCACTGCCGACCCCGCCGGCGCCGCCGGTCGACCTGCCGGATCCGAACGCCGAGATCCCCGTGCGTCGTGGTTGAGCTGCATCGTGGTTGAGTCGCGTCGTGGCTGACGGACCGCTCGTCGGTGCGACCCTCGAGCTCGACGTCGGCGGACCTGCGCACGGCGGCTCCTGCGTGGCCCGTCACGACGGCCGGGCGGTGTTCGTCCGGCATGCGCTGCCGGGGGAGCGCGTGCGTGCTGTCATCA
>CAZZVT010000062.1:10726-17128 GCA_964657545.1 uncultured Jatrophihabitantaceae bacterium
TCGATGGGCAGCTGCTCGGCCCGCAGGCCGAACTCATCACCGAGGACCGCGGCGGCTCGTTCTGCTTCGCCGACGCGGTGGAGGTGCTGAGCCCTGCGCCCGAGCGCGTCGAACCGCCGTGCCCGCACGCCGGACCGGGACGGTGCGGCGGCTGCGACTGGCAGCACGTCGACGGCGCGGCGCAGCGGGCGCTCAAGGAGACGGTGATCCGCGACCAGTTCACCCGGCTCGCGAAACTCGATGTCGGCGACCTGCTCGGCGGTGTCGAGGCGCTGCCCGGCGGGCTGCTCGGCTGGCGCACCCGCATTCTCTGGGCACTCGACCGCTCGGGCGGACATGGTCTGCGGCGGCACCGCTCGCACACCGTCGAGCAGCTCGACCACTGCCCGCTCGCCGAGCCCGGCATCGCCGACTTCCCGGTGCTCGACGAGGCATCGCTCGACGACGACCGCACCCGCGCGACGGGCGTCGAGCTGGCGCTCGGCGCCGACCCCGAGCCAGCCGTGCTGGTGCATTCGCCGGGCAGCGGTCGGCAGGCCCGCGGGCGGCGTCCACCCGATCGCGTGCGTGTCGTCAACGGCCCGGACGTGCTGCACCACGAGGTGCGCGGGCGGACGTTCGGCGTGCAGGCCGGTGGCTTCTGGCAGGTGCATCCGGCGGCTGCCGAGACCTTCGCCGCGGCCCTGCTGGCCGCCGTGGCACCGCGAGCGGGTGAGCACGTGCTCGACCTCTACGCCGGTGCCGGTGCCCTGACGGCGCCGCTCGCCGAGGCCGTCGGCCCGCTGGGGACGGTGCTCGGCATCGAGTCCGCCGCCGACGCGGTGACCGACGCCGCGTCGAACCTGGCCGGCCTGCCGCAGGCGGTGGTGCGCCGGGCCCGCGTCACACCCGAGCTGCTCGCCGCGCTCGAGCAGCCGCCGGATGTCGTCGTGCTCGACCCGCCGCGGGCGGGAGCGGGGCGTGCGGTCATGCAGGCGCTGCTGGCGCTGGCCCCCAGGGTGATCGGCTACGTCGCCTGCGACCCGGCCGCGCTCGCCCGCGACACCGCGGTGGCCCACGCCGCCGGCTGGCGGCTGACCTCGCTGCGCGCGTTCGACGCCTTCCCCATGACGCACCACGTCGAGTGCGTGGCCCGCTTCGAGCCTGCGACGCAGCCGCGCCAGGCGCCGTTCGACGAGCGCAACGACAGCCAGCCCGTACGATCGCAGGGTGACGCGAGTTCTTGATCGTCTAGGTTCCACGGCCGATCTGCGCGCCCTCGACGGTCCGCAGCTGGCCACCCTCGCGGCCGAGATCCGCGACCTGCTGGTGCAGACCGTCGCGCGCACGAGCGGCCACCTCGGCCCGAACCTCGGCGTCGTCGAACTGACCATGGCCCTGCACCGGGTCTTCGACTCGCCGGTCGAGCCCATCCTGTTCGACGTCGGCCACCAGGCCTACGTCCACAAGATCCTCACCGGCCGGGCCGCGCAGATGCCCACGCTGCGTCAGGTCGGCGGGTTGTCGGGGTACCCGAGCCGGGCCGAGAGCCCGCACGACTGGATCGAGAACTCGCACGCCTCCACCGCGCTGTCCTACGCCGACGGTCTGGCCAAGGCCTACGAGGTCCGCGGTGAGCGACGCCCCGTGGTCGCCGTGGTCGGCGACGGCGCGCTCACCGGCGGGATGTGCTGGGAGGCCCTGAACAACATCGCTGGCGCGGATCGGCCCGTCGTCGTCGTCGTCAACGACAACGGCCGCAGCTACTCACCGACCGTGGGGGGTCTGGCGAAGCACCTGGCGGCGCTGAGGTTGCGGCCCGGCTACGAGCGGGTGCTGGGCAACGTCCGCGACGCCCTCGAACGCACACCGGTCGTGGGGCCGCCGCTGTTCGACGCGCTGCACGGCGTCAAGCGCGGGCTCAAGGACCTGCTGCAGCCGCAGACCATGTTCGAGGACCTCGGGCTGAAGTACCTGGGGCCGGTCGACGGCCACGACATCGACGAGCTCGAGAACGCCCTACGGCTGGCCCGCGGCTTCGACGGGCCCGTGCTGGTGCACTGCTTCACCCGCAAGGGTTACGGCTACGCCCCCGCCGAGAACGATCTCGCCGACCAGATGCACCAGTCCGGCGGCTTCGACCCGTCCACCGGCCTGGCCCGCCCGAGCTCGGGCCGTTCGTGGACCGCGGCGTTCGGCGAGGAGCTCGTCCGCCTGGGGGAGCAGCGCGACGACATCGTGGCGATCACCGCAGCCATGAGCGAGCCCACCGGCCTGGGCCCGTTCGCCCGGCGCTTCCCCGAACGGTTCTACGACGTCGGTATCGCCGAGCAGCATGCCGTCACGTCGGCGGCCGGCCTGGCGATGGGCGGGATGCATCCCGTCGTCGCCCTGTACGCCACGTTCCTGAACCGCGCGTTCGACCAGGTGCTTATGGACGTCGCGCTGCACCGGCTGCCGGTCACGTTCGTCCTCGACCGTGCCGGCGTCACCGGTCAGGACGGCGCGAGCCACAACGGGATGTGGGACCTTGCCCTGCTCGGCGTGGTGCCCGGCATACGCATCGCGGCACCCCGTGACGAGCAGACGCTGCGCGAGCTGCTGCGGGAATCGTTGGCGATCGACGACGGGCCCAGCGTGCTGCGGTTCCCCAAGACCCCGCTGCCCGACCCGATCCCGTCCGTCCGGCGCCTCGGCACGCTCGACGTGCTGGCCGAACCCGGCGTCGACGAGCCCGATCCGGCGTCATCCGTCGACGTCCTGCTCATTGCGGTGGGTTCGATGGCGCTCGAGACCCTCGAGGCGGCCGCATCGGTGCGGCGCGCCGGCTACACGGTGCGCGTCGTCTCGCCGCGCTGGGTGACACCGGTCGACCCCGCGCTCGTCACGCTGGCGGCGGCCGCGCACCTCGTGGTCACCGTCGAGGACGGCGTTGAGACCGGCGGGGTGGGCACCCGGATCTCGCAGATCCTGCGCGATGCGGGGTACGCGGGTCCCACACGGGAGATCGGCATACCTGTACGTTTCCTGGAGCACGACAGCGTGGCAGGCGTGAAGACGTCGATCGGGCTGACTGCTCAGAACATCGGTCGCCGCATCGTCGAATGGGCGGCCGCACAAGTAGGTCCGGCGGCGGTCGACGACGGGGTGGATCGTGCCGACGGACCAAATATTACTGCGCGTCACGGCGAGTTCGACGCAGAGTAACGAGGAGGGAGAGGTTCATGCGCATCCTCGTTGTGGAGGACGAAGTCCAACTGGCCGAGGCGGTGGCCCGCGGTTTGCGCCGCGAGGGCATGGCCGTCGACGTCGCCACCGACGGTGACGACGGGTACCGCAAGGCGGCCCTGACGCGCTACGACGTCGTCGTGCTCGACCGCGACCTGCCGGGGCTGTCCGGCGACGAGATCTGCCGGCGCCTGCGCGACGAGGACATCCTCACCCGCGTCATGATGCTGACCGCGAGCGGCACCGTCGAGGACAAGGTCTCCGGCCTGGGTCTCGGCGCCGACGACTACCTGGCGAAACCGTTCGCCTTCCAGGAGCTCGTGGCTCGCGTGCGCGCACTGGGCCGGCGCACCACGCCCGCGGCGCCGCCGGTGCTGCAGGCCGGTGACATCGAGCTCGACTCGTCCAAGCGCACCGTCACCCGGCACGGCGATCTGGTCGACCTCACCCGCAAGGAGTTCGGCGTTCTCGAGACGCTGATGACCGCGCAGGGCGCGGTGGTCAGCAGCGAGGAGCTGCTGGACCGGGTGTGGGACGAGAACGCCGATCCGTTCACCACGACCGTCCGGGTGACGATGATGACCTTGCGTCGCAAGCTCGGCGAGCCGGCGATCATCGACACGGTGGTCGGCTCGGGCTACCGCATCGATCCCGCCGTACTGGGCGGGGGTAGCGAAGGAGCCGGGTCGGCCAAGTGACCTTCTTCCGCCCGACGCTGCGCGTTCGTATGGCGCTGCTCTACGGCGGACTTGTGGTGCTGGTCGGGGTCTCGTTGCTGGCGACGAGCGTGATCCTGCTGAATCAGGCGATCTCGCCGAGCTCGATCGATACGAACGACATCTATCGCCGTAGCGGCGACGGCAGGACCTACACCAAGCTCGACGGCAAGTCCTATCTGAGCGATGCTCGATCGGCTGCCACGCACTACCTGTTCACGACCGGCTTGCTGTTCTTCGGCATCATCGTCGTCGTCGGCACCATCGGCGGGTACATGCTCGCGCGGCAGTCCCTGCGCCCGATCGCGAAGTTGACCCAGACGGCGAAGGCGCTGTCGACGGAGAACCTGGATCAGCGGATCAATCTCGGCGGGCCCGAGGACGAGCTGCGCGAACTGGCCGACACCTTTGACGACATGCTCGGCCGGCTCGACGCCGCCTTCGACAGCCAGAAGCTGTTCGTGGCCAACGCCAGTCACGAGCTGCGCACCCCGCTGGCGGTCATCCGCACCGAGCTCGAGGTGACCCTCAGCGACCCCGACGCCGACGCCACGGAACTTCGCCGCATGGGCAGCGTCGTCGCCGATGCCACCGAGCGGGCCCAGCGGCTCGTCACGTCGCTGCTGACGCTGGCGCGGTTGCAGGCGGTCGGCGGCCGGGGGCTCGAGGTCACCGAGCCGGTCGATCTCGCCTGGCTGGTGCCGTCGGCGCTCAACGCCGTCGCCACCGAGGCCGACGCGAAGGGCATCCGCATCGAGACCGAGGTCGAGTCTGCGTCGGTCGTCGGCGACCCCCGCCTACTGGAGCGGTTGATCGGCAACCTGGTCGAGAACGGCATTCGGCACAACGTCCCCGACGGCTGGCTGCGCATCACCACCGGCCAGTCCGCCACCAAGGCGTGGCTGCACGTGGCTAACGGGGGAGCAGCAATCTCCTCCGAGGACGTCGACCGGCTGTTCGAGCCGTTCCGCCGCGGCGGCCGGGTGCGTACCGCCACCCGCGGTGCGGGCCTAGGGCTCGCCATCGTCAAGCTGATCGTCGAATCGCACGGCGGCAAGCTCACCGCTGCGGCACCCCCGTTCGGCGGGTTGTCGCTGCGCATCGATCTTCCTCGTGACACGAGCGAGTCCGCAGCTGTTCCCGCCCGAGCCGTGGCCGACGTCGCCGCTGACCGGCCGCACGCGCGGCGATAGTCGACCGGTTACCTGGCGAAGCTGATGTCGGGTAGGTGGTGGGCGGTGTTCCTGCGTTTTCGACGGTGTGGGTCGAGCCAGGCCGGTGGCGTCCACTGCGGAACGCCGTCGATCATGGCCACGGACCAGCCCGCCGCCTCGAAGGTGCGGTGGTGATAGGAGCAGAGCAGGCACAGGTTGTCGAGGCTGGTCCCGCCACCGTCGATCCAGGCCCGGATGTGATGCGCCTCCGTCCACGCGGCCGGGCGGGTGCACCCCGGGAAGCAGCAGCCGCCATCACGCGCGATCAGGGCCTTGCGCTGCTCGCAGGAGGCGAGGCGGCGAGTTCGGCCGAAGTCCAGCACCCCACCACTCGCGGCGAGGACGACGGTGGTCACGTCGGCCTCGCCTGCCAGGCGCAGCAGCCGTTCGACGCTCATCAGGTCACCGTGAGCCGTCTGTGCCACCCCGCCATGCTCGCCGCGGGCCGCGGTTGCGAGGTCATCGGCGTCGACCCGAATCACCACTGTGACCGGCACCCCGCCGGAGGCGGGCAGGGTGTCGGAGCGAAGGAGCCGGAGACCGGCTTCGAGCAGCGCGTCGTGGTAACGCTGCGTGGCGCTCCGGGCATCAGGGGTGCCGTCCTCGGCGGGGCGGGGTGCGGCCAGTGAGTCGAGGACGGCCTGCCAGACAGCTTTGTTCTCCGGGGTCAACCGGCCGTACACGTCGTTGGGGCCACGGCGCCCCCCGAACCCGAAGCTCCGCTCGCGTTCCTGGGCCTTATCGCGTGGCTCTTCTCCGTCGGGGTCCAAGCGGGCCAGCAGCAGCTCGCCACAACGCCGCACGCCGGCCGGGTCCTCGTGGCGGGCGGCCTCGACCAGGTAGGCCTCGCCTGCGCTGAATGCCTCGACCGCCAGGTTCGACGGGATCCGGCCCAGGCACTGGGTGATCACATCGACATGCGCGGCGGAGATCTCCCCGCCCGTCAGAGCCTGCGCCGTTCGCGGGTGGATCGGCTCCAACACCTCACCCGACAGGCCCCGTCGCTCGGCGAGGTCGATCGAACGCTGTGTCCGGGCGCGGGCCTCGTAACGGGTAGTACGCGTCAGGCCCCCCACGAGATCCGGCAACGACGTCGCCCCGAACGCAGCCGGCGTCGCCTGCGCCGCCAGAGCGGCCACCACCCGCACGTCGACCGCATCCAAGCGCCGCCGCTCGGTCTCGAGTTCGCTCAACAGTCCAGCCAGTTCACCCGTCGGCACCGAGCCATAGTCCAGCGCCAGCAACCCGTCGACCGCAGCTCGTAA
>CAZZVT010000063.1:0-17058 GCA_964657545.1 uncultured Jatrophihabitantaceae bacterium
ACCAGTCGCCCGTGCAGGTCCACATGTCGCTGACCGGCACCGACATCGACCTCGGCCACTTCTCACGGTTACGAAGTGTCCGGGCGCAGAGCGCAATGGGCTGACGTTTCAGCTACCTCGATTCCGGGCCGTTCGGGACTTTGCCGACCGTGTTCGCTCGCGGTCCACCGCGGGTCGCAGTGGCCAAATTCCGCTGAAATAACGTTGCCCATGAAGCGCCCCATCGTGGGCTCAGCGCCGCGCTGTGGCTGGTGATCAGCAGTCGCGGAGTGTCCCAGAGCGGGCTGTCGGCGGCCAGCGGTTCGCCGTCGACGACATCCAGAGCAGCGCCGCGGAGCCTGCCGGCGCGCAGCGCGTCGATCAACGCCGATTCGTCCAGCGTGCTGCCGCGCCCCACGTTCACCAACCAGCCCTCGCCCAGGGCATCGAGCTGCTCACGGCCGACCATGCCACGGGTGTCGGGCCCGCCGGGCAGGCAGCACACGAGCACGTCGCTGCGCCTGCAAAGCTCGTCCAGCCCGACGAGCTCGTCGACGTGCTCGACCGGTCCGGGCGAGCGACGGGTGCCGAGCACCTCCATACCGAATGCCTGCGCGCGTTCGGCGACCTCGCGGCCGACTGCACCCAGACCGAGAATCCCCATGGAGAGCTGCGAGAGCTCGGCCCCGATCCGCGGTGTCCAGCGGTGCGCGCGTTGGTCGTCGTAGGAGGTGATGATGCGCCGGGTCATGGCCAGCAGAACGGCGAACACCTGCTCGGAGACGCAGTCGACCATGACTCCGCCGGCGTTGCAGACGGTCACTCCGGCAGCCGCGAGCCGTTCGAGCGGGAAGCGGTCGACGCCGACGCTCAATGTCTGTATCCAGGCCAGCCCGTCGACGAGGAAATCATCGCGCCACTGATAGCTGACCAGAATGCTGTCCGGCCCCCGCAGCGCCGCCGCCGTCTCGTCCTCGCTGGCCGCATCGACGAGCTCGATGACGCCATCGCCCGCGAGTGCGAGCAGGGCGCCGTGCACGCCGGGCGGGCGGTCGGGATGCAACACCACGCGGGCGGGGCCGGTCACCTCACGAGCAGTGTTCATGCCACCAGGCTGCCACCTGGTCCCGGCCGACCAGGGAGATCTCGGCGCGTCCCTGCACGTGCTGCAGGAAGTCGCGCACTGCGGTGGCGCGGGTGGCCTGCCCGCTCCAGCGCGGGTGCAGTCCGATCGTCATCATCCGTGCCCCCGCCCCGAGCTGCGCCTCCTCGACGAGGAAGTCGACGGCGCCGGTCAGTGCCTCGCTGAAGTGGCGCGGCGTGGCGTAGGTGGGGGCGAGGAAGTAGCGGGTGTCGTTGTGCACCTTCGAGTACGGGATGACGAGCCACCGGCGGCCCTCGACCTCCGTCCAGTAGGGCAGTTCGTCGTTGCAGGTGTCGCTGTCGTAGGACAGCGAAGGCTGGGCCGCGGCGAGCCGCCGGGTGTTCTCGCTCGGGAACGAGCGCACGTACCACCCGTTGACGGGCCGTCCGGTCAGCTCGCGCAGCACGGCCAGGCCGTGCTCGAGGTCGGCCTGCTCCTCGGCCTCGCTGAGCTGCGACACCTCGGCCCACCGGTACCCGTGGCCCAGCACGTCGTGGCTGCTCTCACGCAGCCACTGGGCGAACGGTGGGTTGCGCTCGAGCGCGCGGGCGCAGACGCCGAAGGTGACGTCGACGCCGAAGCGCTCGATCAGCCGGACCAACCGCCAGATCCCGACCCGGCTGCCGAACTCGAAGTGCCCCTCGGTGCCGAGGTCGCGGATGGTCGGGTCGATGGGCAGGGTGTACTCGCCCCAGCTGTCGTTGCCCTCGCCGTCCGGCCAGGCCATCTCGGCGCCCTCCTCGACGTTGACCACGATGTTGACGGCCACCAGTGAGCCGTCCGGCCAGCGCTCCAGCGGCGACGTCCTGCCATAACCAACGAAGTCACGCGCCGACATACGCGCGCAGCTGCTCGACGTACCAGTCGTGGAAGGTGCCGAGCGAGGTCTCGGTCACCGGCGACAGCGGCCCAGGCCGATACGCACGCGACGCCTGGCCACGGTGGTTGCGTTCACTGAGCTCCCAATCCTGCATCGA
This sequence comes from uncultured Jatrophihabitantaceae bacterium, assembly GCA_964657545.1. Taxonomy (GTDB): domain Bacteria; phylum Actinomycetota; class Actinomycetes; order Mycobacteriales; family Jatrophihabitantaceae; genus Jatrophihabitans. Next base: position 2,101 of record CAZZVT010000063.1, read on the forward strand.
CGTCTTCACCCACACATCCGAGACGTCGGCCGAATGGTAATCGCGACCGGCCTGGGCGCCGGCCGCAACGAGGTAGGTGACCTCGACGTCGGTGGTGTCGGCGTCGATCGGGGTCACCCTGGTCAGCATGGCGTAGTCGCAATTGACGTGGACCCACATGCTGGGCATGCAGATCACCCGCAGGCTGCCGCTACGCTCCGACACCGACCCGAGCAGGGGCGCTACCCGCCGCCCGGTCATGCTCTCGGTGACGCAGCCCGGCTTCAGCGGCAGGCGGGCGACCCGGAACGGTCGGCCACCCGGGAAGTTCTCGGTGTGCGTGGGCAGGCCCTGCTGCTCCCAGCTCGCGGTCTGCGCGCGGACCTCGGCGTCATAGGCGGCATTGCTGCGCGGGTCGCCGGCGACCCCGAACTCGTAATTGCTCAGACAGAACTCCGGGTGATTTCCGCGGCAGTGGTAGCACTCCCGGTTGTTCTCGGTGATCGTCTTCCAGTTCGCCGCCACCCGGTAGGTCTCGACCGTCGCGACCTCGGTCTTGCGCAGGCGGTACGGCAACAGGTGCGGCCCGACTGCGGTCGCCATCGCGTCGAACTCGATGTCCAGCTCGGCGCGCCGCTCGGGAGAGAAGTTAAGGCTGACGAACAGCAGCCCCTCGAGATCACGGACCGGCACCGCGGCGAGTCGATGATCAGCAGCGTCGAAGTCCTCACCCATGAACGGTGCACCGGCCAGCGAACCGTCGGGCCGGTAGGCCCACGAGTGGTACGGGCAGACGATGCGGGCCCGCGGCTGGACCCCGTCCGCGTCGATCAACCGGCTGCCTCGGTGCGCGCAGACGTTCGCGTAGGCATGCAGGCCTCAATCGTCCCGGCAGACAATGATCGACTCGCCGCCGACCGTCCACACCTGCGACGAGCCCACGGGCAGGGCTGCGGACGCGCCGAGGAACAGCCAGCCGGTGCCGAAGACGGCGACGAGCTCGGCGGCGAACAGCTCCGGGTCGGTGTAGGCCGAGCCCGGCAGGCTCCAGCCGGGTGATCGGGCCGACAGCAGGCTCTCGGCCGCGGCCTTCGACTCACCAGTGGTCGTCCGGCGCGCGGTTCTGGCCATCGATGCCCCTAGGTTGGATGCGAATTCGGTCAGACGTGGAACGCTCGCGCGAAGCTGGGATCGATCAGCGCCGGCCGATCGGTGCGAAACGCCTCGACCGGGTGACCGGTGCCGCCGTCGATGGCCTGCTCGGACAGGATCCGGCCGAGCAGGCTTGCGAACTTGTAGGCGTGCCCCGCACCGACCGCGACGATGATGCGGGGCGCGTCGGCCAGCGGCCCGAGCACGAAGTTCTGATCCGGCGGCAGCGTGTAGAGGCAGGTCTTCGTGTAGACCTCGGGACCGACGAACCCGGGAATATGCTGCTCGAGGAAGAGCTGCTGACGCTTGATCCGCACGTCGTCCGGGACGAACGTGCGCTCGCGTGCCGTGGTCTCGTTGCCGCCGAGGTGCTGGCCGAGCTTGGTGCCGTCGGCGTAGAGCGGGAAGCCGTAGAAGTTCTCGCGACCGTGCCACATGAAGATCGGGAACGCACCGATTGCGAAGTCCTCCGGCGCCGGCGGGCGGTAGTACGTCACCTGCTCCTGGGTGATCGTGAGCGGCCACTCGGTGGTGGGCAGCAGCTCGTTCGTCCACGCACCACTGGCCATGACCACCGCGTCGACCCGGTAGATCTCGTCGTCGGTGACGACCTCGACCCCGTGGGGCAGCGGGCGCAGCGCGCGCACCGGGCAGTTGTCGCGCACTACCGCGCCCTGGGCCCGAGCCAGCGTCACGTGCGCCGCGTTCGCCTTGCCTGCGTCGACGAGAGCGGTGTCCGCGGAGTACACCGCCCGCTCGTCACCGTTGAGCGAGAATTGCGGGAAGTGTTCGACGAGCTGGTCGGCGTCCCACAACTCGTGCTCGACGCCGTGCTTGGTCATCATCGCCGAGTACCCGACGATGTCGCGGCCACCGGTCGCCAGGCCGACGCGCTCGCTCGTGGCCTCGATGACGACCCCGCCGGTGGGGACGACCAGCTGTTCGCCCGACTCGGCCGACACCGTGTGCCAGGAGTCGTAGGCCGCGTGCGCGAGGGTCGCGTAGGGCTCCTGATACTGCGCGCGCCGGATGATCCGGCTGTGGTCCTGCGACTCCCCGCGGACGTGGAACAGCTCGAATTGCTCGAGCCCGAGCACGGCACCGCCGAGGCGCTTGGACGCCCAGTAGCAGGCCGAAGCCCCGATGCCGCCGACGCCGACGACTGCAATGCGGAAATCGGTGTTCATCGTTGCTCCTGGGGCTCGAGCGGATGCCCGGTATGCTCGTCATGTTCAGCCGTCAGTTGTCGACATTGCACAACGCGATCGACGCCGACCGCATCCGGATGACGACGAGGGAGACGATGGCCGACAAGACCGTGGCGCTGCGGCCGATCGCCCGGCAGTCCACCGCGTCGGCGATCGCCGACCAGCTGCGTGACGCGATCGCCACCGGTCGCTTCGCCCCGGGCGAGCAGCTGACCGAGCAGGGGCTCGCCGAGGAGCTCGACGTCAGCCGCGGGCCGGTGCGCGAAGCGCTGCAGCGGCTGCTGCAGGAAGGCCTGGTGGTCGGCGAGCGCAATCGCGGCGTGGTCGTCACGAGCATGTCCCCCGACGACATCGCCGACCTGTACCTCGCGCGCCTCGCCGTCGAGCGGCAGGCCGCGCTGGTGCTCGCGGCCCGTAAGGATCCCGAAACGCTCGCGCCGCTCGAGACCCTCGTCGCCCGACTGGTCACCGCCACCAAGGCGCACCGCTGGACGCAGGCCGCCGAGCTCGACCGCGACTTCCACGCGACGCTGGTCGCCGCGAGCGGCAGCGATCGGCTGGTCCGCATGTTCGCGACCCTGATGGTCGAGACCCGCCTGTGTCTGACCGTGCTGCGCTCGGCCCGTCCGCAGCGCGACGACCTCGTGCACGAGCACGAGCACGTGATCGACGCGATCCGTTCCGGCGACCCGGCGCGCATCAACTCCGTCCTGGCGGACCACATGGCCTCCGCCGTGGCAAACCTGGTCGGCGCCGGCTAGCCAGCTCACGAGGCCACCGGCTCGTGCTGACGCATCATCTTTGCCTCGAGGTGCGCCCCGGCGCGCACCGGCGCGTACGCCGCCGGACGCTGTTCGGAGACGCAGCTGGGCAGCGCTTCCACGACGGCGTCGGCGTCGGGTTGGTGGAAGAAGGCGATCGACAGGCTGCGCCGCGACACCCCGCCGGGAATCACCACGCGGTGCACGGTCGAGACCCAGCGGTCGTTCGTCCACTGTGCGAGCAGGTCGCCGGTGTTGACGACGAAGACGCCCTCGTCCGGGCTCATCCGGTTCCAGCCGCCGCCCGGGCGCAGCACCTCGAGGTCGTCGGCCCCGGGCTCCTTGTGCAGGATCGTGAGCGTGCCGTAGTCGGAGTGCGCCCCGGCGCGCTGCGCCGCCGAGTCGACCTCGCCGGTGCCCGGGTAGTGGACGGCCGACAACGTGCTCGTCGGGTTCGTGCAGAACTCGGCGAAAAAGTCGGGCTCAAGGTCGAGCGCCCGCGCGAACAGCCGCAACAACCGGTTGCTCAACGCGTCCATCGCCCGGTAGTAGGCCGTCCAGATGTCGGCGAACCCGTCGACCTCCGGCCAGCGGTTAGCTGGGAACCAACGCTCGAGCGCCGGGTCTCCCCCGGCGCCGCGGGCATCGGCGAGCAGCGGCCCGGTCGTGAACGACTCCTTCAGATCGGGCAGCCCTTCCTCGCCGAGCGTGCGCGACAGCGACCCCGAGGCCACCGGGTAATACCCGGGAGCGCCGGCCGCGGCGGGCTCGTAGCCAATCTTGGCTGCGACGGGGCGCGCGAAGAACTCCGCCGCGGATGCGCGGGTCCTCCTGACGAGATCCAGGTCGACGCCGTGCCCGGTGAGCAGGAGGAACCCGCTGCGGCACAGATGCTCGTCGAGGTCGGCCTCGTAACCGGCACGCTCATCGGCGCCCGCTGCCTCGTAGGCGCCCAGATCGAACAGCGGAGTGCTCATAGGTCCCGGCCGTGGCTGGTGTTCTGCTTGTGGCCCTTCTCGTCCATGTACTGCCCGGCCAGCACGGGCGGGTAGTGCGGGCCGTCAGCGCCGACGCAGGTGGCGATCGGCTCGACGATGCAGTCGTCGTTCGGCTTGTGGAAGAAGACGATCGACTGCCGGCGGGCCGCGGGGCCGCTGCCTGCCGGCGGGTTGACGACGCGGTGCATCGTCGACACCCACCTGTCGTTCGTCCAGCGCGCCATGAGATCGCCGATGTTCACGACGTAGGAACCGGCGACGTAGGGCACCGGGACCCAGACCTCCGGCTCGATCTCGACCTCGAGGCCACCCGGCACGTCCTCGACCTTGAGCAGGGTCAGCGTGTCGTAGTCGGTGTGCGGCCCGGCGCGGAACTGGCCCGGCTCGGGCTCGGCCAGCTGTGCGGGGTAGTTCGACACCCACAGGCTGGCGTCGGCCCGGTCGATCTTGTCGTCGAACCAGTGCTCGTCCAGGTCGAGCGCCAGCGCGAAGATCCGCATCATCCGGCGGGCGAGTTCGGCCAGCGCGCGGTAGTACTCCTGCCACGTCGCGCGCATCTCGGCCGGCGTGGCCGGCCACTCGTCGGTGTCGACGCGGTAGACCGAGTAGGCCTCCTTGAGGTCGGGCGGGGTAGCGAGGTCGAGCGACGCGGCGACGCTTTCCGACGTCATTGGCACGTAGCGCGCCCCGCGCTCGGGGTGCGAGTGCACCGCCTTCACCCCTTCCGGCAGGTCGAAGAAGGCCCGCGACACGGCGCTCATCCGCTCCAGCAGGTCGGGCGAGATCCCGTGGCCCGTGACGACGAGGAACCCGACCTCTGCGCAAGCCCGCCGAACCTGCGCCACGACGTCGCCCCGGGCATCCAGGTCGTTGCTGTCGAACGGCGCGACATCGATGACGGGTACATTCCGCAACGCGGTCAGGGCGGTCAGCGTCATGGTTCGAAAATGTCCTCTCCGGCGCTGTATATTGTTTACAATGCTACGACGATCAGCGCCGCTTCGCGCTACGGTCATGTGACGTTCTCGTTTCGGACAAGGGGCAATTCGCGTGGACGCAGCCCGGCAACGACTGGCCGGGCGCACGTGCCTGGTGACCGGCTCGGCCTCCGGGATCGGTCGCAGCATCGCGCGACTGTTCGCCCGCGAAGGGGCTCACGTCGTCTGCCTGGACCGGCAGCCCGACCCGGTCGAGGGCGGCGCCACCACGCTCGAGCTGGTAGCCGAAGAGGGCGGCAGCGCGGCGGAACTGCTGGTGGATCTAAGTTCTGCCGACGACGTCGCCGGCGCCGTCGAGCAGGTGGTCCGCGACCGCGGCCGCCTCGACGTCCTGGTCAACAACGCGGCCACCTACGTCTCGAAGCCGTTGCTCGACACCAGCGTTGCCGAGTGGGAACACGTCTTCGCCGTGAACGTGCGAGCGGTCTTCCAGCTGACTCAGGCGGCCGTGCGGCACATGCTCGAGCAGCGCCCCGACGAGGACGGCGTCCGCGGCCGAATCGTGAACATCTCCAGCCAGCACGGCTTCGTGGGGGCGCCGCTGGACATCGCCTACGGCACCTCGAAGAGCGCCGTCGTCTACCTCTCCCGCCAGATCGCGACCGACTACGGCCACCTGGGCATCGTCTGCAACGGCGTCGCACCGGGCAAGATCATGACCGGTAAGGGCGGCCGCGAGGACGACCCGGAATGGGTGCGGCGCTGGCAGGAGCGAACGCCGTACCCGCGGCTCGGCCAGCCGGACGACGTCGCCCACGCGGCGCTGTTCCTGGCCGGTGACGAGGCGCGCTACATCAGCGGCACCAACCTCATGGTCGACGGCGGGTGGAGCGCCTCGTGAGCCTGCGCGTCGGGTTCGTCGGGGCCGGGTGGGCCGCCCACCAGCACGCCGCCTCGCTGGTCACGCTCGACGAGCTCCCGCCGGTCGCAGTCACCGACGTCGACGCAGCACGACGGGACTCCTTCGCCGGCGCCTGGGACGCGCGACCGGCCGCCGACCTCGACGAGCTGTTGGGCCACCGTCTCGACGCCGCGGTCGTCACCACACCGACCGGATCGCACGTCGACGCGGTGCTGCCGCTGCTGCACAGCGGGGTGGCGGTGTTCGTCGAGAAGCCTCTGGCGGTCAGCCCCGCCGACGCGCGCGCCATCGTCGCCACAACGGCCGAGACCGGGGTCCCGCTCGCCGTGGGTTACCAGTGGCGCGCAGTCAGCGCGCTCGACCGGCTGCGCAGCGAGATCGGCGACGGGCGGATCGCGCTGCTGATCAGCCAGGGAATCGGCATCACACAGGCCCGGTCATGGTTCACCGACGTCCAGCTGTCCAGCGGCCTGATCGGGGAGCGCGGCTCGCACCACCTGGACCTGCACGGCCACCTGGGCGGCCCGATCGTCGAGGTGCGGGCGGTACGCGGCCAGGTGCGCACCTCGGGTACGGCGCCGGTCGGCGGCGAGGACGTGCTCAGCCTGGTGTGCTCGCACGACTCGGGCGCAATGTCGATGACCGCGCTGGTCTGGGCCTCGGAACAACACCTGCCCGAGCAGTCGATCCGGGTGGTCTCCGACCGCGGCAACCACCTGGTGCGCCTCGACCCGGAGTTCGTGCTCACCGGGGGCAGCGCCGGGCACCCCGTCGAGGAGCGCAGTTCCGGGGTGCCGTTCGTCGGCCAGCTGGCCCGCTTCCTGCGGGCGGTACGCGCCGGCGACCAGGGCGATGTGTTCTGCACCGCGGCGCAGGGGGCGGCGACGGTTCTTGCCGTCGAGGCCGGTGTCCGGTCGCTCGCGAGCGGCCGTCCGGAGCGCGTCCACCAACTCTGAGGCCTTGAGGGACGCGCCCGGGCCCGTCGAGCGCCACCCAGTCCAGGTACTCGTCGACCTGCAATCCATCCGTCGCGTACGCGTTCCAGCGCGCCTGCCGGTCCGCCGGGTTCATGTCGACGCCATTCAAGTCGACGTCGACTGCACTGAGGAGGTCACCGCCGGCCTGAGCATGCAGGGCGTCACCTGCAGCGCCCGGTCGGACGTCGCGGCGCGGGCGATCGCGTAGGGCACCGACATCAGCAACCGACCAGGCGGTCCCGTCGTCAACCGTCACCGGGCCGTCACGCCGCGGAAACAGCGCAGCGCGCAGTGAGGACGAACACCGTCCTAGGGTCGATTCGAGCCCGGGCCAGCCGTCTGCAGGAGCGTGCAAGTGCCGATTCACTTCGTGGTCAACATCGGCGATCTGCTCGCGCACCGGACCGGCGGGCGGTGGGCGTCCACGATGCACCGCGTGCTCAACCCAGTGGCCGACGACCGGCTCGAAAACATCTCCCTCTCGTTCTTCCACCAGCCCGACCACGATGCCGTCGTCCACCCGCTGGACGTGCCGCCCACCGCGGGTGTCCTCGCCGGTCGCCACCTCGCCGAGAAGGTCGACCGAGTGCACGCCGTGAGCGCTCGATGACCACCGTGACCCCAACGACGACCCTGCGCACCGCCCCGCCGACGATGGTGCTGAGCGGCGGAACGGTCGTCACCGCCGGCGACCGCCGGCCGGCCGACATCGTGGTGGCCGGCGGGGTGATCACCGAGCTGCGGGCGCCCGGCCCGGCCGGCCCGGACGACGTCGACGTGTCGGGGTGTCTCGTCCTGCCCGGCGGCGTCGACCCCCATGCCCACCCGCTGTCGGGCATCGAGGCAGCGTCGCTGTCCGCGGCGTGTGGGGGGACGACGACGCTGCTGAGCTTCACCCTGCCTCGCGTCGGGGAGACGCCGGTCCAGGCCTTCGTCCGCGCGCGCGACGAGGAGGTGCCGCGCTCGCCGGTCGACATGGGGCTGCACGCGAGCTACCTGCGACCGGGCCAAGTGAGCCGCGCCGAGCTCGAGCAGCTGCGCACGCTGGGCGTCTCGGGCATCAAGGTGTTCCTCGCCTACCCCGAGCTCGGCATCATGTTCACCGACGGGCCGCTGTTCGACCTGCTGCGCGACGCGGCGGCGGTCGGGCTGCGCGTACAGGTGCACTGCGAGGTCGGCGAGATCATCGAGAGCCTGGTCAACGGGTTCCGCGGGGCCGGCCGGCGCGAGCTGTGTTGCTTCGCCCAGTCCCGCCCGCCGGAGGTCGAGGACGAGGCGGTGCGGCGGACGCTCACCCTGGCCGAGCTCACCGGGGCGACGGTGTACCTGGTGCACCTGACCACCGCCGGCGGCATCGCCGCAGTGCGGGCGGCACGGACCCGCGGCGTCGACGTGCGCGCCGAGTCGTGCACGCACCACCTGCTCCTCGACGAACAGCGCTACGGCGGCCCCGACGCGGAGAAGTTCCTGATCGCGCCGCCGCTGCGCGACAGTGCGCACGTCGAGGCCCTCTGGAAGGCGGTGGCCGACGGCACCCTGGACACCATCGGCTCCGACCACAGCCAGGTTCTCTACCGCCACCCCGGCGGCGATCCCGAGGACTTCACCGGCCTGCCCTACGGGTTCCCCGGCGCGGAGCTGCGCATGCCGCTGATCCTGAGCGAGGGACGTCGACGCGGTGTGCCGATCGAGCGGCTCGTCCAGCTGCTGAGCGCCGGCCCGGCACGGGCGTTCGGGCACCCGAGCAAGGGCACGATCGCCGTCGGCGGCGACGCCGACCTCGCCGTCTGGGACACGCAGGGCCCCAGCTGGGCCGTCGACCCGGCCGCCCTGCACGACGGGTGGGGCGAGTCCCCGTACCGCGGGATGGAGATCACCGGGCGGATGCGGTCGGTGTACGTCCGCGGCCGGCAGGTGGCGGCCGGCGGCGAGCCGACCGGCGTCCCCGTCGCCGGGCGCTTCCTGCCCGCTCAACGCTGAGAGGATCAGCTGCGCGGCGCGCGGCCCGGGTTCAGGCGCCGGTCGAGTATCGATCCCGTCTCGTTTCCGGCTCGTCTCGAGATAGTGAACAGCGCATGGCAAGGTTGCCGAAGCCGGTCTGGGGTAGTCACTCTCACTGGCGAAGGTGTGGCTGTCGCACCCGAACAGACGGGACGAGATCTTGAGCCGACGGGGAATGCAACGACTGGACGACGCGCGGCGACGCGCATCCGCAGCCGAGGCCCACGTGATAGACGAGCTGATCAACGGAGGGCTCGACAGGCGGGCCTTCCTCCAGCGGGCGACGCTGCTGGGCATGTCGATCCCGCTGGCCAGCGGGCTGCTCGCGGCATGCGGCGGAACGACGTCGTCCACGAAGTCCACCTCGCCCACGGGGTCCGGCTCGTCGTCGGCCACGAACCAGGGCAAGGGGGGCACTCTGCGCAGCGCGGTCAACACTCCGACGGCCGCGATCGACCCGACGAAGGTCGCCGACAACGGCGGTCTTGTCACCATGTCGCAGGTCGGTGAATACCTTGCCTACACCGACAGCAGCCCGACGCTGCGCCCGGTGCTGGCCACGAAGTGGACGCCCGACGCGACCGGTCAGGTCTGGACGTTCGACATCCGGCAGGGTGTGAAGTTCCACAACGGCAAGACGATGACCGCAGCCGATGTCGCAGCCACCTTCGAGCGGTTGGCCGATCCTGCAAACGGCTCCAACGCGCTGTCGGTGTTCTCGGGTGTGCTCGGGAAGGGCGGCACGAAGGCCCAGGGCAACCAGGTCGTGTTCACCCTGCAGAAGCCGACCGTGAACTTCCCTTACCTGGTCAGCGCGCAGAACTACAACGCGATCATCCTGCCGGCCGACTACGACCCGTCGAAGTTCAGCAAGGACATGATGGGCACCGGCCCGTTCAAGTTTCAGTCCTACACACCGGGGAGCAGCGCCAAGTTCGTCAAGAACCCCGACTACTGGGACACCACCCGCGAGCCGTTCCTCGACGGCGTCGATCTGATGTACTACTCGGATCTGCAGCCCCAGATTGTCGCTCTGCAGGGTGGTCAGGTCGACGTCATCTCCGGCATCTCCTACAGCGCCGGACGGGCACTGTTCGACAACCCCGACTACGTGTTCCTTGCTGTCCCCTCGAGCTACACCCGCCAGTTGTCCATGCGCTGCGATCAGAAGCCGTTCGACGACGCGCGGGTGCGCATGGCGTTGGCCCTATCGCTCAACCGCGTCGCGGCCTTGAAGGGACTCATCAACAACCTGGGCGCCCTCGGCAACGACTCGCCGTTCGCGCCGAGCCAGCCCGACACCGACAAGACCGTGCCGCAGCGCAAGCAAGACATCGCCAAGGCCAAGGCGCTGCTCGCCGCGGCCGGGCATCCCAACGGGTTCACGGCGACCCTCACCGCCCCGCGCGAGGTCGAGATCCCCGACCTCGCCGTCACGTTGCAGAACGCGGCCCGCGAGATCGGCGTCACGCTGAAGTTGAACATCCAGGCGCCGAACGACTACTACGGCGACGCCACATTCGGTAAGAGCCCGTGGCTGGACAGCACCCTGAGCCTCGTCGACTACGGCCACCGCAGCGTGCCCGATGTCATCGCCAACGCCGCGCTGCGCAGCAACGGCGTGTGGAACGCGGCCCACTACAAGAGCCCCACATACGACAAGCTGTTCGACGACTACAGCTCGCAGCTCGACGTGCAGAAGCAGAAGGCGGCGGTGTCGCAGATGCAGAAGCTGCTGCTCACCGACACCCCGATCATCGACCCCTACTTCCTGAACTGGCTGGGCGCGACCAAGAAGGGCGTGCAGGGCGTGAACCTCAACCCGACCGGTCAGCTGGACGTCTCGAGGGCCTCCGTCAAGTGACCTCGACGGTGACGCTCGATCCCGGCCCGGGCGGCACAAACCTGGGTCGAGAGGATCGGCCGGTCCTGCGCAGCCGTCGGTTGCGCAAGATTGTCCGTCCGCTGATTCTGTTCGTCACCAACCTCTTCCTGCTCTCGATCCTGGTGTTTTTCGGTTCCGAAGTGCTGCCGGGCAACATCGGCCGGCTTCAGCTCGGGCGCACCGCCGATCCGCGATCGGTGGCGCTGCTGAACCATCAGCTCGGTGCCGACCGTCCGCTCGTCGTGCGTTACCTGTCCTTCGTCGGGGGCGTGCTGCGCGGTGACTTGGGTCAGTCGCTGTCGTTGCGCCAGGCCAACAGCTCGCTGCTGATCGCCGCGCTGGGCAACAGCCTCAAACTGGCCGCGCTCGCGTTCGTGATCGTGGTGCCGCTCGCTCTCGGCGCCGGCGTGCTGGCCGCCCTCAAGCGAGACACCTGGGTAGACCGCTCGATCATCGGTATCGGGGTCACTCTGACGGTCCTGCCCGAGTTCGTCACAGGCATCATCGTGATCATCGTGTTCGGACTGGGGCTCAAGCTGCTGCCCGTGACGGCGCAGTTCCCGGCCGGGTCCAGCCCGCTGGTGCAGGTCAAGTACCTGATCCTGCCGTCGCTGCCGCTCGTCGTCGTGCTCTTCGGCTACCTCGCCAAACTGGCCCGAGCCGGCACCATAGTGGCGCTGGACTCCGACTACCACCGCACCGCGGTGCTGAAGGGGCTGTCGGCGCGAGTCGTGCTCGTGCGACACGTGCTGCGCAACGCGCTGCTGCCGACGATCAGTGTGCTCGGTACACAGGCCGGCTATCTGATCGGCGGCCTCGTCGTCGTCGAGATCCTTTTCAACTACAACGGGATCGGTAGCCTGATCTTCAAGGCGGCTCAGGCCAAGGACATCCCGCTGCTCGAGGTCGGGGTGCTCACGGTCGGCATCGTCTACATGGTGGTGACAGCGCTGGCCGATCTGATCACCGGTTTGCTCGACCCCCGCGTGCGAGAAGGGGTCTCGCGGTGACGACCGCGGCTCGCGGGCCCGACACAACCGGACCGCTCGTCGTCGCTGCCCCGAAACCGAGGCGCCGCGACGGCAAGGAACCCCGACCGATCGGGCTGTTCCTGGGTTGTACCGTGCTGGCCGTATGGATCATCTGCGCCATCGGCGGCCAACATCTCGGCATCCAGAGCCCCTACAGCGCCGATTCTTTCCATGAACTGGCCGCCCCCACCGGCGCACACTGGCTGGGCACCGACCGGCTGGGTCGCGACGTCTTCGCCCGGATGGTCGTCGGAGCTCGCAGCATCCTGCTCATCGCGCCCGCCGCCACCCTCATCGGTACGGTCGTCGGCACCGCGCTCGGCCTGATCACCGGGTACTACAAGGGCATCGTCGACGACATCCTGAGCCGGTTGATCGAGGTCATCCTGTCGCTGCCGGTCGTGATCGTGGCCCTGTTGGCTCTCGTCGCCCTAGGACCGTCCAGCGTCACCGTGGTCGGTGTCATCGCCTTCATCTTCAGCGCACCGATTGCGCGCACTGTGCGTGCAGCCGTGCGGGTCGAGCGGGAGCGTGACTACGTACAGGCCGCCCGGCTGCGCCGCGAATCAGCATGGTCGATCCTGTTCGTCGAGATCCTGCCCAACGTGCTCGGCCCGGTGCTCACCGAGGCCACGGTGCGCCTCGGCTACGCCGTGTTCTTCATTGCGACGTTGAGCTTTCTGAGCTTCGGCATCCAGCCGCCGTCGCCCGATTGGGGCCTGGCCATCTATGAGAACTACAGCCTGATCCAGGTGTCGGCGTGGCCGGTGGTGGCGCCCGCCGTGGCCATCGCAAGCCTGGTGGTCTCGGTCCACCTGATCGCGGAGGCGCTCGTGCGCAGGAGTGAGGCGTGACCACGCCGACCCCGGCATTGGAGGTCCGCAACCTGCACGTCACCTACCGCGTCAAGGGTCGCGACGTCACGGTGCTCGACGACCTGTCCTTCTCGGTCGCTCGTGGCGAGAGCTACGGGCTGGTGGGTGAATCGGGCTGCGGCAAGTCGACCGTCGCACTGGCCATCGTGCGGCACCTGGCCCGGGGTGGACGGATCACGTCAGGCCAGGTCCTCGTCGACGGCCAGGACGTCGGCGCGCTCGACAGCGACGGGCTGCGGCACTTCCGCTCGCACACGGCGTCGATGGTCTTCCAGGATCCGATCGCCGCGCTGAACCCGACGCTCACCGTCGGCACGCAATTGAACGAGGTGTTCGCACTTCGTGGCGCCGACCGGGCCACCGCACGCAGGTCGACCCTCGAGGCGCTGGACCGCGTACGAATTGCCGACCCACGCAGCGTTGTCGAGCGCTACCCGCACCAGCTGTCCGGCGGTATGGCGCAGCGCGTGATCATCGCCGCCGCGCTCGCCCCCGAACCGCTGCTGCTGCTGCTGGACGAGCCGACCACCGGCCTCGACGCCACCGTCGAGGCCGACGTCCTCGACCTCGTCTCCGACCTGCAGGCCGAGATGGGCACCAGCGTGCTGCTGATCTCGCACAATCTCGCCGTCGTCGCCGCGACCTGCAGCAGCGTCGGTGTCCTCTACGCCGGGCGAATGGCCGAGGAGGGGTCGGTCGAGAGCACCTTCGCCGCGCCCCGACACCCGTATACGGTCGGCCTGCTGCGTTGCCTGCCCGGCGCCGACACCCACAAGTCGACCACGCGGCTGGCCACGATCCCCGGCACCTTGCCCCAGCTGGGGGCGCAGTCCGAGCAGTGCTCCTACGCCGATCGCTGCGCGCTCGTGCAGGACTCCTGCCGGACTATGCGGCCGCCACTCGTGCCGTTGCGGTCCGGGACGGTTGCCTGCCTGGAGCACGAGCGAATTGGTGAGCTGCTCGCCGCGACCACGCTGACACGCGAGACTCCAGTGGCCGGTGCCGATCGATCCGGCGCTCCGCTGCTGTCGGTCTCCGGGGTACGCAAGACCTTCCAGCTCAACGGCCGTGCGGTGCACGCGTTGCGCCAGGTCGACCTCGACATCTGGCCGGGCGAGACACTCGGTCTGGTGGGCGAATCGGGAAGCGGCAAGACGACGCTCGCGCGCATCCTGCTCGGCCTGCTCGAACCCGACGACGGCGCCACGCTGGCGATGCGCGGTTCGCCGCTGCCGACGGCGGTGGACGACCGACCCAAGGACACAGTCAGCGACATCCAGATCGTCTTCCAGAACCCCGCCGGGGCGCTGAACCCCCGGCACACAGTCGCCAAGATCCTGGGCCGGGCGGTGCGCCGGCTGCGCGGCCTGACCGGCAATGAGCTGACCGCCCGGGTCGATGAGCTGCTCGAGTCGGTGCGGCTGCGTCCCGAACAGCGCGAGGCCCGCCCCAAGGCGTTGTCCGGTGGCATGAAGCAGCGGGTGGCCATTGCCCGCGCGTTCGCCGGCAACCCCGCCCTCGTGGTGTGCGACGAGCCGACGTCCGCGCTGGACGTCAGCGTCCAGGCCGCAATCCTGAACCTGCTCACGGACCTGCAGGAGACCGCGGGCGTGGCCTACGTGCTCATCTCGCACGACCTCGGCGTCGTGCGCTACCTGTCCGACCGTGTCGCGGTCATGTACCTGGGCGAGGTGCTCGAGGTCGGGCCGGTCGACGCCGTGTTCGCGGGGCCGCGCAGCCCGTACACCTCGACCCTGCTCGACGCCGTACCCAGCCTGCAGGGCATGTCGGCCCACCACTCGCGTAGCACCGAGGTCGCGGGGCCGGAGTCCCAGGGCGGTTGCCCGTTCTCGTCCCGCTGTCCCAACGTGATCGTCGACGTCTGCCCGACGGAGCGCCCGCCGGTGCTGCAGGTGAGCCCCGAGCACGTCATCCGCTGCCACCTGTCGCTCGACCAGCTCCGCGCTGCCTCGACACACGACGCCGACGGGCCCATGGCGCTGACGAAGTCAGCTGGGTCCGGCGCCTGATCAGCGCCGGGCGGCCAGCGCGGCGCCCACGGCGGCCGGTCGGCCGAGTCCGGCACCGGTGAGCACCGACCATTCCGCCAATCGCTGCACGCCTACGCCCAACTCGTCGTCCGGCGCGGTCAACGACAGGCGCAGGTGGTGCGGCAACCGGGTGCCGAACGCGGTGCCCGGGGCGACGGCGACGCCGTACCCGAGCAGATC
>CAZZVT010000064.1:0-16983 GCA_964657545.1 uncultured Jatrophihabitantaceae bacterium
ACGGCCGGGTAGATGCGCATCGGCACCTCGTACGGGTTCTCCGCGGTGATGCGCTGGTACATGTCGAAGAGGTTCCCGTACTTGGCGGCAACCGAGTCGCGACCCATCCGCTTGATCGCGTCGGCGAAGTCGAGGTACACGCCCTGGCCGCCGGGGCCCACGCCCATGCCGGCGTCGCACTGGTTCTTGGCCGCCCGCGAGGCGATGTCGCGCGGCACCAGGTTGCCGAACGCCGGGTAGATGCGCTCGAGGTAGTAGTCGCGCTCGTCCTCGGGGATCTCGTTCGGCGGACGGGGGTCGCCACCCTTCTTCGGCACCCAGATGCGGCCGTCGTTGCGCAGCGACTCGCTCATCAGCGTGAGCTTGCTCTGGTGCTCTCCGGAGCGCGGGATGCACGTGGGGTGGATCTGGGTGTAGCAGGGGTTGGCCAGGTAGGCGCCGCGCTTGTGCGCCCGCCAGATCGCGGAGGCGTTCGAGCCCTTGGCGTTCGTCGACAGGTAGAAGACGTTGCCGTAGCCGCCGGTGGCCAGCACGACCGCGTCGGCGAGGTAGGTGCTGATCTCGCCGGTAACCAGGTCGCGCGCCACGATGCCGCGGGCCCGGCCGTCGACGACGACGACGTCGAGCAGCTCGGTGCGGGCATGCATCTCGACGTTGCCCAGCGAGATCTGCCGCTCGAGGGCCTGGTAGGCGCCGATGAGCAACTGCTGGCCGGTCTGGCCGCGCGCATAGAACGTGCGCTGCACCTGGACGCCGCCGAAGGAGCGGGTGTCGAGCAGGCCGCCGTACTCGCGGGCGAAGGGCACGCCCTGCGCGACGCACTGGTCGATGATGTTGGTCGAGACCTCGGCGAGGCGGTAGACGTTCGACTCGCGCGAGCGGAAGTCGCCGCCCTTGACGGTGTCGTAGAACAGCCGGTAGGTCGAGTCGCCGTCGTTGCGATAGTTCTTCGCCGCGTTGATGCCACCCTGCGCCGCGACCGAGTGCGCGCGTCGCGGGGAGTCCTGGAAGCAGAACTGGATGACGTGGTAGCCCTGCTCGGCGAGCGTGGCGCCGGCGGAACCGCCGGCCAGGCCGGTGCCGACAACGATGATCTTGTGCTTGCGGCGGTTGGCCGGGTTCACGAGCTTGGCGTCGAACTTGCGCTGCGTCCACCGCTTCTCGATCTCGGCGTCGGGGGCCTTGCCCTCGACGAGGGCGTCGCCCACGTCGTAGAGGTCGGTGTGCGCGTTCACGACCGACGCCGGGGCGTCGCTGTTGATCTCGCTCATGACACAAGCCCTCCCATGACTCCGACAGGTACTGCGATGAAACCGACGCTGATGACCAGGGCCAGTACCGCGCCCGTGTTCTCGATGATGCGCCGTCGCGCGACGTCCTGGGTGAAGCCGAGCGTCTGTGCGGCGCTGCGGAACCCGTGGTTGATGTGCAGGCCGAGCATCACCATGGCCGCGATGTAGATGACGTTGATCCACCACACCTGGAAGTCCTTGGTGATGTTGTGGTACGGCTTGCCCTCCTGGAAGTCCGGGTTCAGGACGCCAGCCGAGAGGTCGAGGATGTGCCAGATGATGAACAGCAGCAGGATGATGCCGCCGTAGCGCATCGTGCGCGTCGCGAAAGTGGCCTTCGGCCGCTGGCCGTGGGCGTACTTGACCGGCCGTGAGGCGAGGTCGCGCCGTGACAGCTGGGCGGCCGCGGTCACGTGCAGCACGAGCGCCGCGACCAGCACCGCGCGCTGGATCCAGAGGTACCACGAACCGTGCAGCACGGGCTCGCCGATCGTGCGCAGCCAGCCTGCGTAGTGGTTGAAGTCCGTCGGCCCGAAGAAGATCTTCAGGTTGCCCAGCATGTGCAGCAGCAGGAACGCGATCATGAGCAGTCCGGTGACCGCCATGACGGTCTTCTTGCCGATGGAGGAATCCCACAGAGTGCGCGCGGTTCCGCGCGACTGGACGTCGATAGCCACAGGCAAACGTTATGCCTGCGTCGACCATTGGTCAAAGAGATCCAGTGCTCACTCTCGATAGTCTATGGCTATGCAACTCCATCAGCTGGCCTACTTCGTCGCCGTCGCCGAGACCCGGCACTTCACCCGCGCCGCGCACCGGATGGGCGTCACCCAACCCTCGCTGTCCCAGCAGATCCGGGCGCTCGAGGTCGATCTGGACGCCCCGCTGCTGCACCGCACCCGAGGCAACGTGACGCTGACCGACGCCGGTGAGGCGCTGCTGCCGGTGGCCCGCCGCATCCTGTCCGACGTCGACGCCGCGCGGCGTGAGATACGCGACGTCCAGGACCTGGGCCGCGGACGCGTCCGGCTCGGTGCCACCCCCAGCCTGTGCACCGGCCTGCTGCCGGTGATGCTGGCCCGCTTCCGCAGCCAGGCGCCGAACGTCGAGATCGTCATCCACGAGAGCGGCTCGCGGGATCTGCAGAACGAACTGGCCGAGGGCGCGCTCGACCTCGCGTTGATCATCGATCCGCGGGTGCAGGACGATCCGGCACTGCGCACCGTGCCGTTGCTCGACGAGCAGCTCGTGGTGATCTCGGCGCGCTCCGGGCCACGCCCGGTGCGCGGCAAGCACCTGTCGATCGCCGACCTGGAGGGCCGCCCGCTGGTGATGTTCCGCAGCGGCTACGACCTGCGCGAGACCACGGTGGCGGCGTGCCTGGCAGCCGGGTTCACCCCGACGTTCTCGGTCGAGGGCGGCGAGATGGACGCGGTGCTGGAGTTCGTCAACGCCGGCCTCGGGCTGGCCGTGGTGCCGAGCACGGTGGCGTCGAACCGGTTCTGGACGACCCCGTTCGCCGCGCCCGGAATCCGACGCACCGTGCTGCTGGCCGAGCGCGCCGACATCGAACCGCCGCGTGCGGCCCGGGCACTGCACGACAACATCATCGGGTTCCTGCAGCGTGCCGCCGAGACCGACAGCCTGCCGAGCGGCGTCCAGGCACTGACCTGACGCGCGGCTACTCGTCCGCCACCGGCACCGTCACCCCGGCGGCCGCCGCGAACACCGTGCCCCTGCCCTCGATTGGCACGGATTCCTCGGCCGCGGGCACGAACGCGGCCTGCCCCGGGGTCAGCACGACCCCGCCCACCGCCACCGTGCCCTCGGTGCACAGCACCACCCAGGGCTCGTCGTCGCCGAGCGTCACCTGCCCGTCGACCTGAAAGGGCAGCATCCGGAAATCAGCGACCGGCACCGCGAAAACGCCGTTCGTGGCCGGCCAACGGGGGTCGGCCAGCTCGCTGAAGTCGGTGACGCTCACCAGTTCGTCGACGTCGATGTGCTTGGGCGTCAGCCCGCAGCGCAGCACGTTGTCGCTGGTGGCCATGATCTCGACACCGGTGCCGCGCAGGTAGGCGTGCACGTTGCCGGCGCCGAGGAAGATCGCCTCCCCCGGGTCGAGACGGACGTAGTTGAGCAGCAGCGACAGCACCACGCCGACGTCGCCGGGGAAGTCGGTGGAGGTCAGCTCCACGACGCGGGCGAGATCGCTGTGCCGCCCCAGTCGCCCTGCCGCCGGCACCAGCGCCGCGACCAGGGAGGCGACGTCGTCGTGTTCGAGGACGGCGGTGAACGCGGTGCGCAGCGGAGCGGGGCCGGCCAGCGCGCCGGCCAGGAAGCCGAGCTCGGGGACGTCCAGCTCGACGAGCAGCGCCTGCGTCTCGGCCACGGGCCGGAACCCGCACAGCGCCTCGAAGCGGGTCAGGGCGCAGATCAGCTCGGGCTTGTGGTTGGGGTCGCGGTAGTTGCGCTGCGGTGCGGCGCGCGGCACCCCGGCAGCGTCCTCGGCCGCGAAGCCGGTCCGCGCCTGCTCGAGCGTGGGATGCACCTGGATCGACAGCGCCCGGTCGGCGGCCAGCACCTTGAGCAGGAAGGGCAGCCGCTCGCCGAACCGTTCGATCACCGAGGATCCGACGGCGTGCACCGGGTCGGCGGCGATGAGCTCGTCGAGGGTGGCCCCGTGATCGGGGGCGGTCGACGGATCGTCCGGATGCGCGCCGAACCAGAGCTCGGCCACCGGCCGACCGTCGGGCTCGACGCCGAGCAGCTCCGGAATGGCCGTGGGCGAACCCCACTCGTAGCGACGCACCGCACCCTCGAGACGAACCACGTTCATCGGGGCGTCCGGTCGAGGTCGGGTTCGAGGTAGATCACCCGTGCGCTCGGGACTGCGGCGCGGACGCGGGACTCGGCCGCGTCGATCGCGGCGGCGACGTCGAGCAGCTGGGCGCCGGCCGGCATGGCCAGCTTCGCGCCCACCAGCAGCTCCTCGGGGCCCAGGTGCAAGGTGCGCAGGTGGATCACCCGCTCGACCCCATCACCGACGAGGGCGTTCTCGATGGCCGTGACCTGCACCGGCGCGGCGGACTCGCCCAGCAGCAGGCTCTTGGTCTCGACCATGAGCACGACGGCCACCACGAGCAGCAACGCACCGATCGCGCAGGTGCCGATGCCGTCCCAGACGGGATCGCCGGTGAGCTGTGCCAGCCCGACACCGAGCAGGGCCAGCATCAGACCGGTCAGCGCGGCGACGTCCTCGAGCAGCACGGCCGGCAGCTCGGGCACCTTGGCGTGCCGGATGAACCCGAGCCAGGTGTCGTCGCCCTTGTGGTGTCTGGACTCGCCGACGGCCGTGCGCAGCGAGTAGCCCTCGAGTCCGACGGCGACCAGCAGCACGACGTACGCGACGACCGGGCTGTCCAGGTGGTGCGGCTCGCGGATCTTCTCGACGCCCTCGTAGAGCGCGAACAGGCCGCCGAGCGAGAACAGCATCAGCGCGACGAGGAACGCATAGACGAACCGCTCCCTGCCGTACCCGAAGGGATGGTCACGGTCCGCAGCGCGGCGGGACCGCACCCCACCGCGCAGCAGCAGACATTGGTTGCCCGAGTCGACGACCGAGTGCACGGCCTCGGCAAGCATCGACGACGACCCGGTGATCGCGAACGCGATGAACTTGATCAGCGCGATGCCCAGGTTGGCGCCGAGCGCCGCGATGATCGCCTTCGACCCGCCCCCCGAGCTCATCGGGGCAGGATCGACTCGGCCGGGCTGCGGGCACCCGGATCGAGCCCGAGCCCCAGGGCGAGGTAGGCCGCGGTGAAGTCGCCGAAGGCGGTGGCTGCGGCGAACCGGGCCAACAGATCACCGCCCGGCACGTCGACGCCCGAGACGCGCACCCCGAGGCCCGACGCGAGATCGCGCAGCGCCGTGGCGGCCTGCCTCGCGTCGCCCTCGTCGAGCTGGATCTGCGCCGCACTGCGATCGCCGAGCAGCGGGTCGTCGACCGAGCCGTCGTCGCCCACGATCACCAGCCGCGGCCGGGACGGGACGTCGTCCTCGACCCGGTCACGGAAGAAGTCGTCCTCGTCCGGCGTGGCCTCGGCGCCGCGCAGCAGGGCACCGGCCCGCCCGACGCCACCCGGCAGCGTGACCGACACCGCGGCCACACCGGCGAACTGCTGCACCGCATCGGACATCGTGCGCGCCGCGACGCCAGCGATCGACCCGGCTCCGACGATCAACGGTGTGGCGACGGCGAACTCGACGGCGAGCGCCTTCGCCGGGCCGGTGAAGGCCTCGCCGTGCGGGCGGTTCAGCTCGGCCTGGCGGTCGAGGGCGTCGGCGATCTCGATGAGCAGGCTCGGCGGCACCTGCCGCACGCCGACGGCATCGAGCGCCTGCAGCAGCGGCGCCAGGACCGACCAGCGGGCGGCACGCGGGTTGAGGTCGCGCGGCAATTCGTGCAGCGGGGCGCGACCGGCGACCGCAGCCGCCACCTGGCTGCCCGCCGGCGCGACGACGGCCATCACCAGCCCACGCTGGACGCCCTGCGCGACAAGCTGCGCCAGGCGCGGGTTGCGGCCGTCGACCGACCCGACGAGCAGGGCGTCGGCGGGCCCGGCCCAGCGCGGGAGCTCGACACCGTCCCAGGCGATCGCCGGGGTTCGCGGGCTGCTCAGCCGGGTGATGACCCGCGCGCCGACCGACGGTGTGCAGTCGGTGGCCACCAGCATGGCGCGGGGCAGCTCGCCGCCGCGCAACGCCTCGACGCCGAACTCACCGGCCGTCTCGACCGCGCGCCGCACCTGCGCACCCGCCGTTGCCAGCGCCCACAGCAGCCGGCTGCGATCACGCTGCTCGAGCTGCGCCGGCTCGTTCAGCAGGAGCTCGTCGAAGCTCACCCGACGACGTCGTCGGTCGTGTCGTACTGCACGCCGATCCCGTTGGGGCCGGGCGTCGCGTCGTCCATCAGCAGCACCGGGATGCCGTTGTCGACCGGGTAGCGGGTCGCGCAGAACGTGCAGACCAACGTGGTGACACCGGCGAGCGTCTCCTCGCGCAGCGGAGCGTGGTCGTCGCTCGGGCAGGCGAGCATCGCCAGCAGCGTCGAGTTGAGGGGCATCGCAACCGTTCCGGTCAGCCGCGGATGACCGCGAGCGCTTCGTCGCGCGTCGCCGCCATCACGTGGTCGGTGGGTCCTTCGACGTTCAGCCGCAGCAGCGGCTCGGTGTTCGACGCGCGGACGTTGAACCATGCGCCGCCGTGCAACTCGACGGTGAGGCCGTCGAGGTCGTCGACGCTCGAGGTGCGGTCGGCGAACGTCGAACGGATGGCGTCGAGCCGAGCGGCCTGGTCCTCGACGGTGGAGTTGATCTCGCCCGACGCGACGTAGCGGGCGTAGTCGACGGTGATCTCGGCCAGGGTGCGCGGCTGCTCGCCCAGTGCTGCGAGGACGTGCATCGCGGCGAGCATGCCGGTGTCGGCGAACCAGAAGTCGCGGAAGTAGTAGTGCGCGGAGTGCTCGCCGCCGAAGACCGCGTTCTCGCGCGCCATCTCGGCCTTGATGAACGAGTGCCCGACGCGGGTGCGCACCGGTCGCCCGCCGTGCTCGGCGACGATCTCCGGCACGGCATGCGAGGTGATCAGGTTGTGGATGATCGTCGACCCGGGGGCCCTGGCGAGTTCGCGGGTCGCCACCAGGGCGGTGATCGTGCTGGGTGACACCGCGGCGCCGTCGGCGTCGACGACGAAGCAGCGGTCGGCGTCACCGTCGAAGGCCAGTCCGAGGTCGGCGCCGACGTCGACGACCTTGCGCTGCAGGTCGACCAGGTTGGCCGGCTCGAGCGGGTTCGCCTCGTGGTTGGGAAACGTGCCGTCGAGTTCGAAGTACAGCTCGACGACGTCGAGCGGCAACCTCGGCAGCACCGTGTCGCCGAGTACCGCCGGCACGGTGTGGCCACCCATGCCGTTGCCGGCGTCGACGACGACCTTCAGGGGGCGGATGCCGGACAGGTCGACGAGTCCGCGCAGGTATTCGGCGTACGCGCGCAGCAGATCGACCCGTTCGACCTCGGTCGGCACCGCACCGACGCTCGGGATGCCCGTGTCGAGGTAGGCCCCTGCCCGGTCGCGGATCTCGGCCAACCCGGTGTCCTGGCCGATCGCGACCGCGTTGGCCCTGCACAGTTTGATGCCGTTGTACCTGGCCGGGTTGTGGCTGGCCGTGAACATGGCGCCGGGGAGGCCGAGGTGGCCGGAGGCGAAGTACAGCATGTCGGTCGACGAGAGCCCTGCCTCGACGACGCCGGCCCCCCGGGCACGCGCGCCGTCGGCGAAGGCTGCGGCCAGCCCGGGCCCTGAGTCGCGCATGTCGTGGGCGGTGACGATCCGCCCGGCACCGACGACGTCGACGAACGCGGCTCCGAGCGCGCGGGCGATGGGCTCGTCGAGCTGGTCGGGCACGACACCGCGGACGTCGTAGGCCTTCACCAGTGCCGAGAGATCCACGCCCGGGAGCCTACCGACCCGGGCTGTCACGCGCGGTCAGTGCGACGGCGGCACCACGCGTAGGTGACCGCGCCGGCCGGTGAACGCATCGCCGTCGGGGGCGCGGGTGACGGTCTCGGCCCGCCCGGCCTCGCGGACGGCGTCGGCCAGGGCCTCGAGGTCGTCGGCGTGCGGGATCGGCGACGGGAACTCCCCGACGTGGCGCATGACCTCCCACCCGCGCGGGACGGTGAGGCGCAACGCGTGCTCCTCGCACAGGTCGTAGGAGTGCGGTTCGGCGTAGGTGGCGAGGGGCCCGACGACGGCGGTCAGATCGGCATGGGCGTACGTCAGCGTCGCCACCGCCTGACGGGCGCACCCGGTCCTGGTGCACCGCCGGACATGCATCACCTGACCCCCCTCACGAGGTCGGACTGTATCCCCGCCGCTGCGCTGGACCCGGTTCATCCGCGAGGATCAGCCGACCGTGTCGTCGGCGTCGATAGAGTGTGGCCCATGCGTTCGCAGAGCCGGCAGCCGCGGCGATCGACCCGGCCGCCGCGGCGGCGCGACCGGCGCGGGCGCGGCGTGCGCGGGCAGTTGGCGCCGGTCGGGGTGCCGCTGCACCGCACTCCCGGCGAGGCGTTCGACGATCTGGTGATGGACGCGGTCGACGAGATCGAGGAGCACTGGGCGACCAACGCCGAGCAGCTCTCGGCACTGGAGTTCGCGGTCGAGGACGTCCCGGCGGCCCAAGCCGACCTGGAGTTCGCGCCGGACGTGGTCCTCGACCGCGGTGTGCCGCTCGGGCGCCTGTTCCGCGACGGCCTGCCCGAGATCGCCCAGCCGGTGATCGTGCTCTACCGGCGCCCGATCGAGGCCCGCGCGGTCAACGACGACGATCGCGCCGACCTCGTGTTCATGGTGGTCATCGATCTCGCCGCGGAGTTCCTCGGCAAGGATCCGGACGACTTCGACGACGTCCACTGACCTGCAGGCTGCCCCGACCTGCAGGCACGGCGTCAGACCGCGCGGCGCTTGAGACGGCGACGTTCGCGCTCGGACAATCCGCCCCAGATCCCGAATCGCTCGTCGTTGTGCAGCGCGTACTCGAGGCACTCGCTGCGCACCTCGCATCCGGTGCAGATCTTCTTGGCCTCGCGGGTGGAGCCGCCCTTCTCCGGGAAGAACGCCTCCGGATCGGTCTGGGCGCAGAGCGAGCGCTCCTGCCAGCTGGCCTCCTCCGGGAGGCCAAAGATGTCGGCGAGCAGATCGCCGTCAACGGTGGCGGTCAGTTCCGTCACGTAGTCCTCCGGGGTGGGTCCAGCTAATGACAACGCTCAAATTACACGCGTGTCGTTCCCGTTCGTCAAGCCGGGGCGCTGCTATTCGGCCGCGACACGCCGAGCAATCTGCTGAGGGTGTCCGATCTGCGCCTACTGCGCGGCGCGACCGAGCGACGCAAGCACCTCGGCGACGACCGGACGGTCGGCCACGCTGGCCCGGGCCACCGCCAGCAGCCGACGCGTCAGCGCGGGCTCGCGCAGCCGCTGCACCTGCACCGCCGAGCTCATGCCGAACCCGTCCGCCACCGACCGGCGGGGCAGCACAGCCAGGCCATGACCGTCGGCGACGGCCCGGACGAGCAGGAGCATGTCGTCGGTCTCCCAGCGCACCCGCGGTTCGAAGCCGGCCGTGCGGCACGCGGCGCGGACCGCCCGCCCGCATGCTGCGTCCTCCGGCGGCATCACCCAGGTGGCGTCGGCAAGATCGGCGATCGCCGGGGCGCTGCGCCGCCGCGAGTTCTTCGGGCGGACGAGCACGAGGGGTTCGGTGCACAGCTCGCGGACCCGCGCATGCTCCGGCAACGCCAGTGGCACGTAGTCGTACTCGTCGACGACGGCCAGGTCGACGTCGCCGGCCAGCAGCAGCCCGAGCCCCCGCTCCGGTTCGGCGGAGATCACCGTCACCTCGACCTGCGGGTGCTGCTCACGCAGTTCGCAGACCGCGCGGGAGACGACCGTCGCGGCCGCACTGGCCACCGACGCGACCGACACCGGGCCGCTGACCGAGCCCGCCAGCCGGTCGAGGTCGGCGCGGGCCGCGGCGAGCAGGTCGAGCACCTCGCCGGCCCGGGCCGCCAACGCGTGCCCGGCACCGGTGAGCACCACCCCGCGCGGCGACCGGTCGATCAGGGCGGCGCCGGTCTCGCGCTCGAGCTGGGCCAGCTGTTGGGAGACGGCGGACGCCGTGAGGCTGACGGCTCGCGCCGCGCCGGCGATCGACCCACGCAACCCGACCTCGCGCAGCAGGCGCAGCCGACCGACATCGATCGGCGGGTCCCCCGCCCGGCTGGTCATAAGCTCAACTTACGACATAGTCTGGTCAGACATAAGCCGAGGAGAGACTTCGATGAGCCTGCCCGCCCATGACGCCCTGACTGCCGACACGGCTGCCCTGCTCGACCGGCTCGGGGTGTCGGCACTGGGCACCGATGGCGAGCTCGCTGCCCGCAGCCCCGTCACCGGTGGCGAGCTGGGCCGTCTGCCGAGGCACTCGGCCGATGAGGTCGCTGCGACGGTGACGGCAGCCGACGAGGCCTTCCAGACCTGGCGGACCGTGCCTGCGCCGGCGCGCGGTCAGCTCGTCCGCGAACTGGGCAACCTGCTGCGCGAGCACAAGGACGACCTGGGCGCGCTCGTGTCGATCGAGGCGGGCAAGATCCGCTCCGAGGGCCTCGGCGAGGTGCAGGAGATGATCGACATCTGCGATCTCGCGGTCGGTCTGTCGCGTCAGCTCACCGGCCTGACGATCGCCTCCGAGCGGCCCGGTCACCGGATGATGGAGCAGTGGCACCCCCTCGGGGTCGTCGGCATCATCAGCGCGTTCAACTTCCCGGTGGCGGTCTGGTCGTGGAACGCCGCGCTCGCGCTCGTCTGCGGCGACGCCGTGGTGTGGAAGCCGTCGGAGAAGACGCTGCTGACCGCGCTGGCCTGCCAGTCGCTGGTCGCGGAGGCGGCCCGCCGGGTCGGCGCCCCCGCTGCGATCTCGTCGGTCGTGCTGGGTCGCGCCGAGGTCGGTGAGGCGCTGGTCGACGACCCGCGGGTCGCGCTGCTCAGCGCCACCGGTTCGACGCGCATGGGCCGCGCGGTCGCGCCGCGCGTCGCGGCGCGCTTCGGCAAGCTGCTGCTCGAGCTCGGCGGCAACAACGCCGCCGTGGTTGCGCCCTCAGCCGACCTCGACCTCACCGTCCGCGGTCTCGTGTTCTCGGCCGCCGGCACGGCCGGGCAGCGGTGCACCAGCCTGCGCCGTGTCATCGTCCACGAGTCCATCGCCGACGAGCTGTGTGCTCGGCTGGCGACGGCCTACGAGACGCTGCCGATCGGCTCTCCGCTGTCCGACGGCACGCTCGTCGGTCCGCTGATCGACGAGGCGTCCTACCGCGGTTACGTCGAGGCGATCGACAAGGCCGTGGCCAACGGCGGCGAGGTCCTGGTCGGCGGCGAGCGGGTGCTGGCCGACGACGCACCCGACGCCTTCTACGTTCGACCCACGATCGTGCGCATGCCGACCCAGAGCGAGATCGTGCGCACCGAGACGTTCGCGCCGATCCTGTACGTCATGACATACGTCGACTTCGAGGACGCGCTCGCGATGCACAACGAGGTGCCGCAGGGGCTGTCCTCGTCGATCTTCACCCTCGACGTCCGCGAGGCCGAGCGCTTCGTCAGCGCCGACGGTTCGGACTGCGGCATCGCGAACGTCAACATCGGCCCGTCCGGCGCCGAGATCGGCGGGGCGTTCGGCGGCGAGAAGGAGACCGGCGGCGGCCGCGAGTCCGGCTCGGACGCCTGGCGCGCGTACATGCGACGCGCGACGAACACGGTGAACTACTCCACCGAGCTGCCGTTGGCGCAGGGCGTCGAGTTCGGCTGATCCTGTCGCCCTTGCCGCGAGTTGTCGGGGGTTCGGCGGGCCCGGGCAACCCCCGACAACTGGTCGGCTGACCCAACCGGAACGCCTTCTGCTGCCGTATACGTGTCGTCGGGCGGCGGAAGGGGAGCGCATGACGTCCAGCGCACAGAGTCAACGGGCCCTGGTGGTGCCCGTGACGGACTTCGCCGCCCACCGGCCGTCGATGTTCCGGTTCGCGGTGACCCTGAGTTCGCTCGACGATGCCGATGACCTCGTGCAGGACGCGATGGCCCGTGCCTGGGCCAAACGGGCCCAGTTCGACCCGGCGCGGGGCTCGCTGCGCTCGTGGCTGCTGGCGATCGTCGCCGATCAGGCACGCGGCCGCTGGCGACGGGCACGCCCTGTGGACCAGCTGCTCGATGCCGGCGCACTGACCGTGCCCGGCGCGGACGCGGCGGGTCCGCAGACGGCGGACCTGCACGCGGCCATCCGCCGACTGCCGCCCCGCCAGCGCGCGGCGACGATCCTGCACCACTTCGTCGACCTGTCGGTCGCCGACACCGCCGCGGTCATGGGCTGCTCGGTCGGCACCGTGAAGTCGACCCTGCACGACGCCCGCACCGCACTCGCGAACGCGTTGGGAGAGTCCTATGCCCGGGATTGACGAGCTGCTCCACGGGGCGGGCGAGCAGTGGCGCGCCGAGGTCGACCCGCGTGGTGCCAGCGAACACCGACCGGCCCCGCACACCGCGCGTGCCTGGGACTCGCCCCGTACCCGGCTGTGGGCCACCGGCGGCGCCCTCGCCGCGGCCGCCGTGGTCGTCCTTGCCGTCGGTCTCGCCGGCGGGTCCGGATCGGACGACCGCGCCGGCTCGTCGTCTGCGAGCGCGTTCTCGGCGGAATCCCGCGGCAAGGTGGCTGCGGGCGGCGGCGCGTCGTCGGCTGCAGGGGCGATTGCTCCGGCCTCGAGGTCCTCGTCAGCCGGCTCGACCGCCCTGATCGAGACCGGCTCGCTGTCGCTGACCGTGGCGAGCGGCAGCGCGGTCGACACGGCGGCCACCCGGGCGACGGGCATCACCGACGCCGCCGGAGGCCGGGTCGACGACGACGCGCGATCCTCCGACGGGCAGCGCAGCGCGACCCTCGTGCTGCGGGTGCCGAACGCCGCGCTGTCGGGTGTCACCGCGCAGCTGTCGGCGCTGGGCCGGGTGTCGGCACGCAATCTGCAGACGAAGGACGTCACGAGCCAGGTGGCCGACGTCAACTCCCGCGTCATCAGCGCCCGGGCGGCCATCGCGGCGCTGAACCGGCTCTACGCCAAGGCGCAGAGCACGAAGGACCTCATCACGATCGAGTCGGCGCTGGCCAGCCGGCAGAGCAACCTCGAGGCGCTCGAGGCGCAGCAGCGCTCGTTGGCCGCCCAGACCAGCCTGGCCACGCTGACGGTGTCCATCACCGTGCGCCCGGCCCCGCCGACCGCCAAGCATTCGCACCGCAGCGGCTTCACCGGTGGCCTGCACAGCGGCTGGCACGCGTTCACCACGGCTGCGCATGCGCTGGCCACCGCGGCCGGCGCGGTGCTGCCGTTCGCGGTGCTGGCGCTGGTGCTCGGCGCAGCCGTCGTCGGCCACCGGCGCCGCCGGGTGTGAACCTCAGAGACCGGCGAGCTTGCGGAAGTCCCAGCTGGTGATCTTGGTAGGGACGATCCGCAGCCAGCCGTGGCGCTGGTCGTGGAACATCTCGCCGTTGTTGGCGGCGAGGTACTTCGCGCCGAAGATCTTCTCGACGTCTACGAGGGCGTCGTCGGATGCGCCGGTGCGCGGCAGCTCGCCGACCTGCTCGGCGCGGCCGACGATCTCGACGCCGCGCAGCTCGTCGTACTCGACGCCGGCGTCGACCACGACACCGATCCGCGGGTCGCGCTGCAGGTCCGTCCACCGCTGGCTCTTGACGATCGAGTAGAGCCACAGCGCACGGGAGTCCCAGGCGAACCACAGCGGCGTGGCATGCGGGCCGTCAAGCCCGATCGTGGCGACCCGGCAGGTGCGCTCGACGGCGAGGAACGCATCGCGCTCGTCGTCGCTCATTGCGATCCTGCGGCCCCGACGCTGGGGTTTGAGATCGGCCACGGCTCAGGCCAACCGGGTGAGTTCGACGGTGACGGTGAGCCCGGTGGTGCGGTGCGGTCCGGCCACGATGCCCTTGATCGGCGGGACGTCGCCGTAGTCGCGCCCCGAGCCGATCATGACGTGCCGCTCGGCGACCGGGGAGGCGTTGGTGGGGTCGTAGGCGCTCCACTCCCCCAGCCACCACTCGACCCAGGCGTGGCTCTCGCCCTGCGCGGTCTCGCCGATGACCGGCTCGGACGCCGGGTGCAGGTAGCCCGAGACGTAGCGGGCCGGGATTCCGACGTGCCGCAGCGCGCCGACCACGAGGTGCGCGTAGTCCTGGCAGACCCCACTGCGCGCCGCCCACGCCTCGACGGCCTTGGTCTGCACCTCGGTCGCCCCGACGACGTAGGTCATCGCGTCGTGCACGGCGTTGCTGATCAGTGTGGCCGCGGCGGTCGGGGTGTTGTCGGCCGAGATCGAGTCGGCGAGGTCGGCCAGTTCGGCCGGCGGCTCGGTGGCCGCGGTCTGGTGCAGGAACTCGCTGTAGCGGTCGCGGACCTCGGCGGCGCGCACCTCGTCCCACGTCAGGTCGCTGGGCTGCGGCCGGCGCGTGACGTCGAGTTCGACCAGGCTCGAGGAGCGGACGTCGAGGGAGCGGTGCGCGCCGTTGGCCTCGAACACGCGCACGTCGGCGCCCCAGTAGTCGACGTAGCGGAACTGCCAGGTGGCCGGCTCGATCTGCAGGTCGGACTCGAGACGCGCCTGCCAGGGCAGCTGGGTCGGCGTCACCCGCGCCTCGTTGAACGATGCGGTCACGCTGCGGTCGTACTCGTAGTGCGACGTGTGCTTGATTCGGTATCTGGTCGTCATCGACTAACTCACCATCCAGGACGTCACGACGCTGCGCGGGAAGTAGCGCTGCGCCACCGCGTCACCGGCCACCGAGCAGGCGCTCTGCACGCGCTCCATGACTTGGTAGACGTCCTCGAGCAGCTCCGCGGGGGGCGCGAACTCGAGCTCGGAGCGGATCATGCCGAGCACCCGGTGGGCCTGGCTGGCGCGGGCGTGGTCGTCGACGCCGTGCCGGGCGGCCAGCTTGTCGAGACTCTTCTCGGCCACCACCAGCGCGCTCATCAGCGAGCGCGGGAAGATCGGGTCGAGCAGCAGGAACTCGGCCGCGCGCCGCTCGTCGACCGCACCTCGGGCACTGCGCAGGAAGGCCTGGTACGCACCGCAGCTCTGCAGCAGCAGCGCCCACGATGGCCCGGCCGTGCCGGCGAGCGCGCGGGCCGCGGCCAGCCGGGCGATCATGTCGGCGCGTTCGATGCTGCGGCCGAGCACCAGGAAGTGGTAGGCCTCGTCGCGCGACAGCGTGCCGTCGGCGGTGCCGTTGAACGCCGCCGTTCGCTCGCGCACCCAGGTCAGGAACGGATGCGGATAGGCCCGCCGCCCCGGCCTGGACGCCTCGCGCCAGGTGACGTTGATGCTCTCCCACAGCTCGGCCGACACGACCTCGCGCGAGCGCCGGCCGTTCTCGCGGGCCGCCCCGATCGCGCCGAGCACCGACGCCGGGGTCGAGGTGTCCCACACCAGCGCCTCGAGCACCTCGTCGCGGCGCACGGTCTCGGCGGACTCGTGGCCCATGGCCGACAGCAGCGAGGCGCACACGACGTCCTCGGGCGCCCACGGGTCGTCGAGCAGCAGGCTCAGGTGGACGTCGACGATGCGCGCGGTGTCCTCGGCCCGCTCGACGTAGCGCCCGATCCAGTACAGCGACTCCGCGATCCGGCTCAGCACGGCTCGTCCCCCGCCTGCTGCTGTTGCTGCTGTTGCTGGCGGATCTCGATGTCGATGGCCGACTCGACGGCGGGCAGCGCGCCGTGCTCGCTGACCACCGCGCGGGTGACGGTGCGCGGCACCGGGCCGGTGCGCTCACCGGCCAGCACCCAGGTGTCCTTCGAGCCGCCGCCCTGGCTGGAGTTCACGACCAGCGAGCCCTCGGGCAGGGCGACGCGGGTGAGGCCGCCGGGCAGCACCCACACGTCGTCTCCGTCGTTGACCGCGAACGGTCGCAGGTCGACGTGTCGCGGCGCGATCTCGTCGCCGATCAACGTCGGCACGGTCGACAGCTGCACGACCGGCTGCGCGATCCAGCCGCGCGGGTCGGCGATCAGCCGCCGGCGCAGCGCGTCGAGCTCGGCGGCGCTCGCCTGCGGGCCGATGACGAGCCCCTTGCCGCCCGCGCCGTCGACGGGCTTGACCACCAGCTCGTCGAGGCGGTCGAGCACCTCCTCCAGCGCGCCCGGGTCCTCGAGCCGCCAGGTGTCGACGTTCTTCAGCACCGGCTCCTCGCCCAGGTAGTAGCGCACGAGTTCGGGCAGGTAGGTGTAGATCAACTTGTCGTCGGCCACGCCGTTGCCGACCGCGTTCGCGATCGTGACGTTGCCGGCGCGGGCTGCGGTGAGCAGGCCGGGGCAGCCGAGCGTCGAGTCGGCGCGGAATTGCACCGGGTCGAGCCACTCGTCGTCGGTGCGGCGGTAGATGACGTCAACGCGCCGCTCGCCGGAGGTGTCGCGCATGCGCACCACCCCGCCCGAGCAGACGAGATCACGGCCCTCGACGAGCTCGACACCCATGGCGCGCGCGAGCCACGCGTGTTCGAAGTAGGCGCTGTTGTAGACGCCCGGGGTGAGCACGACGACGCACGGGTCGGCGACGCCCGCGGGAGCGGCGGCGCGCAACGCGGCCAGCAGCCGCTGCGGGTAGTGCGACACCGGACGCAGCCGCACCCGGCCCAGGACGTCGGCCCACTGCTGGCGCATCGCGGCCCGGTTGGCGAGCACGTAGCTGACGCCCGAGGGCACACGCACATTGTCCTCGAGCACCCGGAACTCGCCCTGCTCGTCGCGGATGAGGTCGATGCCCGAGACGTGCACGCGCACGCCGTTCGCGGGCTCGATGCCGTAGGCCTCGCGGTGGTAGTGCTTGGACGTCGTGATCACGCTGCGCGGGACGACGCCGTCGGACACCACCCGGCAGTTGCCGTAGACGTCGGCGAGGAA
Organism: uncultured Jatrophihabitantaceae bacterium; assembly: GCA_964657545.1. Lineage (GTDB taxonomy): Bacteria > Actinomycetota > Actinomycetes > Mycobacteriales > Jatrophihabitantaceae > Jatrophihabitans. The sequence goes on from CAZZVT010000064.1 coordinate 16,873, forward strand.
CGCCTCGAGAGTGGCTACCCGCTGGCGGACGCCCTTCTCGATCGTCGACCAGCTCTCGTCGTCGATGACCCGGGGCAGGATGTCGAGCGGGAACGGCCGTTCCTCACCGCC
>CAZZVT010000065.1:0-16860 GCA_964657545.1 uncultured Jatrophihabitantaceae bacterium
CGCTGTTCCTCGGTGACACCATCACCGCGCGCACGGTCATCGCCGCGGTGGCCGTGGTGGTGGGCGTCGGGATTGCCGCCTCGGCCGACCGCGGCGGCGCCCCGGTTGAGCGGGCGCCCGAATTACCGGAGCTGGTCGGCGCCACGAACGCCGCGCCTTGGCGTCGGCGGCGAAACAGGTGATGCTCGACGTCATGCAGCCGGTCGCCTTCGAGAACCCACCCGCCGTGGCGCAGGCCCTCGAGGCCGCCGGTTACCTGCCCGATCGGGGACTTGCGACGGCAGCGTTCCTGGCCCTGCGGATGCACCGGCCGCTGTTCCTCGAGGGCGACCCGGGCGTCGGCAAGACCGCGTTGGCCCAGGCGCTGGCCACGATCACCGGGTCGGTTCTCGTGCGGCTCCAGTGCTACGAGGGCATCGACGCCCGTCAGGCGCTCTACGACTGGGACTTCCCGAGGCAGATGCTGCACCTGCGCGCAGCGGGCGACTCGGGCGACCCCGCTGCACTCGAGGCCTCGCTCTACGACCGTCGCTTCCTGGTCGCCCGGCCGATCCTGCAGGCGCTGGAGACCTCGCCGTCGGCGCTGCTCATCGACGAGATCGACCGCGCCGACGACGAGTTCGAGGCCTTCCTGCTCGAGGTGCTCGCCGAGAACTCGGTGACCATCCCCGAGCTCGGCACCATCACCGCCGAGGTGCCGCCGCTCGTCGTCATCACCTCCAACCGGACCCGCGAGGTGCACGACGCGCTCAAGCGCCGCTGCCTCTACCACTGGGTTGCCCACCCGGGCTTCGCCCGCGAGGTCGCCGTCGTGCGTCGCCGCGTCCCGCAGGTGACCGAGCAGCTCGCCCGCGATGTCGCGTCGGCCGCGGCCAGGTTGCGGACGTTCGGGCTGCTCAAGCCGCCCGGCATCGCCGAGACCATCGACTGGACGCGTGCCCTGCACGTGCTCGGTGCGGCCCGGCTCGACGCGACCAGCGCCGCCGACACGCTCGGCGCGGTGCTGAAGTACCACGAGGACATCGCCCGGGTGCAGCGCGACCTGGACGCATTGCTCGGCGGATAGGTCATGTCCTCCCCCGACCGGCCATCCCCCGACCAGGACCCGGTCATCACCATGACCGGGTTCGCCCGGGCGCTGCGCGCGGCCGGTGTGGCGGCCGATCCCACCCGGCTGGCCGGCGCGCTGGACGCGCTGACCCACATCGACGTCCTGGACGCCGAGTCCGTCTACTGGGCGGGCCGGGTGACGCTGTGCGGCGAGCCCGACGACCTGCCGCGCTACGACGCGGTGTTCGACGCCTGGTTCCGGGGCCGGCTGCCACCACTGCCCGGTCCCCGCCGAGCGGGCCCACCGGCGACCGTGCTGCAACTGCGCCCCATCGGCTCCGACGAGCGCGGCGAGCAGGATGCCGATCGCGACGACGAGGTGCTCAACACCGCGGCGAGCGACACCGAGGTGCTGAGCCACCGCGACGTCGCCGGCCTGAGCCAGGCCGAGCGCGACGAGGTCAACGCGCTGATCGACCTGCTCGCCCCGCGGGTGGGCTCGCGCCGCACCCTGCGTCACCGGTCCGGCGGCCGCGACGGGGTCGACGTCGCCCGCACGATGCGGCTGATGCTGCGCGACGGCGGGGAGGTCTCGGAGCTGGCTCGGCTGCGGCCGCGGGTGAAGCCACGGCGGCTGGTGCTGCTGCTCGACGTCAGCGGCTCGATGTCGCCGTACGCCGACGTGCTGCTGCGCTTCGCCCACGCCGCGGTCCGCGTCGCGCCGACGACCACGGAGGCGTTCACCGTCGGCACCCGCCTGACCCGCATCACCCGTCAGCTGCGGCTGCGTGACCCGGAGGAGGCATTGGCCGCCGCCGGTACCGCGGTGCCCGACTGGAGCGGCGGGACCCGGCTCGGCGAGGCACTGCAGGCATTCCTCGATCTGTGGGGTCAGCGCGGCGCGGCCCGCGGCGCTGTCGTCGTGATCGCCTCCGACGGCTGGGAACGCGGCGACGCTGCGCTGCTCGGTGCGCAGATGAGCCGGCTGCGCCGTCTGGCGCACCGGGTGGTCTGGGTCAACCCGCACCGCGGCAAGGAGGGGTTCGCCCCCGTGACGGCCGGCATGAGTGCTGCCCTGCCCCACCTCGACGACCTCGTCGCCGGCCACACCCTGGACGCGCTGCATACGCTGGCCGACGTGATCGCCCATGCGTGACGTGCTGTCGGAGCTGGCCGCCTGGTGGCGGGCCGGCGAGACCGTCGGCGTGGCCACCGTCGTCGGCACCTGGAAGTCCTCGCCGCGCCAGCCGGGCGCGTCGATGCTCGTCGGGCCCGACGACTCCGTGGTCGGCAGCGTGTCGGGCGGCTGCGTCGAGGGCGCGGTCTACGAGCTGGCCGGAGCGAGCCGCGACGACGGCCGGCCCGTAATGCAGCGCTACGGCGTCAGCGACGACGACGCGTTCACGGTGGGGCTGACCTGCGGCGGGATCATCGACGTCTACGTCGAGCAGGTGAACCGGCACACCTTCCCCGAGCTGGCCGCGGTCGTCGAGGACATCGAGCAGGGCCGCCCGGTAGCGGTGGCGACCTTGATCCAGGACGTCGACGGTCAGCGGGTGGGTCGACGGTTGATCGTGCGGCCCGACACCGAGGGTCGGTGCAGGACCACGGGCACCCTGGGCAGCGAGCGGTTGGACGCCGCGGTGGGCGACGACGTGCTCGGGTTGCTGCAGCAGGGCAGCACGCAGATCGTGCGGTACGGCCCTGACGGCGAGCGGCGCGGCGACGACATCGCCGTGTTCGTCGCCTCCTACGCACCGAAGCCGCGGATGATCGTGTTCGGCGCCATCGACTTCGCCGCGGCGGTCGCCCGGATCGGCTCGTTCCTGGGCTACCGGGTGACGGTGTGCGACGCCCGCGGCACGTTCGCCACGCGCAAGCGCTTCCCCGACGCCGACGAGGTCGTGGTGGCCTGGCCGCACCGCTACCTGGCCGAGACGGACACCGACGAGCGCACCGTCGTGTGCGTGCTCACCCACGACCCCAAGTTCGACGTGCCGCTGCTCGAGGTCGCGCTCCGGCTGCCGCTCGCCTACCTGGGCGCGATGGGCTCGCGGCGAACGAACGACGACCGCACCGCCCGGCTCGGCGAGCTCGGTTTCGATGCCGCGGCCCTTGCGCGGCTGCACGCGCCGATCGGGCTGGACGTCGGCGGCCGGACCCCCGAGGAGACCGCCGTGTCCGTTGCGGCCGAGATCATCGCCGCGCGCTGGGGGGGCTCGGGGGCGCAACTGCGGCAGGTCTCCGGCCCTATCCACCGCGAGTACGGCAACCCTCCTCGCGGCGACGAGGTCGGCGCCCACGCGCAGTGACGCAGGTCTCGTAATCGTCGTCACTCCACGCTAGCGTCGGGCCATCGGCACGCTTCTGTGGAGGATCGATGACCAAGATCAACCTTAAGGTGGACGGTGTCGTCTACACCGACGACGTCGAACCCCGCACGCTGCTCGTGCATTACCTGCGTGAACAGGTGGGCAAGGTCGGCACGGTGGTCGGGTGCGACACCAGCAACTGCGGCGCCTGCACGGTCGACCTCGACGGGCACAGCGTCAAGAGCTGCACGGTCCTGGCCGTGGGCGCCGACGGCGGTGAGGTCACCACGATCGAGGGGCTCGCCGGCCCCGACGGATCGCTGCACCCGATGCAGCAGGCCTTCCACGAGAATCACGCCTTGCAGTGCGGCTACTGCACACCGGGGATGATCATGGCCTGCCGCGACCTGCTGAAGAACAACCCGCACCCCACCGAGCACGAGATCCGCGAGGGCATCGAGGGCAACCTCTGCCGCTGCACGGGCTACCAGAACATCGTCAAGGCCGTCGTTGCAGCATCAGAAGCGGCAGGAGCCTCAGCATGACGATCATCGAGGACGCACCGGCAGCCACGGCACCCGAGATCGGCAATCCCCGCGCCCGTCGCGAGGACCAGCACCTGATCACCGGCCGCACCACCTGGGTCGACAACATGGTCGTGCCGGGCATGGTGCACCTGGCCATCCTGCGCAGCCCCATGGCGCACGCGACCATCACCTCCATCGACCCGTCCGAGGCAAAGGACCGCCCGGGCGTGCTGGCCGTCTTCACCGGCCAGGACTTCGTCGAGACGCAGGGCAACCTGCCGTGCGCGTGGCCGGTCACCCCCGACATGGTGAACCCGGGCGCGCCGTCGCTGGCCGTCACCCAGGTGAACCACGTCGGCGAGGCGGTGGCCGTCATCGCGGCGCGCAGCAAAGCCGCCGCGCAGGACGCGCTCGAGGCGATCGACGTCGAGTACGAGCCGCTGCCCGCCGTCATGAACATGGAGGACGCGCTGGCGGAGGGCTCGCCGCTCGTCCACCCGAACACCACCTCGAACCGCAGCTACACGTGGGCCTTCGAGGCCGGCGAGGCCGGCACCGGCGAGCCCATCCAGCCCGCGCTCGACAACGCCGAGGTCACGGTCACCCGCCGGTTCATCCAGCAGCGCCTGATCCCGGCGTTCATGGAGCCGCGCTCGACGCTCGTGCAGCCCGTCGGCGAGGGCGTGCTCGTGCACTCGTCCACCCAGATCCCACACATCCTGCGCACCATGCTGGCCCTCACGCTGGGCATCGAGGAGCAGAAGGTGCGCGTCGTCGCGCCCGACGTCGGCGGCGGCTTCGGCGGCAAGATCCCGGTGACGCCCGAGGAGGTCATCACCACGCTGGTGGCCCGCCGGCTGAACAAGCCGGCGAAGTACACCGAGTCGCGCTCCGAGTCGCTGATGTCGGCCCACCACGGCCGCGACCAGATCCAGGACATCACGATCACGGCCAAGCGCGACGGCACCGTCACCGGCCTCGACGTCCACCTGTTCGCCGACATGGGCGCCTACCTGCGCCTCGTCGGTCCGGGTGTCCCGGTGCTGGGCGCCTTCATGTTCAACTCGATCTACAAGTTCCCCGCCTACCGCTTCGTCTGCGAGGGGGTGTTCACGACCAAGACCGCCACCGACGCCTACCGCGGCGCCGGCCGGCCCGAGGCCACGTTCGCCATCGAGCGGATCATGGACGAGCTGGCCGTCGAGCTCGGCATGGACCCGATGGAACTGCGCCGCAAGAACTGGATCACCCACGAGGAGTTCCCGTTCACCACGGTGTGCGGGCTGACCTACGACACCGGCAACTACGAGGCGGCCACCGACAAGGCGCTCGAGCTGATCGGCTGGGACGAGCTCCGGGCCGAGCAGAGGCAGCGGCGGGAGTCGAATGACCCGGTGCAGCTGGGCCTGGGCATCTCGACGTTCACCGAGATGTGCGGGCTGGCCCCGTCGCGCGTACTGGGATCACTGGCCTACGGGGCGGGCGGCTGGGAGGCCGCGTCGGTGCGCATGCTCGCCACCGGCAAGGTCGAGGTCGTCACCGGCGCCAGCGCCCACGGCCAGGGCCACGAGACCGCGTTCGCACAGATCGTCGCCGACACGCTCGGCGTGAAGTGGGAGGACGTCGAGATCATCCACGGCGACACCCAGTCCTCACCGAAGGGCCTGGACACCTACGGCTCACGCTCGCTGTCGGTGGGCGGCATCGCGATCGTCAAGGCGGCCGAGAAGGTCGTGGCCAAGGCGAGGACGATCGCGGCGCACATGCTCGAGGCCAGCGAGGACGACCTCGAGTTCGAGGCCGGCAGCTTCTCCGTCAAGGGCTCCCCCGGCTCGGGTGTGTCGATCGGCGAGGTCGCTTTCGCCACCTTCCTGGCGCACGACCTGCCCGACGGCGTCGAGCCGAGCCTGGACTCCGACGCCGTCTACGACCCGGAGAACTTCTCCTTCCCGCACGGCACGCACCTGTGCGCCGTCGAGATCGATACCGACACCGGCATGGTCAAGATCCGCAAGTACGTGTGTGTCGACGACATCGGCACGCCGATCAACCCGCTGATCGTCGAGGGACAGGTGCACGGCGGCCTCGCGCAGGGCATCGCCCAGGCACTGTTCGAGGAGGCGGTCTTCGACGACGACGGCAACCTCACCACCGGCACGTTCGTCGACTACACGCTGCCCTCGGCCGCCGACCTGCCCTCGTTCACGACCGACCGCACAGTGACGGCGTCGACGACCAACCCGCTGGGCGTCAAGGGCGTCGGCGAGGCCGGCACGATCGCCTCCACCCCGGCGGTCATCAACGCCGTCGTCGACGCGCTCCGACCGTTCGGCGTGAACGACATCCAGATGCCCGCGACACCCGAGCGGGTGTGGCGGGCGATCGCGCAGGGCGTCGAGAAATCTGATCGCGCGGGGCAGGGCACGAACGCCTACGGCGGGGCCAGTACCTCCACCTCGGACGGGGGCAACTGAGATGATCCCGGCAGAGTTCGACTACGCCCGGCCCACGTCGATCGCCGAGGCGATCACCGCGCTGGGCGACGCCGGCGAGGACGCGAAGCTGATGGCCGGCGGCCAGTCGCTGATCCCGATCCTGCGGTTGCGCCTGGCGTACCCGAGCACGGTGGTCGACGTCAGCCGGGTGGCAGAGATGCGCGGCGTGCGCGACGACGGCGACGCGATCGTCATCGGCGCGATGACCACCCACGACGAGATCCTGCGCGACCCGCTGGTCAAGCAGTACGCGCCGCTCATCGCGCAGGCGACGCAGACCGTGGCCGACCCGCAGGTCCGCCACCGCGGCACCTTCGGCGGCGCGCTGGCCCACGCCGACCCGGCCGGCGACCTGGGCGCCGTCGCGCTCACGCTCGACTGCGAGTTCGTGGCCAACGGCTCCGGCGGTGAGCGGCGGATCGCTGCCGCCGACTTCTTCGAGGACTACCTCACGACCGCGCTGACCCCGGACGAGGTGCTCACCGCGGTGCGGGTGCCGAAACTGGGCGGGGGCTGGTCCTCGCACTACGAGAAGTTCAACCGGGTGGCCCAGGCGTGGTCGATCGTCGCCGTCGCGGCGCTTGTCCGGCGCGAGAACGGCTCCATTGCCGAGGCCCGGATCGGGCTCACCAACATGGGCTCGACGCCGCTGCGGGCGCGCGCCGTCGAGTCGGCCCTGGCGGGCGCCGACGCCTCGCCGCAGGGAGTCGCGGCCGCGGCCCAGCACGCGGCCGAGGCAACCAGCGCGCCCTCGGACCTGTCGGGCAAGGCCGACTATCGTGAGCACCTGGCCAGGGTCCTCACCAAGCGTGCCGTGCTGACGGCGGCAGGAATCTAGGGATAACCGTTGAAGCTCGAGCATTCCTTCACCGTTCCGACCGGCATCGACGAGGCCTGGAAGATCCTGCTCGACATCGAGCGGATCGGCCCGTGCATGCCGGGCGCGGCGATCGACTCGGTCGACGGTGACGACTTCACCGGGACGGTCAAGGTCAAGCTCGGGCCGATCGGGCTCACCTACAAGGGCAAGGCAAGCTTCATCGAGAAGGACGACGCCACGCACCGAGCGGTCATCGACGCGCGCGGCCGCGACTCGCGGGGCAACGGCACCGCGTCGGCGAAGGTCAGCGCGGTGCTCGTCGACCAGGGCGGCAGCACGCTCGTCACGGTCGACACCGACCTCGACATCACCGGCAAGCCGGCGCAGTTCGGCCGCGGGGTGATGGTCGACGTCGGCAACAAGCTGATCGGCCAGTTCGCCGACAACCTGTCCGCCACGATCGGCGGCGGCTCGGGCAGCACGGCGGACGAGCCCGCGACCGTCCCGGCGGCGAAGACCCCCGCGCGTAAGCGTGCCGCACGACCGAAACCGACCCCGGCCACCGCCGAGCCCGAGGCACCCACCGCCGCCGAAGCGGTGGCGACGACCGGGCCGATCGAGCAGGCTGCCGTCGAGGCGGTCGCCGCCGCGCCGAGCTTCTCGGCACCGACCGAACCCGAGGCCGAACCCGAGACCGAGACCGCGGTGAACGGCCACCAACCGGCGCGACCGGTCGTGCCGCCGCGCGACGTCGAGCCGATCAACCTCATCGAATCGGCCGGGCCAGCGGTCGCCAAGCGGCTGGCACCGGTCGCGATCGTGCTCGCGGTGCTGCTGTTCGTGCTGCGCCGCCGCGCACAGCGCTGACCGCGCCCCGTTGACCTCGTCAACCAGCGATCCGGTGGCCGTCGATCAGCTGAGCGCTGCTACCGGCCGGGCGCTCGCGCACCGGCTGGCGGTGGCCCAACGCGATGCCCGGGTGCCCTCGATCGTCGCCTCGGTGGCCCGGCGAGGCGACCCGGTCTGGTTCGGTTCGGCCGGTGTCGTCGGCGGCGAAGCCCCCACCGCCGACACCGAGTACCGGATCGGCTCGATCACCAAGACCATGGTGGCCGTCTGCGTACTGCGCCTGGTCGACGCGGGGGTGCTCGACCTCGGCGACCGCATCGGCGATCACCTGCGCGACACACCGGCCCCCGATTCGACCGTCCACCAACTGCTGAGCCACACGGCCGGCATCGCGAGCGAGACCCCGCCGCCGTGGTGGGAGCGGACGTCCGGCGAGACCCGTCCGCAGCTCCGCGACGTCCTGACCGAGGATCCGCTGCGCCACGAACCTGGACGAGTCCACCATTACTCGAACCCCGGGTTCGGTCTGCTCGGGGCGCTGGTCGCGGCCAAGGCGGGGCGCCCGTGGTTCGACGTGCTGCGCGACGAGGTCCTGACGCCGCTGGGCATGACCCGCACCGACTACCTGCCCACCGGTTCGCACGCGCTCGGCTGGGCCGTCCACCCGTGGGCCGACGTCCTGCTGCCCGAGCCGATCCACGACCACGGGTTGCTCGCTGCCGCCGGGCAGCTGTGGTCGACGCCCGGCGACCTGTGCCGCTTCGGGGTGTTCCTCGGTGGCGACGGCGCCGGGCTGCTCGCGCCCGAGACGCTGGAGCTGATGCGGACGCCGGCGGTGGCGCCGAACGACCCGGCGTGGGCGGGTTCGTACGGGCTCGGGGTGCAGCTGCTGCGCCTCGGTGAGCACGTCGTGTTCGGGCACACCGGATCGATGCCGGGCTTCCTGGCCGTCATGATGACCTCGGCCGCCGACGGCCTGACGGTCAGCGTCCAGAGCAATGCCTGGTCCGATCTCGCCCTCGGAGCGGTACTCGCCGACCTGCTGGCCGTCGTCCGCGACCACGAACCCACCATGCCGATCCCGTGGGCGCCGGCCGACACCGTCGACGGAGACGCCTTCGCACTGGTCGGGCCCTGGTACTGGGGCGCGGTGGCGATGTCGATCTCGCTGCGCGCCGACGGGCACCTCGACCTCGCCGGCATCGGGGCCCGCGGGCGGGCGGCACGCTTCGAACGCCTCGACGACGGCCGGTGGCGGGGCCGCAACGGGTACTACCACGGTGAGTACCTCGAGGTACGACGCGACGGCACCGGCTCGATCACGCACCTCGACCTCGGGTCGTTCGTCTTCACCCGGCAGCCGTACGCCCCGGCTGAGGTCGTGCCCGATGGTCTGCGTCTCGGCGACTGGCAGACCTGACGGCCGCGGCGAACCAGGCTGCGATCTCCTCGCCGGCAAGGATGCCGTCGGCCCCAGTGACCTCGACGTTCGGCGCCGACCAGCCGGAGGCGTACAGCTCGCCGTGCCGGGCCATGATCGCTGCGTCGGCGGCTTCCAGCAGGTCGGCGTCGAGCAGCGAGTCCCCGGCGGCGAGGGTGTGCCCGGTGCCGGCGCGGCGCGCAACCTCAGCGACCGCGGCGCTCTTGGTCAGCGACGCCGGCACCCAGTACAGCTTGCGGCCCTGCAGCGACGTCCGCCAGCCGCGCTCGGTCGCCCACGCCGTCTCGTCGGCCACGAACGACGCCGGCAGCGCCGCGCGGTCGAGAACGGCGTAGCAGAACAGCTCGCTCGCGGTGCGCACGAGCTTCGTCCACTCCGGACGGCACGCGGTCCGGGCGTGCGCGTGGACGTCGGCCAGCGGCGCGCACGCGGTGACCCGCTCGGCGACCGACCAGGCCCAGTCGCCGTCGGGCACCCCGTCGACGAGCAGCACGCCGCCGTTGGCCGCGACGGCGAAGGCGCTCGGCCCACCTGGGACCCGGACGCGGGCCAGCTGCTCCGGCGTGCGGGTGGTGCTCGGCACTACCAGCGCCTGCTCCGCGAGCCCGGCCATCGTCGCGGCCGCGGCCGCGGTCATGAACGAGGAGTCGACGTCCTGGTACCGCTCGACCGCCGCCACCGCGTCGCAATCCCCGCCCCAGCGGGCGATGGCCCGGCGGGAGTAGATCAGCGTCTGATCGAGATCGGTCGCGATCAGCGTGCTCGTCACACCGCCGTCCCGTCGGCACCCGTCGCGCCGCGGGTGTAGCGCGGGTGGATCAGCCCGACGCAGCTGTAGGTCAGCCCGTCGACCTCGTGCACCGGCACGCCACGCTGCGCGGCGAGCAGCCGGATGTGCGGCAGCTCGGCGCCGGTGCGCACGAGCACCGCCCACGGCACCCGGCGCAGCAGCACCCGCGTCGTCTCGCCGACCCCGGGCTTGACGAGCGTGACGTCGCCGATGCCGTACTCGTCGCTGAGCCGCTCGACCTCGGCCCAGCCGGCCCAGCTCGGGATGCGGTCGTCCTGCGCGGCCGGCGCGGTGTCGGGGAACCGCTCGGTGATCGCGTCGAGGAAGTGGTTCGAGACGTCCTCGGTCGCGAGCTCGCGGTAGAACTTGGCGCCGTGGTAATGGCCGGGCGCCAGGACCTCGCGGTTCAGGACCGTGCGCGACACCAGCCCGGACACCGTCGAGTTCAGGCACGCGGACGGGATCAGGAAGTCGTCGCGGGTTCCGAACGTCGACACGCACCGGCCCGGGTCGGCGAGCACGGCGAGGTCGGGATCGAAGGCGGTGCCCAGCAGCGCGTTGGCGGCCGCGACGGCAGCCGCGAGCTCGCGGGTGATGGCGCCCTTGCCGGTCCAGCCGTCGACGAAGACCACCTGCGCCGGGTCGTGGTGGCGGGCCAGGTACCGCAGGGCGTTGGTGTCGATCCCGCGTCCGCGCACGATGCTGACCGCGTAGTGCGGCAGGTCGACGCCGTGCCGCAGCCCGGCCCAGCGCCGCATCAGGACGCCGACCGGTGTTCCGGCCCGAGCGAGCGAGGCGAGCACGACGTCGGGTCCACGCTCGGCCAGGACGAGCTCGGTGACCGTGGCGACGGCCTGCGCGATGCGGGCTGCCGCCTCGTCCAATGCCTGCGCGAACAGCGCGCGGTAGGCGGTGTCGGGCTGGTACTCGACCGGCAGCGACTCGGCATAGTGCGCGCCGCCGGACTGCACGGCCTCCTCGCGCTCCTCGGTCGGCGCCTCGAGCGCGATGTCGGACAGATCGGTGAGCAGCCAGGCGACCTCGCCGGCGGCGTAGGACCCGAAGTCCGGACCGTGCAACGGCGGCGGCAGCGGTGCATCGGTGGGGAGCACGGCGACGTGCACCCGCCGGCAGCAGCGGGCCAGTTCGGGTACGAGCCCCGTGCGGAACTCGGTGGTGTCGGCGTCGGAGTCGACGACCACCACGATGTCGTCGACATCGCCGGCGACGTTGTAGGCAAAGCGCGGCCCGGGCCCGTCGTCGGCACGATCGTGGGAGGGAAAGGTCAGGGCGGTGCGGATCGGGTAGCCGTCCTCGTCCAGCGCGAGAACGGGCGAGCGGGTCGTCGACGAGATCCGCACGTCGACGCCGGACCGTTCGCCCAGCGCAAGGCCGACGAGCAGCGGCGCGTACATCAGCTCCTCGGTGCCGAGCACGAGCACGCGGGTGCCGAGCAGGTCCAGACGGTCGGCAAGGGTCGCGCCTGCGGTACGCGCCGCGTCGTAGCGATCACCGGCGAAGCCGTGCCGGCCGCCGATCGGGACGCCCGCCGGCCAGCCGCGCACCTCGACGACCTGCGCCGTGGCGGCGCCGGTGGTGGGCCCGGGATCCCGGTGCTGCGCGACGAGTTCGGCCGCCCGCACGGCGAAACTGTCCGGGGTCGACAGCGACCCGGACGCCAACGCGACGACGTCGATCGGCGCGCCCAGCTCGTCGGCGAAACGGGCCAGCACCATTCGGTCGGCGGGACCGCGCAGGTCGACCAGCGCCGCCACGACGTAGCGCTCGCGCGGCGCGGCTGCGTGCAGGGCCCGGACGGTGTTCATGACGGTCCGCCCGGTGGACAGCTCGTCGTCGACCAGCACCAGCACCGGGGGGCCGGTGAACGCACCGACGTCGACCGGCAGCAGCCGGTGGTTCGTGGCGTGGCTGTGCTCCTCCTCGAAGCCGGCGTACGGGTACGCGGTGCCGACCACGCGTCGGGTGGACTGCAGGTAGTACGCCCCGAGCGCCTCGGCCACGCAGTGCCCGAGGCCGGTGGCCGTCTCGGCGAACCCCAGCACCGCCGCCGCGTGCGTCCCGAGCTGCTTGGCCACCAGCTCCCCCAGCAGTAGGCCGGCGCCGTGGACCGCGGCCGGCGGGGCAGGCACATGCTTGCCGAGCACCGTCGACACCAGCAGGTGGGCACGCTTCGGATTTCGCCGCAGTGCCACCTGCACAAGATCCTCGATCGGCATCGCAGCGTCGGGGTCAGGCGTCAGTTCGGCGCCCAGATGATCTGCCACCCAGCTCATGGATGCAGGACCGCGCCCAGCAGCTCGACGAACGACACGCCCTCGCGGACCACCCCGAACAGCCGCGCGCGCAGCAGGGTGCGCTCGGCCCAGGCGGTGTGCGGTTTGCTCTCGTTCATCTTGTTGCCGAAGCTCGACGCGGTGGCGCCGCCCTGGCGCTCGGTGGCCAGGATGTCTCGTGCGTCGGCCCACTCCTCCTGCGCGACGACCGACAACGCGTTCACCGCGGCGACGTGCGTGGGGTGGATGACGGTCTTGCCGGTGAGCCCGTTCGCGCGGTCGAGCACGACCTCGCGGATCAGGCCGTCGAGGTCGGCGGCGAGCAGTTCGGCTCGCAGGGCACGGTCCTCGTGCTCGGCGAACGGCGTCTCGCGCAGCTGCGGCTTGAAGATCCGTTCGGACGTCGAGAAGTACTCCCACACCGGGCCGCTGACGACGTAGCTGTCACCCTCCGCCCGGGCGAACACGTTGATCACCGAGGCGATGACGTCGCTGACCACCCGCAGGTCCCAGACGGTGAAGTCACGTGCACGGCGCAGGCCGTAGGCCGCCGAGAGGTCGGTGGCGCCGACCCGTACCGCGGGTACGAGCTCGCGGTACTTGTCGAGCAGCCGACGGGTGGCGAGCAGGCTGGGTCCGCGGGATTCGGCATAGCTGTACTCGGGCGACTCCAGCACCGGCATGGCCAGCACCCGCCGGCCGCGGGACTCCCCCGCGGCGACCACGGCGTCGAGATACTCGGCCCCGTTGAACTCGGTGAATTTCGGCAGCACGAACCCGGTGAGCACGTCCGACCGCTCGCCCAGACCGTCGACGATCATCGGGATCTGGTCGGCGTGCCGTACCCGGACGAACATCAGCGGCAGCGGCTGATCGGTGTCGTGCAGCCGGCCCAGCTGCTCGACGGCATTCTGCTCGGCCGCAGCCAGTTCGCTGTCGGCAACCGAGTCCTCGAGGCAGACCACCATGCTGGTGACGCCGGTGGCCGCCCGCCGGACGACGTCGGCGGCGAGCTGCGGCCGGGTGGCCGGGCAGTAGAGCGTGGCGCCCATCGCCGCGCCCAGCAGCGCGGGGTCGTCGTCGGCGGCGAAGGCCTGCGGAGGTTGCTCGAAGAGCCGGTTGCGCTCCTCGTCCACGAGGAAGTCGAAGTGCCTCATCCGCGCATAGTGCCACGGGTCGGTGTACTCCGGGCTTACGTCGAGCAAACCCTGGGCCGGTTCTTCAGCCGTCCGGTCTGGCACGATTTCGCACATGACGCAGATGAGCAAAGGCAGCAACATCCCGATCTCGGCCACTGCTGTTCGCGCCGCCCTGCGCTTCGGTGCCGGTCCCGCGATTCCCGTCGTCGACGCGTCGGCGTTGCTGCTGGACGGGTCGGGCAGCGTCGCCGCAGACAGTGATTTCGTGTTCTACAACCAGCCGAAGCACCCCAGCGGCGCAGTCCGGATGGCCGGCCGCACGCCCGCGCCGCAGGCCTCGGACCAGATCGACGTCGACCTGTCGCTGGTGCCCGCGGACATCACCCGGATCGTGCTCGCCGCGTCCGCCGACGGCGGGACGTTCGGGCAGGTGCCGTCGCTGGAACTGGTGCTGCTCGAGCTCCCCGGCGGCACGGTGCTCGCGTCGTTCCCCATGCAGGCCGGCTCCGAGACCGCCTTCGTCAGCGCCGAGCTCTACCGGCGCGACGACCGGTGGAAGTTCCGCGCCGTCGGGCAGGGCTACTCCACCGGGCTCGCTGGGCTCGCCGCCGATTTCGGCATCGAAGCCGGAGATGCGGCCGAGACCCGGCCGACACCGCCGACACAGGCGACACCGGCGGCGACCGCAACGAGCAGGGAGTCGGGCTACGACCCGCTGCTGGACCTCAGCTGACCCGTTCAGGGGGTAGGTACTCGGGCAGCAGGGCAACCCCCTCGCGCTCGTCGTCCCACGCGGCGGCACTGATCCGCCAGCCGGCCGATGTGCGCACGAATTGCAGTGTCTTCATCCCGCGGCCGGTCACGGGCACGCCGTCCTGCACCCCGGATTTGGCGTAGCTGCCCACGTGCTGAGCGATGTCGCCCCAGATGTCGGTGCGGCCGATCAATTGCCACTCGCGGAACCCGGTCAGCGTGCCGCCGGTGAGCAGCGCCTGGCGGGGTTGCAGGAACCCCTCGACGTCGTAGACGGTCGGCTCGAGGCCGCACGTCCGCACGATCACCGCCGCGGGCAGGAAGGCCGCCCGAAGATCGGCGATGCGCTCGACGCAGTCGGGCTCGCTGGTGAAGGCGGCGAAGAAGACCCCCACCAGAGCCGCGACCGCCTCGGCGTCGGTGGGCGCGGTCGGGTGCGTCACGGGGCGATCCTAGACATCATGGAGCCATGACGGCGATCAGCAAGGGCGGCAACTGTCCGGTCGACGTGGCCACGGTGCGTGCAGTGCTCTCGTGGAACGGCGGGCCGGGCGTGCCCGACGTCGACGCGTCCGCGCTGCTGCTGCAGGAATCCGGGCGGGTGAGCGGCGACGAGGACTTCGTCTTCTACAACCAGCCGCAGCACGCGTCGGGCGCAGTGCGCCACCTCGGCAAGCAGGGCAGCGCCGATGCCCTCGACATCCAGCTCGGTATGGTCCCCGCGACCGTGGAGCGGGTAGTGCTTGCCGCGTCGGCCGACGGCGGGACGTTCGGTCAGGTTCCCGGCCTGCGCCTGACGCTGTCCGACGCGGCGTCGGGAACGCCCGTCGCCGTGTACGACATGACTGCCGGTACGGAGACCGCGATCCTCGGCGGCGAGCTGTACCGCCGCAACGGACTGTGGAAGTTCCGGGCCGTCGGCCAGGGTTACGCCTCCGGACTTGCCGGCCTCGCCACCGACTTCGGCATCTCGGTGGGGGCCGATCCGGCGCCCGCCGCCCCCGCCCCCGCCTCGGTGAGCACCCTGCCGCCCACCGTCAACCTGGACAAGGGCCGGGTCGACCTCGTCAAGGGCTCCCGGGTCAGCCTGGTGAAATCGGGCGCGGCATCGCTGTCGCAGGTGACGATGGGCCTCGGCTGGGACCCCGCTCGAGGCCGCGGCAACATCGATCTCGACGCCTCGGTGATCGCCTTCGACCAGTTCGGCCGCGAACGCGAGGTCGTGTACTTCGCGCACAAGAAGGCGTTCAAGGGTGCGATTCGCCACCAGGGCGACAACCTCACCGGCAAGGGCGACGGTGACGACGAGAAGATCGATGTCGACCTCACCGCGCTGCCGCCGGACATCACGACGCTCGTCTTCACCATCACCTCGTTCCGTGGTCAGCGCTTCACCGAGGTCGCGAACGCGTTCTGTCGGCTCGTCGAGTCCAGGACCGGAGCCGAGCTGGTGCGCTACAACCTGTCCGAGTCGCAGCCGGCGACCGCAGTGCTGATCACCGCCCTGCGCCGCACTGCCGACGGCACCTGGGAGATGCGCGCGCTCGGCGAGTTCCAGGACGCCAAGACCGGCAAGGGTCTGGTCGGCCCGGCGAGCCGGCACGCGAGCGCACCCTGAACGCTGCGTGAGCGCTCAGTCCACCGGCGAGCGGTCGTCGCGCCAGGCGATGCGGTCGTAGCCGTAGGCGCGGGCGGCCTCGCGGACGTCGCCGACGACGGATTCCATCTCGGCGCGCACCACGAGCTCACCGTCGAGGTTGTACAGCGAGGCGAGCACGGCCACCGTGCTCTCGTACAGCGTCTCGAGCGGCAGTTCCAGACGCCCGCCACCGAACGTGTCGAGCACCAGCGTCCCGCCCCAGGTCAGCGGCGTGCGCGACTCGGAGAACGCGTACACCGAGATGCGCTCGATGTCGCGGATCTGGCGCAGGTCGACCGACAAGTGTTCGTACTCGTCACGGCCGGCCACGATCACCGGACGCCGCGACGAGGGCGCGAACCGGTTGCCGCCCGCGTGTTGCACGGTGGACGTCCCGCCGGAGCGGAACTGGTACACCGCGCCGAGTCGCAGGTCACCGACCTCCGGTGAGCACACCGCCTCGATCGTCAGGTGGCCGACGCCGGACTGGACACGGGTCAACGTCACGGTCGGCGACGCAACGCCCAGCAGCACCTGCTCGCGACCGATGACGCGACGGTCCTCGTGCCTGCGCAACGCCGGAGCCCGAGGTGTGGCGGCAGCCGGTGCCGAGGGCGTGGACGGTGTGGACGGTGTGGACAGGTCCAGCGCATCGGCCGGCGGTGTCGGCGCCGCAGGCCGGCGGTCGGGGCGGCTGAAATCGATCGTCGGGCGCGAGGCAGCCGGTGCCGAAGCGGGCGGTGCCGAAGCG
>CAZZVT010000066.1:0-16852 GCA_964657545.1 uncultured Jatrophihabitantaceae bacterium
GACCCAGGTTCCGCCGCCTCGGCGCGCTTCCAGAGCCCTGGAGCCGGGCGTTCTCGTGGGCTCATCAATCCATTGCGGGATTCGCTGTGGCGCGCTGGTTCCGGACGTGACCACCCAGCAAGAGTTGACTTCAACGACAGTTGAGGTTGAAGGATCTATGCATGCCGCGACTGGTGAACGACGACTACATCCGGGCGCAGCTGTCTGCAGCCGACGCAGTCGCCTGGATGCGTGAGGCGGTCGAGCTGCACCATCGGGGCGCGTTGAGCTCACCGCCGCGAATCTCGGCGGCATTGGGCGGCGACGCTCGTCTGGTGCTGACGGCGGGCCACGTCCTCGGCCGCTGGTACGGCTACCGAACCTACGACACCCTGCCGGTCACGGAAGGCGAACAGGTCGTGGTTGTTCACGACGACAACACCGGCAACCTCCTCGCGGTGGCGGTCGGCAATGAACTGGGGCCCCGGCGCACAGGCGCGCTCGGCGGGGTCGCAGCCCAATGTCTGACCGTCGCCGGTGAGGCGCTCTCGGTGGCGATCGTCGGTGCCGGCAGGCAGGCTTGGACTCAGCTCTGGGCGCTGAACGCCGTCCGTGGCCTCGCCGACGTCAGGGTCTTCAGTCGCACCGCCACCGCCCGCGACGCGTTCGCCCTCCGCGCCCGTGCGGAACTGTCGGTGCCGGCAAGGGCAGTCGACGATGCTCGTTCAGCCGTGCTCGGCGCCGACGTCGTCGTTCTGGCCACCAACAGCGCGAGCCCCGTCCTCGACGGTGATTGGCTCGCGGACGACGTCCTCGTCACGACACTGGGCCCGAAGCAGCTCGGCCGCGCCGAGTTCAGCCCCGAGCTGGTGACCGGCGCGGTGCAAGTCGTGACGGACTCCCTGGCCCAGTTGGCCGCCTACGATCCGCCGGCCGTCGCGGGGACGCACGGCGCAGGCGTGATCGAGCTGGGCGAGATCGTTGCCGGACCCGTCACCGCAGAGACGGCGGGCCACCGCGTCTTTCTGTCCGTCGGACTGGCGGGCACCGAGGTACACCTTCTCGGCAACCTCGTCACGCGGTGAGGCCCCGTGAATATGCCGGACAGCGACGACGTGAACGCGATTACGACGGGGTCGGTAGGGGGTCGGACGCGAATGGGACTCGCAAGTGGGCCAATGGCGTGCAGACCGAAGCGGCGATCACGACGATCCCCGCCAGCAGCATCGCGGAGGTCGTATTCAGGCCGGTGATGAGTGCCCCGGCTCCTGCGTTGGCGATTGCGGCTCCGAGGTTGAGCGATGTGTTGGTCCAGACGGATGCTTCAGTCGCGGCGTGCAACGGCACGAGGTGCTCGGAGGCGAGATAGCCGGTGACGATGGACGGCGCGAGGAACACCCCGATAGCGATGGCTCCGATCGCGAAGGCGGGCGCGGAATGCACGAAGGCCGTGCCGCAGGTCAGTGCCCCCATCGTTGCGGCGGCGACGATCATGCGCAGGCCCAGGGGGCGTCGCCACGAGACGTGGCCGTACACCAGGCCGCCAACCACGCTGCCGACCGAGAGCGCTGCGAGCAGCCACCCAGACGCGCCACGATGGTGGTCGCCGACGGCCACCGCGGGGGCGACGACCTCGATCGTGCCCAGGACACCGCCGACGCCGAAGAGCACGAGGAGGACGCGCGCGAAGCCCGGCAGCCGCAACGGCCGAACGCTGCGGATGTCGATGGTCTCGTGTGTTCGGCCTCCCAGCGTTGCTGACACTGTGCTCGCGGTGAGCCCGAAGGTTCCGATGAGCAGTGCGATGGCGGCTGTCACCAGGGCGGAGGTGGGGGAGAACGCCGCGCTAAGCGACGCTGCGACGACCGGCCCGACGATGAAGGCCACTTCGTCAGCGGTGGCGTCGAGGCTGAGCGCGCTGGCGCGCTGGTCTCCCGCTGACGTCATGCTGGTCCAGGCCGCGCGCATCGCTGCACCGAGCGGTGCCGCTGCGAAGCCGCCAACAGCGCTGAGCCCGATGAAGACGGCGGCTGGGGTCGTGCGCGCTTCAGTCGCGATCGACAGCGCGAGGTAACTCGCGGCCTGCGTCAGGCCCAAGGGGGTAAGCGTTCGACGCTGACCCCACCGGTCGATCGCACGAGCTCGCCAGGGGGCAGCTACGACGTTGGAGAACCCAAAAGCCCCGGACGCGGCGCCTGCGGCGGCAAACGAGCCGGTGGCGCGCTGGACCGCTAGCACGATGGCCAAGACGGCCATGGCTACCGCGAGTCGACCGATGAGGGAGGGAACGAACGCGCGCGCGGCACCAGGAAGGCGCAAGACCTCAAGAATGGGGTGCTCCGTGAAGATACTGGGCGTCGCAGACGCCGGACTGGCAGGCGTGAGCGGCAGGGCACGAACAAGCACCCTTGCCGGGTCGAGTGCAGCACGGGTGAAACGAAGGCTCGTCAGGTGAACACGACGAGGTGCCTGCGAGCGTAGGGCAGCCGTCGCGACGTCGAACCCCACAGTTGATCTTTACGGACAACGCGATCGCGGTGCGTTCAGCGCATCAGCGCGCGCATTTGACGCAGGCGCGGTGCGATGCGGATCTAGTCGATCTGTTCGACGCCAGCGCCGCAGCGACGTAAGGCATCGGCCAAGGCCATCGTGTGTTCATCGGGGTCGTCTGCAGCCCACCCTTGTTGGAGGCAACGCAGGGTGGGCAGCAGTAGGGGGCTCGCCAGGTTGGCCGCCGCTTTCAGCGTCAGGAGACCGATCGAGCCGGACTCGTCGGCGAGCATGTCCAGGCAGGCTGGCAGGGCTCGCGGATCGGCAAGATCAGCCAACGCCATCAGCGCCTCGGCGCGGGTGTCACGATCTTCATCGCCGAGTCGGGCCGCGAGCGCGGCACGAACCGCCGGGCTGTCGGCCTCGAGCTGACCCAGCCCGAAGCAGGCCCAGTCGCGGACCTGTGCCAGGTCGTCGGTGCTCAGGTGGACGAGGACCGCTATCGCTGCGTCCGGTTCACGTTGCTCGCCCGCGCCGCCCGGCAGCGCCCGCGCGAGCGCCAACCGAACTGCCCCGTCGGGATGATTCCGGTCCACCAGACTCAGCAACAGCGAAGCCGCGCGAGGGTCCCACGCGTGACCCAACGCCTCGATCGCGAGCACTAGGACGTGGGGGTCGTCCGGCGACCGAAGAATGGCTTCAAGATCAGACAGGGCGGCTTCCACGGCTTCCGGGTGACCGTTCACCCGATTTCCGAGATCGATCGCACGCTCCGCTTGGCCGGTCACGTAGCCATCATCCGACACAGCAAATTTCGATCTTGTCCTCCACGCGTTTGCGCTCCGTGAAACCTATCGGCGGTGTGCTGCGTCTGACTCGGTGTGGGTAGCAGATCCGTTGCGGACGACAGGGATGCCGCGTTGCTCGGCCTGGTCGCGAACCGCGACCGGGCGGCGTTCGAGGAGCTGTATCGACGCAACGCGCCGTGGCTGTTCGCGCGGCTTGCCCGCAGGTGCGCGGACGAGCAGATCGTCGCCGATGTCGTCCAGGAAACCTTCCTGGCTGTGTGGCGCGCTGCCGGAACCTACCGGGCGTCCGGGTCGGCGCCGGGATGGATCTGGTCGATCGCGTCCCGCCGACTGATCGATGCGTTCAGGCGTCGAGCGCGTCAAAACAGCGAGGCATCGGAAGCGCTCGACATGGACGTCAGCGTCTCGAGCGAGGACATCGTGCTCGACCAACTCATCGACGCCCGGCTCGTCGCGGCCTTGGCCTCTTTGTCGCCGCAGATGCGCGCGGTCTTGCAGGCCACGGTCATCGACGGGCTGAGTGTCCGCGAGACATCCACGCTGCTCGACGTGCCCGAGAACACGGTCAAGACCTGGTCGCATCGGGCCCGACTGCGCCTACGGGAGGCAATGACATGACGATCGATACCCCGGCCAGCGGCACATCGTGGCATCCACCGAGCTCAAGCGTCGAGAACTACCTTGCGGCGCAGACGAGCGATGTCGAATCGTGGTCGATCGAGCGCCATCTGGAAGCCTGCACCCGTTGCCGCGAACTCGTCTGCGACTTCGCCACCCGAGCGCCGCTGCGGTTCGCCGTCGAGACCGGCTGGCAATCCCTCGCCATCGCGCTGGAGGCAGAAACATCACCCTCGGCGCGGATCGCGAGCAACACCCACCGATGGCGCGCGATCGCCGGCCCCGGGCTGCGACTGCCGTGGATCGCGGCCTTCACTGCGCTGCTGGCACTCGTGACGCTGGCTGGCCGACTCGGCCCCGTCGGCGCGCCCCCGCTGTTGCTTCTGCTTGCCCCGGTGCTGCCGCTCTGCGGTGTCGCCATCACCCACGGGCCGCTGCTGGACCCGACCCACGAGATCAGTTCGACAACACCGCTCGCAGGTCTGGAACTGGTGCTGCTGCGCACGACCGGCGTGCTCGCCGTGTGTCTACCCGCGGCCGCGATCGTCGGCGCCGCGACCGGGCGCGCCGCGCCGGCGCTGTGGTTGTTGCCCAGCGTCGCACTCACGCTCACCGCGCTGCTGCTGGGCAGCGTGATCGGCGTGACGAGGGCGTCCGCTGCGGTCGCGTTCACCTGGTTCGCGGTCGTGGTCACTCCCGCGGTGACAGCCGCGCGACACCCCTTCGTGCTCACCGGCGGCGCCTGGTCCGTCTGGCTTGCAGCGGCCGTGGCGGCAGCTCTGCTACTACTGCTTCGGCGACGCTCGTTCCTGCGGTTGGAGTCCTGGTGACCACTCCCCCATCGCCGGCATCGACCCTGTCGCAGGACGCGGTCGACGTCCGCGGGCTGAGCGTGACCTACCGCAACAGGACCGCCTTGGACGGTCTGGACCTGCACCTCGGACTCGGCGTGCACGCGCTGCTCGGCCCGAACGGCGCGGGCAAGACGACGTTGATGAGGGTGCTGGCCACCATCGCCAATCCGAGCTCCGGCAGGCTCACCCTCTTCGGACAAGACCCACGAGACAGCAGGTCGGTGCGATCCATCCGCCGCCGGCTCGGTTACCTGCCGCAGGATTTCGGCTACTACCCCCGGTTCACCGTCGCGGAGTTCGTCGAGTACTTCGCGTGGTTGAAAGAGATGCCGAAGGAGTCGATCGGGCTGGCGGTCGATCGGGCGTTGACCCGGGTCGGGCTGGCCGATCGTGCGGAGGAGAAGATGCGCTCGCTGTCGGGGGGCATGCGTCGCCGGGCGGGCATCGCCCAAGCCATCGTGAACGATCCGGCACTGTTGTTGCTGGACGAACCCACCGCCGGGCTCGACCCGGAAGTGCGGGTGGAGTTTCGAGAGATGTTGCGTGAACTTGGCCGCGACACCTGCGTTGTCGTTTCCACCCATCTGGTCGAAGACGTCGCAGCAGCCTGCGACTCGGTGCTCCTTCTGGCCGGCGGCCGGGCCGTCTGGACCGGTCATCCCGACCAGCTGGCGGCACTTGCCGGCGACAGCGCTGGCGACAGTGCCATCGAGCGCGGCTACACCACGCTGCTTCATGATCACCGCGCGCCACGATGACCGCGCGAGTGCTGGGTATCGAGGCCCGGCGCGGCTTCGCCCCGCTGATGGTCCTGCTGGTCGCGTTCGAGTCGGCGTTGCTGCTCTGCGCACACCCTGCGGACTGGGCGGCGTCCTGGCCAGGGCTCGGTGAGGCGCTGCGGGACTCCACCGCAGCCTGCGGGGCGCTCATCGTCGCCGCCGGCGTATGGCTGGGCTCGCGCGAGCGGCGTCGCGCAATGATCGACCTGCTGGCCAGCACCCCACGCCCGCGGTGGCGCCGACTGATTGCGACGGGCCTTCCGCTCGCGCTGGCTGCATCGCTCGGGCTGTTGATCACCGGCGGACTCGCGGCACTACTGGTCGCACCCCACGCCTCCTACGTCGGCGGCCGTTGGTGGCTCGACGTCATCCTCGCGGTCCTCGGCCTGGGCGCGGCCACCGCCGCGGGACTGGCCATCGGCCGCCTGGCCGGCACCATCAGCAACGCGGTCGGACGGATGTTGCTCGCACCCGTGGCTGGGATCGCCACCTACATCGGCGTTCTCGCCCTGCAACGCCAACCGCCGACCTCGTTGCCGACCGCCTGGAACATCGCGAGCGCCTCCATCGGATCCTTCCAACGCATCGACTACCGCGGCGCACTCGGCCAGGGCGTCTGGCTGGCCGGTCTCGCTGCCGGTCTGCTCGTCGTCGCCGGTGCCCGACGGGCCTGGTTCGGACTTGCCCCCATCGCCCTGGCCGCCATCGTCTCGGCCGCCCTGCTGCCCTCCGGCCTGAACTCCGTCATCGGCTACGACCCTTCGGCCAACCAACTCGTGTGCACCGGCACCGGGCCTCGTATCTGTCTGACTCGGGAGCACCAGCACCTGGCCGGGCAGATCCGGGATCTGGTGGCCACCACCTACGCACGGCTGCCCGCCTCGCTCGTCATGCCGGCGACCGTCGCCGAGAGCGGGCCGTTCCATCTTCCGACGCCCCGCGGAGCGTTGACGCTGTCCATGCCGTCGGCATCCCACGACATCACTCTGACCGGCAGCCTCAGCGCCTCCGGAGCACGCAGCATCCGTGGAGGGGTCGTCAGCAACGCCCTGCCCGAATGCGACTTCACACACGAGAATTACCAAGGCACCCTCGCCCGGGCCACCGTCACCGCTTTCCTCACCGGCGGCCAGGACGGCGCGCGAGCCGGCGATCCGAACGCGGGGCTGCTCAGCAATCTCCGCTCGATGACGACCATGGCAGCAAGGAGCCGAATCGATCGGTATGTCGGCCTCATCAGGGGAGGGACCTGCGGGACCGCGTCGCTCGACGTCCTCAGATGAGATTCATCGTGCTCTGGGCACGGTCACGCAACATCCCACTCATCGCGGTGTCGTTGATCATCTCGAGCGTCGTCGTGTGGCGGGCCGCCCTGCTGCTCGACCACGGCCGGACTCCGCAACCCGAGAACCGGATACCCGCGACGCTGCTCGCGGCCCTGCTCGCCGCGACTCTCCTGTCGGCGATGCTGGCTCCCTCCGACTGGGATATCGAGACGAGCACCGCGCTTCCCAGGGCCGCGTTCCGCGCCGCCCATGCCACCGGCTACCTCATGATCGCGGAGGCCGTACTCGGTCTCGGACTGTGGTCCGACCCGGACAGCGCGGGAGCGATCGTCCTGCTGCGAGACCTTCTCGGACTGTGCGGATCGGTCCTACTCGTCGCCGCCTTCACCGACTCGAGGCTGGCCTGGACGCCGGCCTTCGCGTACACGGCGATCGCGGGTCTCGCCGGCTCCTCGACCAGCCACGCGGTCACCTGGATGCGACAGCCAGGAGACGATCGGATCTCGTGGCTGTACGCCACCGCACTCCTCGTGGCCGGCTTGCTGGTCTTCGTCGCCCGCGGACCACGACGCGTCACCTGACCGGGAGTGTCGATCCTCGTCCGCGCCGGCCCCAACACCCGGTGGCGGTCGGCGGGACCGCTTGGGGCCTCAGGGGTCGACAGCAACGTGGCGGTAAACCCGCCGTCGTACGACTTCACCCGTCGCGGTGACAGGCCTACGCTGCGAGCCGTGCAAGCTGCGGCCGTCGACGTGTACGTCGCTTGTTTCCAAGCCCGCTGCGGTGAGCTCCGGGGCCCGGCAAGTGAACTCGTGGACCAACCGGGTCTGCACGGCCTGCTCTCATCGACCGAGCAGCCACGGACCCGCCTGGTGGTGGACGCCGACGAAGCGCACGCTGCGCTCGTCCCGATCATGGCGCACGCGCCGGAAGGGGCGACGCTCACCGTGTTCCACACGGCATCGCGGTGCCGTCGACTCCTCGACGATGATCCGGTGTGGCGGGGCCGGGTGGCGACGGCAATGATCGCCCGCAGCCTGGCGGGTTCGGTGCCGCGCCCCGTGCCGGCCGGTCTGACCATTCGTGCCGTGCAGCTGGGCTGCACAGACCCGCGCAGCGGTGTAGCCCTCGAGGATGCCGTCGACCTGGCGATCAGGGCGGACCCTCCCGCCGAGCCGGATGCGACGACGTCGTTCGTGACGTACCTGAGGTCGCTGGGGTCCTCGCTGCGTCTGTTCGCCGCCGTCGACGATGCCGGTGTGGTGCGCGGAACCTCCGGGGTGGGGGTGTTCGGCGCCTGTGCGCATGTCCTGTTCGTCAACACCGACCCGGCGTGGCGAGGCCGCGGTGTCGGGACTGCGATGACGGCCCACGCCCTGCTCAATGCTCACGACCGGGGCGCCGACACAGCGCATCTGGACGCAAGCGCCGACGGACTGCACGTCTACGAGCGACTCGGTTTCGAGGCCGTGGGCCAGCTGACCCAGTTCACGCGATAGCCGGGCGAACTCCCTCCCTCGCTAGCATCGGGAGCCGGCGGGTTCGAAAGAGGCGATGACGATGTGTCGGTTGTTCGGTCTGCACGCCGGAGCGACGGCGGCACGAGCCACGTTCTGGCTGCTCGACGCGCCGGACAGCCTGGCCGCCCAGAGTCACTGCAACCCCGACGGCACCGGCATCGGGGCGTTCGACGCCGGCGGTGTGATCACCGTCGACAAGCAGCCGATGGCGGCCTGGGACGACGACGCGTTCGCCTCGGCCGCACGGGACCTGACAGGGACGACCTTCGTGGCGCACGTCCGCCATGCCAGCACCGGCGCGCTCACCGTGAACAACACCCACCCCTTCCAACAGGACGGTCGTCTCTTCGCGCACAACGGCGTCGTGGAGGGGCTCGACGTACTCGACAGGCGGCTCGCCGACCTCGGCGTCGGCAGCCCGGGCCTCGGCAACCTGGTGCAGGGCGACACCGACAGCGAACGCCTCTTCGCCCTGATCACCATCGAAATACGGCGGCACCACGGCGACGTCGGAGGCGGGATCGCTGCCGCGCTCGAGTGGGTCGTCGCGAACCTGCCGATCTACAGCGTGAACTTCATCCTGACCACCCGGACCGACCTGTGGGCGCTGCGCTACCCCGACACCAACCAGCTGTGGTTCCTCGCGCAGGCCGGCGACTCCGTGCACACGATGGACGCCAGGACGGACCGCATCCACGCCCGGTCGGCCGATCTTGCACGTCGCCCCAGCGTCATCCTGGCCAGCGAACCGATGAACGACGACCACGGTTGGCAGCAGCTCAGCTCCGGCGATCTGGTGCACGTGCACGCCGACCTCACCGTCCAGACGCAGTCCCTGCTGCCGGCACCGGCCGCCCACCAACTCACCCTCGCCGATCTGACCCCTGACGCCGCGACCTCACAGCGGAGCACCCCCTGACACGCGAGGAGACCCGGTGACCGTCGACGGACCGGCACTGTCCTACCAGCCCGGCTTCGGCAACCAGTTCGAGACCGAGGCCGTTGCGGGGGCTCTGCCCGTGGGACGCAACTCGCCGCAGCAGGTGGCGCACGGGCTCTACGCCGAGCAGCTGTCGGGGTCGCCGTTCACGGCGCCACGCCAGCACAACGAGCGGTCGTGGCTCTATCGCATCCGCCCGACCGTGCGGCACGGCGGTCGCTTCCGCGCCGTCGACGCAGGGCGCTGGCGCACGGCCCCGCAGGCCGATCCGCCGCTGCCGTACGGACCGTTGCGCTGGGATCCGTTCCCCGTACCCGACGGCCCGTTGTCGTTCGTCGACGGCGTCCACACCGTGACGACCGCCGGCGACGCAGCCGCGCACACCGGCATGGCCGCGCACGTCTACCTGCTCACCCGCTCGATGGAGGTGGAGTTCTTCGCCGACGCCGACGGTGAGCTGCTGTTCGTGCCGCAGCAGGGCCGGCTGCGGCTGCACACCGAGTTCGGCGTGCTGGAGATCGCGCCGGGCGAGATCGCGGTCGTCCCGCGGGGCGTCAAGTTCCGCGTCGTCCTGCTCGACGGCTCGGCACGCGGCTACCTGGCCGAGAACTACGGCGCGTCGCTGACGCTGCCCGAACGCGGGCCGATCGGCGCGAACTGCCTGGCCAACCCGCGCGACTTCCTGACCCCGGTCGCTGCGTACGAGGACCGCGACGGCATCGAGGCTCGCTACTTCGTGCGCTCGGGCGGCGTCACCTGGTGCACGGAGCTCGACCATCCCCCGCTCGATGTCGTGGCCTGGCACGGCAACTACGCGCCCTACAAGTACGACCTAACCCGGTTCTCGCCGGTGGGCCCGCTGCTGTTCGACCACGCCGACCCGTCGATCTTCACGACCCTGACCTCACCGTCCGAGACGCCGGGAACCGCGAACCTGGACTTCGTGATCTTCCCCGATCGCTGGCTCGTGGCCGAGGACACCTTCCGGCCGCCGTGGTACCACCTCAACGTCATGAGCGAGTTCATGGGCCTCGTCCACGGCGCCTACGACGCCAAGCCGCACGGCTTCGTGCCCGGCGGTATCAGCCTGCACAACTCGATGACGCCGCACGGCCCCGACCTGGAGGCCTTCGACGCAGCGAGCACGGCCGAACTCGCGCCACAGCGTCTGACCGGCACGATGGCGTTCATGTTCGAGACCGCCCACCCGCAGCGGGTGACGTCGTTCGCTGCGAATGCGCCGCAGTTGCAGGCCGACTACGCCGACTGCTGGACGGGTCTCGAGCGCCGCTTCGACCCCCGCCGACAGCTCGACCGGCCGCCTGGGTAGGGACCTGGACATGCCCGAGCACGATCCCGAACCCGTCCGACCGGCGGCCGCAACCGTCACGATCTACCCGGACGGGCCGCTGGTCCTGCGTGGTGACTTCGCCGTCCGCGAGATCGACGGCTCGCCGGTGCCGACGCCGCGGGTCGTTGCGCTGTGTCGCTGCGGCCGATCGGCGGTCAAGCCGCTGTGCGACGGCAGCCACAAGCACGGCTCACTGGCCCGCTCGGGCGATTAGCCCGCCGCGGCGAGATCGCCCGCCGGCTCGTACAGCGACCTCCGCCCGGCCTGCCAGCACCCGAGCACGTGCTCGGCGAAGCGGGTGTCGACGTACAGGCTGGTCGCCGCGCCGAAGACGATGTCCTCGGTGAGCTCGGGCTCGTCCTGCGCCAGGCCACCGCACAGGTCGTGCGCAGCCAGCTGCTCGTGCAGCGCGTCGGCGGTGACGTGCTCGTCGTAGAAATCGCAGGCCGTGTCGTCGCCCCCGAGCCGGCGCAGCCCGCGGGCATAGCGACGGCACGGTTCGGACGACGTCATCTCGTAGGCCGCCAGGTGCCCGACGAGTGCGCCGCGCAGATCACGGCGCAACCCGAACATCGACATGACGTTGCTGATCGCCAGCGCAATCCCCGGAACGACGTCGACGTACGCGGCGTAGGTGTCGTCGAGACCGATGCTGCGCAGCAGCGTCCGGTAGAGCTCGGAATGCATGCGCGCCGGGTCGCCGCCGCCGTACTCGTCGATCTGGATCTCGACCAACGCGGCCTTCGCCCGTCCGGCCAAGCGCGGCACGGCCCAGGTGTGCGGGTCGGCCTCTTTGAGCTGGTACAGCGAGCGGAGCATGACCAGCTCGCGGAACTGTGCGGCGTCTGCGTCACGCTGGACGTAGCGCGCCAGCGAGGGCCCGTCGTCGGAGTCGACCAGCTCGCGCAGCCGCTCGGCAACCGGTCGGGTCGAGGCGGGCACGGTGAGATCGCGGTGTAGGGCGTCGAGCAGGTGACGTTCCAGCTCGCGGCGCACCGCGATGAGTTCGGGTTGCCACTCCCAGGTCGCGTCGCAGTCGTCGAAGCCGCGGTAGTGCAGTTCGTAGCAAGTCCACAACGCCAGCTGGACGTCGTCGTCGGTGAGCGGGTCGTCGGCGATCGCAGTCAGCGGCAGCTCGACGAGCAGGGACGGATCGCGCTGGGCGAGGGCGGACACGATGGATGCGCTGAGCGGGCCGCGCGGCGTCGGAAGGTTCACGATGTTCTCCTGGGCGGCGGCCGCGGTGGTGTCGCGGTTCGCCAGTTTCCGGGCTCGGCACCGTGGTTTGGGCCTGACGCATTCGTGCCCCGATCGGGCATTCGGAAAACTTCCCGTAACATGGACGCGGCTGTGCGGCTCCAGATCGGCGGGCGGGCCAGCCCGGCAGACGGAGCACGAGTGCAGTCCTCACCCGTACATCAGTGTCGGTTCGGCCCCCTCACCATCAGCTTCGACGATCGGGTCCTGACCCCGCGGTCGTGGACGCTCGCACAGAGCCGATGGGCGGCCGAACTCGCCCAGGAAGCCCACCCCGGGCCGATCCTGGAACTGTGCGCCGGCGCCGGACACATCGGTCTGGCGGCGGCCGTCCTGGCCGACCGCGACCTCGTGCAGATCGAGGCCGACCCGGTCGCTGCCGAGTTCGCGCGCGGCAACGCCGAGCGTGCCGGTCGGTCGGCGTGGGTGGACGTCCGCTGCGTGCGCCTGCAGGACGGCGTCGGCGACGACGAGCGGTTCCCGATCATCCTCGCCGACCCGCCCTATCTGCCCTCGGCCGACGTCGAGCGTTGGCCGGACGATCCGGTGACCGCGATCGACGGCGGCACCGACGGCCTCGACCTGGTCCGCGCGTGCCTCGAGGTCGCCGCCCGGCACCTCGACGACGACGGGCAGCTGCTGCTGCAGATCGCCGGGCCGCGGCAGGACCAGCAGATCGTCGAGCTGCTCGCCGCGACACCGGGCTGGGGTCTGCTCCGACGCGACATGCAGGTGATCGATGACGAGCGGGCCGTCGTACTGCTGGGTCGGGCCGACCGCAGTTGAGTCGTGTTGCGGTCATCGGTGATCTCGCCGGACACCTGGCCGAGCTCAGCGGCGAGCTGCGCCGGCTCGGTGCCGACGAACGCACCGGACGGCTGCCCGCCGACCTGCAGATCGTGCAGGTCGGCGATCTCGTGCACCGCGGCCCTGACCCGGAGGGCGTGGTGGCCCTGGTCGATCGGTACCTGCGCGAGCAGCCCGACCAGTGGGTGCAGCTGGCCGGCAATCACGAGGCGCAGTACGTGCACGAACCGGCGTTCAGCTGGCCCGAGCGGATCGCCGACGTCGCCGTCGACTCGCTGCGCCGCTGGTGGACGACGGGCCGGATGCTGGTGGCGGCCGCCGTCCACACGCCCGACGAGGACTTCCTGATCACGCATGCCGGGCTGACCGAGGGTTTCTGGCGTCTTGCCCTCGACCGGCCGTCACGGGCCGAGCTCGCGGCTGCGGCGATCAACTCCTTCATCGGCACGCACGACGACGTGCTGTTCCACCCCGGGCAGATGCTCGGCGGCGGCGACCCCGACCCGGGCGCCGGACCGGTGTGGGCCGCGTCGGCCACCGAGCTCGCGCCGGGCTGGCTCGCGACGACGTCGCCGTTCAGTCAGGTGCACGGGCATTCGGGCGTCGTCGACTGGCGGCGCAACGTACTGCGCTGCAGCCCTGAGGTCGCCGAGCTGGTCACCGTCGACCCGGATGCCGCGCACGAGTCGGTCGCTGTGCCCGGCGGCCGGATCGTCGGTGTGGACCCGGGGCACGGCCGGCGACCGCATCACCCGTGGCGCGCCTTCGTCCTCGAGGACGCCGAACTCAGGCCGTGACGCTCGCGTCGTCCGGGTCGAGCTGGTCGGGGTCGTCGACGTCGGAGTAGGTCGGACCGTCGTTCGACCAGACGGCCTTGAGCTTGTTGCCGGTGTTCTCGATGACGTTCTTGCGCACGAGCATCCACCCCGCCGTGAGCAGCACCGCGATCACCGGGATGCCGATGGCCACGAT
This sequence comes from uncultured Jatrophihabitantaceae bacterium, assembly GCA_964657545.1. GTDB lineage: Bacteria > Actinomycetota > Actinomycetes > Mycobacteriales > Jatrophihabitantaceae > Jatrophihabitans. The sequence continues at coordinate 13,663 of CAZZVT010000066.1, forward strand.
GACGAAGTCGGTCTTCTTCCAGAAGTGCGGCGAGCTCTGCCAGCCCGAGATCAACATGCCGACGAGCACGAGCGCGAGGAACGCCAAACCGATGTAGCTGGTGTACGGCGAGCCCGGCATCTGGAACGGGCTCTTCTCGATCACGCCGCGCTTCACCAGGTACCGCAGCCGCAGCTGGCAGGAGAAGATCGTGCCCCAGGTGAACACGATGGCCACCGACGCCGCCTCCAGGGCCGTCTCGAACGCGTTGGGGTCGAGGATGTTGAGGATCGCGCCGAGGACGTAGATGAACGAGGTCATCACGATGCCGGCCCACGGCACGCCGTGCGAGCTCATCTTCAGCGTGAACTGGGGCGCCTGCTTGGACACGCCCAGGCTGCGAAGCACGCGGCCGGTGGAGTACAGCCCCGAATTCAGGCTCGACAGCGCGGCCACGATCAGCACGGCGTTGATGACGTCGCCGATCCAGCCGAGACCCATGGCTTTGAAGACCGACACGAACGGGCTCGTGCCCTCCTTGTAGGACCCGGTGGGCAGCATGCAGATCAGCAGCAGGATCGAGCCGATGTAGAAGACGCCGATCCGGAACACCACCGCGTTGACGGCCTTCGGCACCTCCTTGTCGGAGTCCTTCATCTCGCCGGCCGCGACGGCGACCATCTCGATGGCGGCGTAGGCGAACACGACGGTGGAGATCACCAGCAGCGGGCCGTACCAGAGGAAGCCGTCGGACGTCGGCCAGAAGCCGCCCTTGTTCTGCCACAGATTCTGAAAGCCGGCCTTGTGCGAGCCCACGTGGATACCGCCGATGACGAACACCAGGCCGACCACCAGGAACGCGACGATCGCACTGACCTTGAGGATCGAGGCCCAGAACTCGAACTCCCCGAAGGCCTTCGCGGACATCAGGTTGATGGCCAGCACGACGGCCAGCGCGATGAGCACCGTGAGGTACTTGGGCATGTCCGAGATGTAGTACCGGACGTAGAGGGCCACCGCGGACAGCTCGGCGATGCCGGTCACGGCCCAGTTGAGCCAGTACATCCAGCCGGTGACGTACGCGGCCTTCTCGCCGAAGAACTCGCGCATGTAGGAGACGAACGCCCCCGACGTCGCGCGGTGGAGCACGAGTTCGCCGAGCGCTCGCATGAGCAGGTACGCGATGACGCCGGTGATGGCGTAGCTGAGCACCAGGGCCGGGCCAGTGCTGCTCAGCAGACCCGCCGAGCCGAGGAACAGACCGGTGCCGATGGCGCCACCGATCGCGATCATCTGGACCTGCCTGCTGCCCAGCGACTGCTTGTAGCCGTCCTGTTCTGCGTCGAGTGAGCTACCGCTCTGCGTCTGGGTCATTCGGACTCCCTGGCTCGAGGGGCGATGATGAATGCATGACGGGCACGGAGGTCGACGGCGGCGTCGGGGATCTCTCAGGTGAGATCGAGCTTTCCCAATTCTTCGCCGGATATGCACCGTTCGACGCCTTGGACGTCACGACCCGGCAACGCGTGGCAGCGGCAGCCGACATCCTGCAGATCGCCGACGGCGCCGAGATCATCGACGCATTCGTCGCTCCGACCCAGGCGCTGTACGTCGTCGTCGAGGGCTCCGTCGACCTCTGGACCGGCACCGACCTCACCGACCACCGACCCGACGAGCGGCTGGGGCCCGGTGGCGTGTTCGGCTTCTCGGCGCTGCTCACGCAGCAGACGGTCGGGCCGCGAGCCGTCGCCGTCGGGGCCACCACGATCGCGCGGATTCCCGCCGACGTGTCCCGGGCGGCGTTGGCATCGGTGTCGGGCGCCCGGTTCCTGGCCGAGCAGGGCGAACGACGCCCGGCGGCGCCCAGCCCGTACATCACGGTCGACGATCTGATCGTGCGCGAACCGCTGATCGTCGCGGCGTCGACCACGCTGCAGGAGGCCGCCCGGCGGATGACGCGGGACGGCGTCGACTACGCCGCCGTCGAGGTCGGCGACGGCGGGTACGGGTTGCTCACCGATGCGATCCTGCGTCGCGCCGTGCTGGTCGACGACCACCCGCCGTCGACGCCGGCCGGGGAAGTGATGGCCCGCCCCACCCCGACGACCCGTCTCGGCGAATCCGCGGCGCAGGCACTGATCACGCTGTTCGACACACACGCCGACTTCCTGCTGGTGACCGACGACGCCGGCGTGCTGCGCGGTGCGGTGACCACTGCTGACTTCGCGGTGTCACCGTCGACGGCCACCGTGGCGCTTCGGCAGCAGGTGGTGCAGGCGCACGACGTGGACGAACTGGTGGAACTGGGCGGCCGCGCGCCGTCGATGGTCGTCGACCTGCTGGCGCGGGGGCTGGCCACCAGCAAGGTGCTGGCCGTCTTCTCAGCCACGGTCGACGCCGTGGTGCGACGTGCGCTCACCCTGTGTTTCGCCGAGCATCCCGACCTCGATCTGGACGCGTTCACCTGGCTGGTCCTGGGTAGCAACGGACGTCGCGAGGCGGTGCTCAGCTCGGACGTCGACTCGGCCGTCGTCTTCGACGACTCGGTCGAGGCCGTCGAACAGGAGCGTTACCGCGCTGTCTTCCGCGAGGTCGAGCGGGTGCTCGAGCGCGCCGGCTTCGGCATCGACGGCCACGGCGCCACCGCGTCGCGGCCGGCGTTCAGCCGCGCCAACGCCGAGTGGCGCGCGGCCGGGCGGCGCTGGCTCGACGACCCCGTCGCCGACCAGGGCGCGATCATGACGTCGCTGCTGGTCGACGGTCGACCCATCCACGGCGACCCGGGACTGCCCGCCGTCACCCGCGTCTTCGGCGACCTGCGTCGGCATCCGGGGACCATGCGCCTGCTGCTGCAGGAGTCGCTGTCGCACCGCGCCCGGCTACGTTCGGTGCGCGACGTCGTTGCCCGTCGCGGGGGCACGTTCGATCTGAAGAACCACGCCCTGACGCCGGTGGTGAACATCGCCCGCTTCGTCGCACTCAGCGTCGGCGCCCCGGAGGGATCGACGGTCGAGCGGCTCAAGACCGGCGCCGGCTCGGCGCTGCTGCCCGAGGACCACGCGGCGATCCTCGTCGACGTCGTCGAGGCACTGCAGCGCACCCGGCTGCGCCTGCAACTGGCCCAGCGCCGGCGCGGCGCCGAGCCGCAGGACGTCGTGACGATGCGCGCGCTGTCACCCATCGACCGCAGCGTCGTCGCACAGGCCGTGCG